>NZ_JBFUMK010000016.1:0-131401 GCF_054049415.1 Roseateles sp. P5_D6 | reverse complement strand
CCCATACATGGACGCCCCCGTTTGCCAAGCGCTCTTTCAGTGGTGACGGAGAGGAAAAGATTGCAGCCATACATTCGGGCTTGGAGTGCGCGCTTGGCGCTGCTGCCCCTGATGGAATTCGCTGACCGGCGCCTCTATCAACCTATCGCGCTACTTGCGCCTTGGGGTGAGCGGGATTTGCCGGCCACGGTCTGACCTGTTCTGCCATCACGTCTTGATCGCCTGTGCAATCGCTGGAAGGCTGTCGGGTGGATTCTCCTTGCCGTTATCCAATCGTGCGGGAGAGGTGGCACGCCCTCAGGCCGCCGCGGCCATGCCGCCGCGCTTCGGTGGCTCTGACTTGAACCCCGCCTCATACCCGCGCCCGTGCACCAGCAACGCCCACATCGTGCGCGCGTTCTTGTTGGCCAGCGCCACCGCCGCCACGTTCTTGTTGCGCCGGCTCACCAGCGCGCTCAGCCACGGGTCCTCTCGCTCGGTGCCGCGTTTGCGCTCGTTGGCCTGCACCACCGCCCGCGCGCCGTGGATGAGCAGCGTGCGCAAGTAGGTGTCGCCGCGCTTGCTGATGCCCAGCAGCAAGTCCTTGCCGCCGCTGCTGTGCTGCTTGGGCACCATGCCCAGCCAGGCCGACACCTGGCGCCCGTTCTTGAACAATTTGGCGTCGCCCACGCTGGCGGCAAAAGCGCTGGCCGTGATCGGTCCCACGCCCGGCACTGCCGCCAATTGAGTGCTCGTGCTGCTGTCTTGGTGCCAGGTCTTGATCTGCGCTTCCAGCGCCTCGAAGTGCGCGCCCAACTCGTCCAGGTGCAGCATCAGGCGCTGGATCGCAACCCGAAACATGCCGCACAGCTCGTTGGCACCGTCCTCGATGAGATCCGGCACGCGTTGGCCCACGTTGCGGATGCCCTGCGGGATGACCATGCCGAACTCGGCGAGCAAGCCGCGAATCTGGTTGGCCTGGGCGGTGCGCATCTTGACCAGGCTCTGGCGCGCGCGATGCAACGCCAGCACCGACTGCTGCTGCACCGTCTTGACGGGCACGAAGCGCATATTGGGCCGCGCCACCGCCTCGCAGATCGCCTCGGCATCCGCCGCATCGTTCTTGTTGGTCTTGACGTAGGGCTTGACGAATTGCGGGGCCATCAGGCGCACCGTGTGGCCCATCGCCTGGAGTTTGCGGGCCCAGTAGTGGGCGCTGGCGCAGGCCTCCATACCGATCAAGCAGGGAGTGCGCTTGACGAAGAACTCGGCCATTTGCGCGCGCTTGAGTTGCTTCTTCAAGACGGTGTTGCCGCGTGCATCAACACCGTGGACTTGAAACACGTTCTTGGCCAAGTCCAGGCCGATCGTCGTAATCTCCATGTCGGACGCCCCTTCCGGTCAGTGGTTGAACATTGCCCTTCCACTCTGGCACATCGATGCCGTTCAAGGTGGGGGCGTCCATCCCATTAACCTACCGGGCTGCGCCCGGGGCCGCCGCACGCAGGTGCACTGCGCTCTCGCCCGGATTTGGCTGACTTATTGAACGTTGATGGCCGTGATCGTTGCCGTCGAGCCGGACCAGCCGGCTTGCGACACGATGTACAGAATGCCGTTCGGTGACAGCGCGAGATTGCCCGATGCTGGATAGCTCCAGATCGTTCGGTGTGCCGAGCGATCGATGACGTAGGTCGAGGTATTGGTACTGATGATCACGGTGTTCTTCGTGAGCAGGACCTCACTGACGAATTCCGTATCGCCAGACGCCTGGGGCGTCCAGGACCAGAGCAGCGAGCCGTCGGCTTCCGAGCGGGCCTCGAGTCGCAAGGGGTTGTTATTGGCCGCGTAGACGACGCCCGCGTCATAGGCCGGCGTCGAGGGGTAGACGCCCCTGATGGACCAGTCGACGGTCCGCGACTGGAGGTTGAAGTGCAGGAGTGAATTGCCGATCCCTCCGCCATTCAGAAAGCTGTTGGCATAGGCCGCGGCGAACACGGAGTTGGCGCCGCCGAGGACGGGGGAGCCGCCGATTTCGTAGATGTAGTTCGTGAAGGACGGATCGGCGATGCTCATCTTGAGCGCGCCGGAAACAGGGTCGAACACCTGCAGGGAGTTGCCGGTATAGGCATACACCGCGTTGGCGTCGACGGCTGGGGTCCACGCAGATTGCTGTGCGGCTCCGGCAAAGTACAACTCGGTGCCCTGCGTGCTGAATGCATACAGCCCGCCGTAGGTTCCCGCGTTGGTGTACACGCCTGAGGGCCCCACGGTGGGCGCGAGATAGTGCTCCCACTGAGATGACATGCGGGACTTGAACAGCACGGTGCCGTTGCTGGCGTCCAGGCCGAACATATAGGTCGACGATTGCTGACCGGCCGCGACATAGACGACCCCGTTGCTGACGGCCGGCGGATTGGTGGAAGGGTAGGGCAGCTCGCCGAAGCTGTAGCTCCAGACGCTGGCACCGTCATGCTCACGCCGAGCCGAAACGGCGTTGTCTCCGGCGATGTAGAAGTTGCCGCCTGCCGTGGTGACCGTGCCGAGGTTGAAGCGGCCGTTGAAATAGATGAAGGACGGCACCGTGATTTGCCAGCGGGTGTCGAACTTGTTGGCGTCGAGCGTGACCGGCACGTAACCGGTGTGGGCGGCGTTGCCCTGGAAGGTGGCCCATTCCGGTGCGCCCGCGACGGGCGAGAGCGCCGTCAGGTGATTGCCCGGCCAGGCGCCACCTGCGGCAAGGACGTTGACGCTGTAGTTCACGAACAGCGTGGACGTCGCCTGCGGCGCAGCGCAGGCCGTGTCCTGGCAGAGGCTCACCACCGCCTGCCCGGCATGGACGCCTGCCGTGGCGGAGCCGGCGGTCGAAAACTCCAGGACATAGCTGCCACCGCTGGCGGTGACTGCGACGGTCGAGCCGATCACGCCGTCCTTGTCGCTCGCCTTGGCGTAGACGGTGCCAGTGAGGCCGAGCGCCGCGCCGTCGAGCGTCACCAGCGGAGCGACCGAGGTGCCCGCCACCGTCATGCGAGTGACCTTGGCGGCAGGCTGGACAGCCAGGCGGATCTTTGCATTGGCCGAGCCGCCGGGCCCCGTCGCCGTGACGGTGAAGTCGGCGGGAGCGGTGCCGGCGGTAGGCGTGCCCGAGATGGCGCCCGTGGTGGTGTTCAACGCAAGGCCGGCCGGCAGCGCGGGTGCGACGCTGAACGACGTCACGGTGCCTGATGTGGTCGGCGCCAGCGTCGATGTCGCCTGGTCCTGCACGTAGGCCTGGGGTGCGGCGTAGGACAGCGTCGGTGCTGGCGGCGTCGGCGTGCTGCTGCCGCCCCCACCGCCACAGCCGATGGAAATTGCAGCGCAAACCAAGGCTGCGCAAAGACCCGTGGCCCTCATATCCGTCCTCCCCGTGCTTTTGATGTCGTCCCGCATGCGGGCGCGGCGATTCTAGAAGCGCTCTGGCGCAGCATTCGGGGTCGATGCCGAAGGCGCCGATGGCATTCTTCACGGCCCAACCGCTGACTGATCACTGGCGTTGCGCAAGCGCGTTGACGCCTCGGTGGCGTGTCGAGGGTGCGAGGGCGGTCTGAAGGGCCATCACGCCAAAGCCACCCCAAGCGCGATGCATCATCGCGATGACCAGCAGCCTGGCCTCGATATTTGCGACGCAGTGATGGCTCAGCGGGGCGCGGCCCTCCAAGGAGCAGACCAGCAGGCGGCCGCGCGCGGTCTAAGAACCATTGAACCACCCATGGGCCACCGCCAGCGCGGATGGATGGGCGGGAATGAAGGCATGGCTGGCGCTGATCGGGGCCGCGAACTGGAATTTTTCCGGCGCGGCTTCCTCTTTGGTCACCATGCCGTCATGCGGCAACCGGAATCCGGCGAATATTCCCAATGCGCCCAGCCAGGGCCATATGCCGTAGATGCAGGCCGTTGGAACTGGTGGAAACGGAATCTTTGCCATTTCGTCCGCGCTCGCCACCAGTTGCCCGCATTCGCCGGTCATCGCTTTATAGATTCGCCAATTTTTCAATCTGCTGGCCAGCCGCATTGACGCGAGCGGCGATGCGAGCAAGACGATCCGTCGGGGCGGTGGCGCCGCAGCGCCAGGCTCCTGCAGGACCAATCGCAAGAGGACGCCGCCGAACGAATACCCCATGGCATGGTATTCACCGCAGGCTGCCACTTCCTTGAGCACCGCCGAGAGCTGGGCCTTCATGTCGGGCAACGACTGCGACGATGCTGAATAGTCGAAGCAGTGAACTGAATATCCCCGCTGTTCGAAATAGCGAATCAGCTTGCCGCGCATATAGCGCTTGCCGCCCACGCCATCGATAAAAACCAGTTGCTTCGCCATCAATGGGCGTTTCTCCACAAGAAACAGCCCGCAGTGATTGGGCCGCGGGCCTGATGTTGACAGCTCCGTTGGGGTGAGCCACGCGAACCCCAACATCGACGATGTCGCGCTTCCGAACAGTACCGTGCTGCCGCCATCCGTGTTGGGGTTCACTGCGTTCACTCCAACCGGGCTGGCCTGGGTGCTCAGCTTCGACCATCGGCCGACAGCGCTGGACTGCACCGGGCGGCATGCGCATTGCCGCGACGGCGGACCGTATGGACTAGGAGCTGGAGGGTAGGCGTCGTTAGTCAGAACGATACCTTCTATTTAGCTGCCGAATTCGATAATAGAGAAACAGGACCATGCTTAGCAGACCGAGCTTAAAGCTTACATCTGCTATGCGTTCAAAGCGCTGCCGCTGATCTCGCTTACTCTGAAGATATTCGTCAATCTTGACTTGCCTGCCTTTGGCAGATTTCCCGCTTTCCAAATCAGCAGTCACCAGGGGTTTGCAACTGGCGCTATCCATACCGAAGAATGTGACGTAAGCGTTGTATGACCCTTCCGAAGAGCTGCGAGATAATTTGCGATAGCTGATCGTTACTGGATCGGCGAGTTTTCGCAGCATTTCCGGGGATTCTTGACTTGCCAAGGAGTCCGGGTATGTTGCATGGGAATCGTATCCAACACAACCATGAAATTGAACGCGTATATCCTTTAAGTCCTTTGATCCTATGTTTGTGATTCTCACTTGGAGGCTATCGAAAGGCTTCAAGTCGGCCCATGCAGCCAATGTTGGCGTATTGATAGCCAGTTCTCGGGTGATAGATCGAACTAGTGATTTTGGGAGGTCGCTTGGGCTCTTTATGCTTTCGTCAAGTCGTTTCAGTGCGGCGTTTACTTGCCTATTCCACTCCACGATGGGGTTCTTCGTATATTTATATTCAAACAAAAAACTGTCGTCATCGTCGGCAAATGCTTCGTAGATTGCCGGACCGAATGGTGAAATTGCCGTGGCAACAACAGTAGCCCAGCCGATCAACGTTGCAGCACTCGGTATTTTCACTGAATGACCCTGCGGTGTGAATTTGGTGATCTGATTGCCCATCGTCCACGGTAATTGTTGTAGGACTCCATCTGCTCTGCTAACAAATACAGGCGATAAAAAAGGCCCGTAGCAGTGTGCTGTGGGCCTTTTTAATCCAAGCGGGTTTGGTTCAGAACGGAATATCGTCATCCATATCGTCAAACCCCGTCGCCGCCTTGGGCGCCGCAGCCGGTGCACGCGGAGCGGGCGGGCGCTGGGCCGCAGCCGGGCGCGCTGCCGGGCGGGCACCGCCCTCGTCGCCACCGCCACGGCTGTAACCGCCACCACCACCTTCACCGCCACCCGCACCACGGCCGTAGCTGGCACCGCCACCGCCGCCTTCATCGCCACCGCCGGCGCCATCGCGGCCGCCGAGCAGTTGCATCTCCTGGGCAATGATCTCGGTCGTATAGGTGTCGCGGCCTTCCTTGTCCTGCCACTTGCGGGTCTTCAGGCGGCCTTCGACATAGAGGGGGCGGCCCTTCTTGACGTACTCGCCGACGATCTCGGCCAGGCGGTCGTTGAAGACGACGCGGTGCCATTCGGTCTCTTCCTGGCGCTCGCCGCTCTCGCGGTTCTTCCAGTTGCGGGTGGTCGCCAGGCTGAGGGTGACCCATGCGCCGCCGCTCGGGTTGTAGCGAACCTCGGGGTCTTTGCCGACGTTGCCGATGATGATGACTTTGTTGACGCTGGCCATGACGCTCGTCCGAATTCGATGGGGAAGGGGCGAATTATGCCGAGGGGCTCGCCGAACCCCGTCAGCAACTCCACGTAGACCGCATCCCGCACCCCGGGGCCCGCACTTCGTCTCTCCACCCGCCGCCCGCCCGACGGGGCTCCCTAAGATGAAGCCATGAACTCCCCCGGCCCCCGCTCCAGCAACCGCCGCCCGAATGTGCGGCTGTGGCTGGCGTACGCCGGGACTTGCGCGCTGGCCTGGTGCCTGTTCGTGCTGGCGGGCAGCGAGTTCGACCGCGGCCTGGACCCGTTCTGGCTGGCCGTCTACCAGGCCACCACCATGCTGTGGGCGCCGATGCTGCTGGGCGTCGCCGTCTGGCCGGTGGCCCGCCGCCTGCACGGCACCGATGCCGGCGCGGCCGCGACCGCCCTGGCGCACGCGATGGCGGCGCTGTCCTTCTCGGCGCTGTGGCAGGCCGGTGAGTTCGCCGTCAATGCCGCCCTGTTCGGCACCGACCATGCCGGCGCCGTGCTGCTGGCCGGCCTGCTGTGGCGCTCGGTGTGGGGCTTCGTGGTCTACGCAGCAATAGCCACCGCCTTCACGGCCGTGCTGCAGTCCCGCGCGGCGCGCTCGGCGGCCGTGCACGCCGCCCAGGCCGAGAGTGCGCTGGCCAAGGCCGAGCTGTCGGCCATCAGCGGCAAGCTGAACCCGCATTTCCTGTTCAACACGCTGAACTCGCTGATCGCCCTGACCCGCAAGGACCCGGCCGCCGCCGAGGCCTCGCTGCTGAAGTTCGCTTCCATGCTGCGCTATGT
Organism: Roseateles sp. P5_D6; assembly: GCF_054049415.1. Classification (NCBI taxonomy): domain Bacteria; kingdom Pseudomonadati; phylum Pseudomonadota; class Betaproteobacteria; order Burkholderiales; family Sphaerotilaceae; genus Roseateles; species Roseateles sp. P5_D6. The sequence continues at coordinate 124,505 of NZ_JBFUMK010000016.1, read as the reverse complement.
GCTGGACACCAAGCGCGGCGCCGAGGACCGCGTGATGCTGTCCGACGAGATCGACTTCCTGCGCGACTACCTGGCCCTGGAAGCCCTGCGCCTGGGCTCGCGCCTGCGCGTGGACTGGGACCTGGAGGAGCGCGTGATGGCCGACGAGCTGCCGCCACTGACGCTGCAGCCGCTGGTCGAGAACTCCATCCTGCATGCCGTGGCCACCCGCAAGGGCGGCGGCAAGGTGACCATCACCGCGCGCCGCAATGCCCTCAACCATGGCCTGGACCTGGCCGTGGCCGATGACGGCCCCGGCTGCGAGCCCGAGGCCCTGGAGCCCAAGCCCGGCCAGCGCCGCGGCGTGGGCCTGGCGGCGCTGAAGAAGCGCTTCGCGCTGGACTACGACGGCCAGGCGCGCCTGCGCATCCACACCGCTCCCGGCGCAGGATTTCGCGTCGACCTTTTTATTCCACAGCTATGAGCACGACCACCACCGTCCTGATCGCCGAAGACGAACACCTGGCCGCCGAAGCCCTGGCCGACTGGGTCAAGGCCACGCCGGGCCTGCAGCTGGTGGCTGTCTGCGAGGACGGCGACGACGCGCTGGCGCAGATCCGCGCGCTCAAGCCCGCGCTGGTGCTGACGGACATCCAGATGCCGGGCCTGACGGGGTTGCAGGTGGTGCAGGCTCTGCAAGGCGAGGCCCACCAGCCGCGCATCATCTTCACCACCGCCTATGACCAGCACGCGTTGACGGCCTTCGAGCTGCATGCGGTGGACTACCTGCTCAAGCCCTTCTCGCGCGAGCGCTTCGACGAGGCGATCAGCCATGTGCTGCGCGACGCTTCGCCAAGCCCTGCCGATGTGGCACAGGCCTTGGGCGCGCCGGCCGACGCACCGCTGACGCGCCTCTTGGTGCGCGACCAGGGCAAGATCTTCCCGCTGCAGGTGGACGCCATCGAGTGCCTGCGCTCCGACAACAAATACACCGCCATCACCAGCAAGGGCCGCAGCTTCTTGGTGCGGCTGCCGATTGCCGATTTTGAGACGCGGCTGGACCCGATGAAGTTCCTGCGCGTGCAGCGCGGCTGCATCGTCAACCTGGATTTCGTCGAGAGCATGACCCCGGACGAGAACTCCCAGCTCGTCGTGCAGCTGCGTGACGGCACGCGCATCACGGCCAACCGTGAGGTGTCCAAGATGTTGAGGGAGCAGTCGCTATGAAGACCAACACCTTGAAGAGGCGCCTCCTGCCGGCGTTGCTGCTGGCAGCCCTCGGCCTGGCGCAGGCCCAGCCTCACCCGCACCCCACGCCAGCGACGCCCCCCACTCCCGCCACGCCGGCGACACCAGCAACACCGGCCACTCCTCCGACACCAGCGACACCAGCGACGCCGGCCACCCCAGCAATGCCCGGCCGCATCTACGCCCCCGGCGCCTTCGATCGCCTGGAGCTGGCCGGCGCGGCGCGCGTCATCCTCGTGCAGGGCGAGCGCGACCAATGTTTCATCGCCGGCGACGCCGAGGTGCAGAAGAGCGTCGAGGTCGAGCTGGCCGACCGCCAGCTCATCATTCGCCCGACCGGCGGCTGGAAGTTCTGGCACAGCCAAAAGCTGTTCGTGCAGGTGGAGATGCGTCAGCTGAAGGGGCTGTCGCTGTCCGGCGCCAGCGACGTGCACGCGCCCTTGCCCCTGCGCGCCGACCAGCTCAAGCTCTTCATCAGCGGCGCAGGCCTGGTGCGGCTGGACCAGCTGCAGGCCAAGCAGCTCACCTTTGTCATCTCGGGTGCCGGTGACGGCCAGCTCGGCGGGCGCGTTGAGGACCTGGCGCTGCAGATCTCCGGCAAGGGCAAGGTGGTCGCCGACCGCCTGCAGGCCCAGCGCGCCCGTGTCAGCGTCAGCGGCATCGGCAATGTGCTGCTGTGGGTGACCGACGAGCTGGCGGCCAATATCTCGGGCATCGGCTCGGTGGACTACTTCGGCAACCCGTCGGTGCAGCGCTCGGTGTCGGGCATGGGCTCGATCAGCGCACGCGGCGAACGGCGGAACTAGGTATTTCGACAAGCAGGCTCGGTGCCGCGAACACCATGCCAGCCAGTGAGTTTTGCTACCGGATCATTGACCGCCGAGACTTGGCCGCGGCCATCGGTTGCGACGTGGCATTCAGTGCATCTGCCCTGTACTGCCGGTGAGCCGAGAAGGCGCCGGCCGTGACCTCGATGTCCGCGCCGGAAATGCCCGCTCCACGGGCGACGTCGCGCCACTGGTCGACCACGGTCGCCACCTCTTCGACGATGGCGCCTGCCTCGGCGTCTGTGAGTCGATAAAACGCAGCTGTCGACCGCACCGTGCTCATGCTCGGGCGGTTGTCGACATCGTCGATGTTGAGCACATGCTCCGCTTTGTCGACGTTCGGGTTGACATCGAAGGCAGGAGACAGCCGCCAGCCATCTTTGCCGAGCAGGAACCCGTGATTGCGCAGGTGATCGTCTCGATTGCCGACGGCGACATTGAAAGCCACTCGACGGAACAGCTGCTTGAGGTCGCTGGCGACGTATGCAGGGTCTCCACCGGCACTCAGGAATTGGGCGAGCTCAAGGTAGCTCGCGCCCTCACTCTGTTCCCGCCGGAGCAGCGTCATGGCGGACGCATAGAACTGCCGCTTGCCATTCTCGCGATCGAATCGCTGGACGCAGAAGGTGTGGAACTCGCTGTTCAACCTGACCGCGCGGGCGGCTGGAACACTGACGCCGGCCCTCTTGGCCATGGTGTGGACAGCGGCCTCCCAGGCGCCTATGTCCCGGTCATCGTCACGCGATGGGAATTTCCCGATCCAGAGCGAGCCGTCCTGCTCGGCGAAGTTCGCTTTCGGCCTGGCCCCGCCCAATGAAGCGCCTGGCGCCACCAGCACGGCCAGCCACCGACGCAGCGCGTCAAGATCGTCGATGCGCTTGCTCGTTAGCAACGTGGCCACGGCCTCGAGCTCGCGCAGGTTGGTCACGGGGGGTGCGGCCATCTTTTCGGCGCCGAGGAATTCCTCGGCGCCCTCCAGGCGGAATCGCAGCCCGCCTTGACGCGTGAAGTCCTGAACGCCGATCAGGAAATCCCAGGCATAAAGGTTCCGGGGCGTTCGGCCTTCGTCCTTCGCCTGCAGAGCTTCTCGTCGCTTCATGAGCGTTTGGCCCCAGCGGTCCGGGGACGAGTCCAGGAAGATGCCGAAGTTGCCCAGCTCTGGCTTCGGAAAGTAGGGCTGGTCGCCGAGGGACAAATCGGGATCGACCGAAAATGCCATCGGGTCCTTCAGCCAGTCCCGCTCGTAGACGAAACGGACCTGGCCGCGATCGTGAGACAGCGTGCCTACACGCCGCGCGTCTTCAAGATCACAGTCGAGCCAGACCTCCAGGTTCGAGCCGCTCATCAAGATCCTCTCGGCGAGGACGCTGGCATGGCGCCGCGCTTTCGAGCGGGCTTGGGCTCCAACGCCAGGTCCTGAAGCTTGCGGCCCACCTGGTCGTCGGCCGCGAGCGACTCGATGTCCTTCTCGAGGCCCAGTACGGCGAGCACCCTCAGATAGGTCCCAAGTGTCGCGCCGGGATCGCCAGCCTCCACGTTGTAAAGGGAGGAGCGCGAGATCCCGGCCCGGAGCGCAACGGTCATGGAGCTGAGCTTGCGGCGCAGCCGCGCCAGGCGCAGCCGCTCACCAAGAGCAGCAAGAAGACGCTGCTCCTGGGGGAAAACGACCGGCGGTTTGCTGGGCATCGGACAGGTAATCCGGTTCGAAAATGTCCACCATTATGAACATTTTCACCATATTTTGTCCAGCATGGTGGGTTGGTGCCGTTCAAGCGCTCAAGCGTTGCGCACGACCAGGCGCCGCGCGGCAGCGCCTACCGTGTCAAGCTGCTTGCCAGGATATGCAAGAGCCGGGCATCAAGCACAGCACCAAGCTCCTATCCGGCGGGGAAACGAGCCTACCGCGGGTGGGATCGGGCGAGCGAACGGTATCGCCAGGCGGCCAGCAGCCCGCCCAGGGACATCAGCCACAGCGAGGACGGCTCCGGCACCGGAGCAAAGGACTGGGCCCAGTTCAGCCCCGAGGGCGACGTGATCGTGAACAGCGACATGTCCGCCGGCACGTACAGGCCGGTGTTGGGGTCGAGCAGCGAGATCGCCGAGATGCCGTTCCAGTACGAAGAGTGGCCGAAATCGGCAGTGACCGAGGCTGCTTCGCTGGTGCTGCATTGCGGGTCGCTCAAGCAGTCGATCTTGCCCGCAGACACCGTCAGCCGCTCCGTGAAGGTGAAGGGCGTGCCCAGCGTGATGGTGATTTTGATGTTGTGGATGCCCGAGTAGTACAGCGGGCCGCCAGCCACGGCGCTGACGAAGTCGACTGGGAACCCGCCCGGGAATGCAGGGTTCGAGTGGGCGCCCCAGCTGCCGAGGAAACCGGCTCCGTTTAAAGAGAAGTTCACCGAGGAATAGCCGCCCCCGGTCGGGTCGATCATGCCTTGCAGCGTGACACCCATGGTGACGCGCGCCTGCGTACCGTTGAGACCGGCCGAGCTGATCGTGATGTCCTCCCCGTACGCGCCTTCGGCAAAGGCGGTGCCCAGGTGGTTGCCGGCGCCGGCGAAGCTGGAGGCGTAGAGCTTGATGACACCCAGGGCCACCGACGCATCAGCCGTGCCGCCAGCGCCGTTGCCGGCGGCTGATGACGAGGCGCTGAACGTGCCGCTGTCGAAATCGTCCACGGGCGGGTCGAATTGCGTGCCAAGCGCGCTGGCCGACGTCCTGGCGATGGTCGAGCCTGCGGATGCTGCGAAGGCGCAGCCGAGGGCGGTCAGGCCCACCAGAAGATGCCGGAATTTCATGAAGCCACTCCTTGACCGCCCGGCGAACTGCGGGCCGAGGCTTTTCTACGCCTGCGCTTGGGGAGGGTCAATCGATGTGGCGCCGATCCCCCTAGGACGGCGAGCTACCTATTGATGACGAACCGCGGCACCAAGGGTTCGATCAGCGCCCGCGGCGAGAAGAAACCTTCCGTGGACAGCCGCTGATCGCTACCTAAACTCCTCGCCAAATTGCGGGGAGGAATTCGATGGTTGCGTGGAAGAAGGCCGTCACGGCCCTGGTGGGTGTGGTGGCGGTGGTGGGCGGCGGCTGGTGGGCGTCGCAAAAGCTCGGGCAACCGGCCCTGCCCAGCAGCGCCGAGATCGGTGGCGAGCAGGCGGCCTTTGCGCTGCTGGACTGCAAGGCCCGACTCTTCGACGGCTCGCCGGCCATCGCGCTGAGCTTCACGCAGCCGCTGGACAGCAAGCAGGACTTCGGCGCCCTCGTCAGCGCGCAGGAAGGCGCCGCGCCAACCACCACCGACGGCAAGAAGGAGCCGGCGCCGGACGCCAGCTTCAAGCCGCTGGCCGCCCGCTGGGTGCTGGGCGACAACCCCCGCGTGCTCTACCTGCCCTTCGTGACGCCGGACCGCAGCTTTCGCTTCGCGTTCAACGCCCAGCTGGGGGCGAAAACCGGCGCCAAGCTCGCGACCGCGCAGAAGTGCGAGGCTGTCAGCGAGACCATGCCCGACAGCTACTACTTCGCCAGCCGCGGCCTGGTGCTGCCGGCCGGCCAGAACGGCGGCTTGCCGGTCGTGACCATCAACACGCCCGAAGTGGACGTGCAGTTCCTGCGCATCAAGCCGGCCTCGCTGCCGGCCTTCCTGGAGCAGGTCAGCGGCCGGCGCGAGCGCCAGGTGAACTCTGGCGAAGAGGACGGCGAGGGCGGTTACTACTACGACGGCTACAACGACAACCAGCGGCGGCTCAAGGGCACCGTGGGCGGCTGGGTGCTGGACGAGCTGCGCGCCATGAGCGACAGCGTCTACCTCGGCCGCTTCACGACCGATGCACGGCCGAACCGGCGCAACGTCAGCTTCCTGCCCGTGGAAGGCATCAAGGAGCTGCAGGAGCCCGGCATCTACGTGGCCATCATGAACCAGCCCGGCCGCTTCGGCTGGGACTACCAGGTCACGCATTACTACGTCACCGACGTCGGCCTGCACCTGCGCCGGCATGCCGAGCAGATGGATGTGTTCGCCACGTCCCTGAAGAGCGGCGGAGCGCTGTCAGGGGTGGAGCTCAGCCTGGTCGATGAGAACGGCAAGGCGCTGGCCCAGGCGCAGACCGATGGCGACGGCCACGCCGTGTTCACCGGCCGCAGTGACAAGGCCCGCGCCGTGCTGGCGCGCAAAGGCAAGGAGATGTCCATCCTGTCGCTGCGCGACGCGGCGCTGGACCTGAGCGAGTTCGACGCCACCGGCCACCCCTCGCGCAGCAACAAGCTGTTCGTTTACGCCGGCCGCGACCTGTATCGGCCGGGCGAGAACTTCCAGGTCTCGGTGCTGGCGCGAGACGCCGACGGCAAGCCTTTGCCCAAGCCCTTGCCCATCACGCTGACGGTCAAGAAGCCCGACGGCAGCAAACTCGTCGAGCAGTTGGTGCAGCCGGGCAAGACGGGCACCGGCTACTACCAGCAAGGCATCACCTTGCCGGCCGACGCACCCACCGGTGGCTGGACCATCCAGGCCCGCGTCGACCCCGGTGCCAAGCAACCCGATGCGCAATGGGCCTTCAAGGTCGAGGAGTTCCTGCCCGAGCGCATGAAGCTCACGCTGACCGCGCCCGAGGGCACCCTCAACGGTGACGGCGGCATCACGGTGCAGGCCCAGGGCGACTACCTCTACGGCGCACCCGCCGGCGGCAACCGGCTGCAGGGCAGCGCCTATTCCGAGCGCCTCCTGATGCCGCTGCCGGCCAAGCTGCCCGGCTTCATCTTTGGCGACCTGGCCGACGACAAGGCCAAGAACCGGCAGGACCTGGAAGAGCAGGAGCTGGACGCCGAAGGCAAGGCCAGCATGAAGATCGCGACGGCATTCGGTGAGCGCAAGTCGCCGATGCGCGTTCGCGCGGCCTTCAGCCTGCTGGAGTCCGGCGGCCGGCCGGTCGTGCGCGCCATCGAGCGCACGTGGTGGCCGGCGCCCGTGCTGGTCGGCGCGCGGCCGCTGTTCGACCGCAATGTGTCGGCCGAGAACGGCCTGGCCGAGTTCGAGCTGGCGCGCGTCGACTCGAGCGGCAACTTCAAGCCGAGCAAGGAAGTGCAGCTCAAGCTCATCTACGAGGAGCGCCAGTGGTATTGGCGTTATGACGACGGCCGTGGCTGGAACTCGGGCTTCAACGTCAACGAGGAGCTGGTGGAGGCGCGCAGCCTGGCGCTGACGGCCCGCACCAAGATCGCACTGCCCGTGCGCTGGGGCCGCTACCGCCTGGAGGTGAAAGACCCCGACACCGGCCTGACGATGCGTTATGGCTTCTACGCCGGCTATGGCGCCCAGGACGCCGACGACATCGGCAACCGGCCCGACCGCGTGCAACTCAAGCTGCAGGGTGCGCCCTTCAAGCCGGGCGACGTGGCCAAGCTGGCCATCAAGCCACCGCATGACGGCGAGGCCATCGTCACCGTCGAAGGCGACCGCGTGTTGTGGACCAAGCGCATCGGCGTGAAGGCCAGCGGCACGGACATCGACATCCCCGTCGATGCCAGCTGGGCCCGCCACGACCTCTACATCACGGTGGCCGCCTTCCGCCCCGGCAGCCAGGGCGACAAGGTGACGCCGGCCCGCGCGCTGGGCCTGGTGCACCTGCCGCTGAACCGCGAGGACCGCAAGCCCAAGCTGGCACTGACCGTACCGGCCAAGACGCAGCCGTCGGTGTCGCTGCCCGTCAGCGTCAAGGTGCCGGCCCTGGCCGGCAAACCCGCCATCGTCACCGTCTCGGCGGTGGACGTCGGCATCCTGAACATCACCAACTACAAGACACCCGATCCGCAGGACTTCTTCTTCGGCAAGCATCGCTACGGCGCCGACATGCTGGACCTCTATGGCCGCCTCATCGAGAAGATGGAAGGCAATGTGGCCAAGCAGCGTTTCGGCGGCGACGCCGGCAAGCGCGACTCGCAGTCCATGCCGCGCAAGGTGCTGCTGGTGGACCTGTTCAGCGGACCGGTGCAGCTCGATGCCAAGGGCGAGGCGACCATCAACCTGAAGCTGCCGGACTTCAACGGCACGCTGCGCGTGATGGCGGTGGTGTCGAGTGCCGACAGCTATGCGTCGGCCCAGGCGGAGACGGTTGTCGCCGCGCCGCTGGTGGCCGAGCTGAACATGCCGCGCTTTGTGTCGCCGGGGGACAAGGCGACCATCGCTCTCGATGTGACCAACCTCAGTGGTGCGGCGCAGGACGTGAAGGTGTCAGTCACTTCCAGCGGGCCCTTGAAGATCACCGGCGGTGCCGAGAGCCTGAAGCTGGCCGACAAGCAGCGCCAGATCCTGCGTTTCCAGGCCGAGGCCCTGGATGCCTCGGGGCTGGCGCCCATCGAGGTCAAGGTGACGGCGGGGCCGCTGAGCATCACGCGCGAGGCGGCGCTGCAGGTGCAGCCCATCACGCCACTGGTGCGCGAGAGCCGGCGCATCCGCTTGGAGCCCGGCGCCACGCAGACGCTGGACAAGGCACTGCTCGACGCCTTCTGGGCCGGCACGGCCAGTGTGGCGCTGAGTGTGTCCAACACGCCGCCCATCGACATCAAGGACCAGGTCAAGGGCCTCTTGATGTACCCCTATGGCTGCCTGGAGCAGACGACGTCCAGCGCCTACCCGCTGGTCTTCATCGACGACGAGGCCGCCAAGCGCTGGGGCATGACGCCAGTCCCTCGGGAAGAACGCGCGAAACGGTTGGACAGCGCCTTCGCTCGCCTGGCCAGCATGCAGCAACCCAAGGGCGGCTATGGCCTGTGGGCGTCCAGCAGCCCGTACGAGGGGTGGCTGAGCGCCTATGTGACCGGCTTCCTGCAGGACTCGCGCGACGCCGGCTTTGCCGTGCCCGAGGCCATGCTCAAGCGCTCGCTGGACAACCTGCTGGAGCAGTTCCAGCGCGCCCCGGCCCAGCAGACCACGCCGGCCAAGGAGCCCAAGCGCGACGACAAGGGCCGCATCGCCGACTGGCGCGACGCCGAGACCCTGCGCATCGCCCACCAGCGCTTTGCCGAGGCCGCGCACGCCGGCTACATCCTGGCGCGCGAGCAGAAGGCGCCGCTGGCCACGCTGCGCACCCTGCACGACCAGTACCGCAGCCATGCGCTGTCGCCGCTGCCGCTGGTTCAGCTGAGCCTGGCGCTGAAGCTGATGGGCGACGAAGGCCGCGCCAAGGCGGCCCTGGACGACGCGATGCAGCGCGGCTACGGCTACCAGCCCGACGACCCCAACAACTACTGGTGGAGCCAGTGGCTGGGCGACTACGGCTCACGCGTGCGCGACCGTGCGCTGGCCTACGCGCTGCTGCTGCGCCACAAGGTCGCGCACGAGAAGCGCGAGAACCTGCTGTTCGACCTGTCCGACGACTTCAGCCGCCGCAACTACTACTCGACGCAGGAGCGCCTGGCCCTCTTCCTGGCCGTGCAGGCCGCCACCAACGGCGCAGGCAAGGACGACGGTTGGAAGACAGCGTTGAACGTGGGCGCCAAGGCCGACGCCTGGACCGGCAGCGGCGTGGGCCAGCAGAGCTTCGAGCTCGCCAAGCTCAAGTCGGGCATCGCGCTGAAGAACGAGGGCGCGGCGCCGCTGTACCTCGACGTGACCGCCCAGGGCTACCCGACCAAGCCACTGGCGCCGACCAGCGACCGCATCTCGGTCGAGCGCGCCATGTTCACGACTGACGGCAAGCCGGTGACGGCACGGCAGTTCACCACCGGCGAGATGTTCGTCGTGCGCCTGCGCGTGAAGGCGCCGCAGTCCATCAAGGACGGCCTGATCGTGGACCGCATCCCAGCGGGCTTCGAGATCGAGAACCTCAACCTCAGCCAAGGCCCCAAGGCCGGCGAGTTCACGGTGGAGGGGGTCAACATCGCCCAGGCCAACGCCAACGAACGTATCGTCCACATGGAGTACCGCGACGACCGCTTCGTCGCCGCCGCGTCCCTGGGGCAGACGCTGGATGTCTTCTACCTCGTGCGAGCCGTGACTCCGGGCAAGTACGTGGTGCCGGCGACGTTTGCGGAGGATATGTATCGGCCGGAGGTGAGAGGGATTGGAAAGGCCGAAGGGGAGATCACGGTGGTGGACAAGAAATGAACGCGAAGCTTCGTCTGGCCTCTTGGTTTGTTGCCGTCACCATTCCGGCAAGTGTTTTTACGTTTTCGGCGGCGTTTCCGCGGACTTGCCGGGCGGGAACGTCATCTCCTGTGGATCTGGATGGCTTGCTGTTTTTGATCTTGCATTGGCCGGTGGTACTTTTCGTCCTTCTTGTATTTGTCGTGGGTGTGTGGTGGATCTCAGCCTATGGTTTTCACGACTCGAATCCGCGGCCGCCCAGTGCAGCGGAGCCCGGTGCGCCATTGCCTGACAAAACGGCAAATGAAGCTGTCGCGCCCGACGGCTCAAACCAGGCGGATCCATGATGGTGGCGATTGAGCCCGGTAGGTTAATGGGATGAACGCAGTGAATCCCGACAGAAGCTGCAGCCAAGCGCGGTAGGTCGGGGTGAACGCAGTGAACCCCAACGGTTCTGACCGCCAAGCATGCGTGGGGCTCGCGTGGCTTACCCCAAGCTACCGAGCTTGACGCCACTCAGCTACTAGCCTAGATTAGCCAGACTTAGCCAACCAAGCTGCACCCATGAACGCCGTCAACATGCTCGAAGCCAAGTCCAGCCTTTCCCGGCTGGTGGAGGCCGTGGAAAGCGGCGCGGAGCAGGAGATCGTCATTGCGCGCAACGGCAGGCCTGCGGCCAGGCTGGTGGCGATGTCAGCTCGTCCGCCGGCCGCGCGCATCGGCGTCGCCAAGGGGTTGATCGAGGTGCCCGACGACATCGACGCCCACAACGACGAGGTGGCAAAACTGTTCGGCGTGTCCGGCTTGTGAACCTGCTGCTGGACACCCACATCGCGCTGTGGGCCATCGCGGACAGCCCGCGCCTGCCGGCCAGGGCACGCGAACTCATCCTGGCGCCGGGCAATACGGCTTGGGTCAGCGCTGCGTCGGTGTGGGAGATTTCGATCAAGCACTCGCTGGGGCGCGGTGACATGCCGGTCTCGGGAGCCCAAGCGCTGGCCTACTTCGAGGAATCCGGCTTTCAGCTGCTGGCCGTATCGGGTGAGCATGCGGCGGCGGTGGGCGAATTGCCGGCCCATCATGCGGACCCGTTTGATCGGCTGCTGGCCGCCCAAGCGTTGACCGAGCCGCTGCGGCTGTTGACACATGACGCCACGTTGGCGCGCTACACGGATACGGTCATCCTCGTCTGACGCAGGCGGGATTCGTGGCTTTCGATGCGGCCAGGTGATCGCCTCAAGCCCCCATCGCCCGCCCAATCAACCGATGAAAGTGATGCACCCCCTGCTCCCTCGTCGGCGAATAGCGCCCGCGTTGATAGAAGCGTGAGCGCAGCCCCTGCTGCACGGTCATGACGACGGCCTCGTCTTCCATCTCGACCTGATCGAGCGCGCCGCCGGCGCCGCTGCCCAGCAGCTCGGGCTTCCAGACGTAGCTGCGAAAGCGCACGCGCGTTCGCGCCGGGCCTGTCGTGTTGATTGGCGTGACCTGGTTCAGCGACAGCCCCCAGGGGTAGAAGTTCAGCATCAGGTTGGGGAACACCCACCAGTAGTAGGCTGCGATGCGCTGGCCGTATTCCGCCGCCTCGGGCGGCAGCTCGAAGGCCGGCTCGTCGGCCCGCGCCACCGCCAGCTGCAGATTGCTCCACTCGTGCAGCTCGTACCGGTACTGGCTCAGGTCCAGCGTCTGCGTGAGGCCCGGGTGCACGAAGGGGATGTGCAGGCCTTCGAGGTAGTTCTCGACGTAGAGCGCCCAATGCGCATCGAATTCGTAGTCGCGGCTGCGGCTGGCGTCGAGGCGGAAGTCCTGCAGCGGCAGCCAGTGCAGGCGCTGCATGGCCGGGCCGAAGAAGGCGTCGAACGTGTCCAGCGGCTCCTCCAACGCGACAAAGCCCTGGCCGCCCCAGTCCTGCAGCGGCAACTGCGGCAGGTTGTCGCAAGGGCGGGGGAAGTCCAGCGCCTGCTGGAATTCGGGCATGAAGCTCATGCGCCCGTCCAGCTCGAAGCGACGCGAGTGGTAGCCGCAGCGGATCTGGGCGGCGTCCTGGCAGGGCTGGTGGATGAGCAGATTGCCGCGATGGGTGCAGACGTTGCTGAGGCAGCGCAGCGCACCGGCCGCGTCACGCGACAGCAGCAGGGGTTCGTTCAGGCTGCCTGGCAGCAGCGTCTCCGGCTGCAGGCTGCCCGGCGCCCGCACGCCCTGCAGGTCAGCAAGCCACTGCCAGCTGCGCGCGAGCACACGCTCGTACTGCAGGCGCTGCGCGGCGGGGTCGAGGTAGAAGGCCTTGTCCAGCGTCTCGGCGCGTGCGACTTCGGGGTGGACCTGCCAGCGTTGCGAGGTGTCGTTCATGAGGCAGTTTTACCCTCGCGGCCGCTATGGTCGGACACGTGTTTGTCCTCGTAGCATCCGGCTCATGCGCACTGCCTTCACCCTTCTGCTTTCGCTGGCCGCCGGCCTGGCCCACGCCGCACCGCTGCCACCCGTCGCTCGCGCCGAGGTCGACGCGCTGCTGACGCGGCTGCAGGCCTCCGGCTGCGAGTTCAACCGCAACGGCAGCTGGTATGCCGGCGCCGAGGCTAGGGCGCATCTGCTGAAGAAGCTGGAGGTCCTCGAAGGCAAGGACATGGTGCAGACGGCCGAGCAGTTCATCGAACGCGGCGCGGCCACCAGCAGCATGAGCGGCAAGCCGTATCTGGTGCGCTGTGCCGGCAAGGCGCCGGTGGAGAGCGCGCAGTGGCTGAAGGCCGAACTTCAGCAGGTGCGTGCGGCGCGGGCGGCGTCCAGCGCTCGCTAGCTCGTCGTCCGGCGAGATTCGACCGCTATCACCAGGGGTTCAGCACCGGGACCTTGGCGTGTTCGAACTCCGAAACGTCCCGCGTCACCACGGTGAGCCCGTGGTGGGCTGCGGTGGCGGCAATGATCAGGTCGGGTTGGGAGAAGGTGTGCCCGGCCTTGCGCCCGGCGTCCACAAGCAGGCGCCACACCAGCATCACGTCTTCCGATACGGGCAGCACGCGGTGCTCGAACATCGGCCTCACCTTGTGCGTGAGCCAGGCGCTCAGTTCGGCACGGCGGCCGGCATCGGGGACTCGTTCGATGCCGAAGCGGATTCCCGCCAGCGTCACCGTGCTGACGTAGAGGTTCTCCAACGCCTGCGCGGCCACGAACTCCAGCACGCGAAGCTCGGGCCGGGGCTTGCGTAGCTCGGAGATGACGTTGGTGTCCAGCAGGTAACCGGTCACAGCTCCACATCCCTCACGGGCATGGGCGAGCCGCTCACGTCGAGATCGACATCGCGCCACGGCGAGGCCTGCATGACCTCGATGAGGTCGCGCCCGGTGCGCTCACCCTGCAGGCGGCGGAAGTCTTGCAGGGTGATGACCACCACCTCGTCCCGGCCGTGCACGGTGACGTGTTGCGGCCCCTCGCTGTGGACGCGCCGCACCAGCTCGCTGAAGCGGGCCTTGGCGTCCTGCAATACCCAGTGCCTTGGGTTGGCTGGTCTTTCGGGTTTCGCTGGGTTCACGTTGCGCTCCAATTCTGGTCAGGTTGACCAAAATATATGGGTCAACGAGAAAGCTCAAGCCGTGCGTTTGCGCCGGCTCGTCCAGACAACGCGGCCGGCCCCAACCCTTGCCGCGCCGATCAGCGCCGCCGCCGGCGAGCCACCCTGATCAACAGCAGCCCTGCGCCCGCCAACGCAAAGCTGTTCGGCTCCGGCACCGCGCTGATGTTGTCGAGCGCAAAGCCGCCGCTGGCAGAGAAGCTGACCGACGTCAGGTTGGCCCAGCTGCTGTCGAACACCACGCTGCCCGGGTTGGCCAGGTCGACGCTGAGCGAGGCCACCTGCGTGCCGCCCAGCAGGCCGACCAAAGCGAGAGTGCCTGGACCGAAGCCCAGGTCGTAGGCCGCCACGTCCAGCGACTGCAGCCCGAAGCCACCGCCGCCGAGCAGGCTGAGCATGAAGGGCGTCGTGTCGAAGCCGCCCACCATCGCGCCGTCCAGCGGCAGGAAGCTGGTGGCCGACCCGCTGATGACGAAGCCCGCCTCGCCGTAGGTGGCAATGCCGGTGTTGTTGTCGATGTCGATCACACCGGGGTTGTCGAAGGTGATGAGGCCGGCGTGTGCCGCCCCACCGCTGCACATCGCGGCCGCGAGGGCCACGGCGCCGAGGAATCGATTCATGGCTTTGCTCCTGGAAGGGTTCACTTCGCGCCTGGCTTGGGCGTGTTGAGGTACGGGAAGCCGGGCAGCAGCGGCACCACGGCCTGGTCGACGCCGTCGTGCAGCTCCAGCGAGGTGGCGCCCAGCGGCACCACGGCGCGGGTGCAGGCCGGGCCGAACAGCGCGCCGCCGTTGTTCAGCCAGCACAGGCCACCCATGACGGCGGCCAGCGATACGTCGACGATGTCGTCCTTGGGCCGGCGGCCATTGGGGAAGCCAGCCAGGTCGGGCGGGTTCTCACCATCGCGCAGTGTGCCGACGATGCCCAGGCGGTTCTGCATCGCAAACGGCCGCGGCGCTATTGCCGTGTTCAGGCGCAGCATCTCCGAGCCCACCACATTGGCCGGCTGGTTGACGCCGGGGATGCCGGTCAGGAAGGTCGTCACCAGGTCCAGGCGCGGCAGGTTGGTGGGGGCGGCGTTGCCGATGGGCAGCACGGCCGACAGCAGGGCCGGCAGCGTCGGGTTGGTGACGTAGGTGGCGAACTGCCCGTCGCCCGACGGCACCGAGGCGTTGAACCTGTCCTTGTCGGCCAGGCCGATGACGACCTCGTTGACCAGTGGGTTGCCCAGGCGCGAGACCTGCACCCAGCCGCCGCCGGTCTTGATGGCCGTGTCGTAGCCGCTGGGTGGTGCGGCGTTGACGATCTGGCTCTGGCGCACGCTGGCCGTAGTCCAGCCGCCGATGACGGTCTCGTTGCCCTGCGTGAGGCAGCTCTTGTGCACCTCCAGCGCGAGCGAGGTGACGTTCTTGTCCTGGATGGAATTGACCGCCGCCGCATTGATCAGGCTGCGGTTGGTGATGACGCCCACGTCGGCATTGACGAGGTCGAAGATGGGGCCGAGATTGACCGCGAAGGCCTCCTGGCGCTGGCCGACAAAGACCTTGGCCGGGAAGCCGCAGCCGGGCAGGCTGACGCTGTAGATGTGCTGGGCGGCATAGGCCGGGTAGTCGGCAATCGTCTTGGTGCCGATGTTGTCCACCGGCTTGTCGAACCAGGTGCCGCCGGCCGGGTTGGCTACTGGGCTGGCCGTGCCGGTGCGGCGGTCGCCGCGGATCAGGGTCAGGGCGAACTTCTCGTTGACGTTGAGGGCTGCGGCATTGGGCGCGCTCACCGTGCCGGCCTGGGTCAGCGGAATGGGCACGACCTGGTTGCCGATGGGCAGGGTGATGCCCTTGAGCGTGTTCATGAACTTGAACTGGAAGGTGATGTCTTCCTTCGCATCGCCGTTGTTGTCGACGTAGATCTCGTAGATCGCGTTCGGGTCCAGCTTGAAGTAGTTGGGGCCGCCATAGGCATCCTGCAGCGGCAGGTAGTTGGCGATCAGCGTCACATAGCCGGCACGGCCGCCGCTGCCGTTGGCGGCCACGCCTTCGTAGCTGTTGAACAGGTAGAAGTCGGTGCCATCGACGCGCGGCATGCCGCCAATCGACGGCGCCTCGCGGTGGCTGGAGGCATGGGCCGGCAAAGCGGCCAGGCCGGTGAGAACGCTGGCGGTGATGAGCGCTAGGGTCGGCGCGCGGGTGGGCAGTTTCATGGCATCTCCTGTTGGACGGGTCGTGGGTGGAACCGCAAACAGATGGACACAACCAGCGCTGCGGCCTTGTCTTTACGCAGCGCGGGCGGGCTGGATGCAATGCAAGCTAGGGGGGCGCTTCGGCTATCGTCTTCGGCATGCCGATGCGCATCACCCGCCGACACATAGAACTCACGCTTGCCGGCTTGCTCACCGCTGTCCTCGTGCTGGACCTGGCCTGCCCGCTGCCGCAGCCCGCAGCGCAGTCGCCCACGCTGACCGTCCTCGCGGCGGACGGCACGCCGCTGCGCGCCTGGCCCGGTGACGACGGTGCGCAGCGCCATCCGACGACGCCTGAGGCCGTCTCGCCCAACTACGTCGAGGCCCTGCTGCACTACGAGGACAGCTGGTTCCGCTGGCACCCGGGCGTGAACCCGGTGGCCCTGGTGCGCGCGGCCTGGCAGTGGGTGCGGCATGGGCGCATCGTGTCGGGCGGGTCGACGCTGACGATGCAGGTCGCACGCCTCGTGGACGAGCGAGCGGCGGGCCGGACCATCCCCGCCAAGCTGCGCCAGATCGCCCGCGCGCTGCAGCTGGAGCTGCACTGCAGCAAGCAGGAGATCCTGACCCTCTACCTGAACCTCGCGCCCATGGGCGGCCCGCTGGAGGGCGTGGAGACGGCCAGCCGGGCCTACCTGGGCAAGGGCGCGGCGGACCTGTCCAAGGCCGAAGCCGCGCTGCTCGTCGCCTTGCCGCAGTCACCGACACGGCTGCGGCCGGACCGTGCCGTCGCCGCCGCGCAGACGGCGCGCGACAAGGTGCTGACGCGCATGCAGACGCTGGGCATCTGGAGCGCGGCCGACGTGGCCGACGCCAAGCAGGAGCGCGTCTTTGCGCCACCGCTGCGCGCGCGCTGGCTGGCACCCTTGGCGGCCGAGCGCTTGCGCCAGGATGCCAAACGCCACGGTCAGACGGCAGCGACGATCCAGACCACGCTGGACGCCGGCCTGCAGGCGCGGCTGGAGCAGTTGCTGACGGACCGGCTCAACAGCCTGCCCGATGCCGTGTCGCTCGCGGCCCTCGTCGTCGACAACCGCACGCTGGAAGTGCGCGGCTATGTCGGCTCAGCCGACTTCACAGACGCGCGCCGCGGGGCGCACGTGGATATGGTGCGCGCCAAGCGCTCACCGGGCTCGACGCTCAAGCCGTTTCTGTACGGCATGGCGCTGGACGAAGGGCTGATCCATTCCGAGAGCCTGCTCATCGACGCACCGCAGAACTTTGGCGGCTATGCGCCGGGCAACTTCCAGGCCGATTTCTCCGGGCCGGTCAGCGTCAGCGAGGCCCTGCAGCGCTCGCTGAACGTGCCCGCCGTGGATCTGCTGGACCGCCTCGGCCCCGAGCGCTTTGCCGGCCGGCTGCGCCACGCGGGCCTGAGGCTGCGCATGCCGGCCAATGCGGCGCCCAACTTGAGCCTCATCCTCGGCGGCGGCAGCACCTCGCTGGAGGAGCTGGTTGGCGGCTACACGGCGCTGGCGCGCGGCGGCATCGCGGCCCGGCCGCGGCTCACGCCCGACGAGCCGCTGAAGGAGGCGCGGCTGATGAGCGAGGGCGCCGCCTACATCGTGCGCGAGATCCTGGAGAACGGCGGCCGGCCCGGCTCGCCCTTCCGCGAAAGCGGCCAGCGCGTGGCCTGGAAGACGGGCACGTCTTTTGGCTTTCGCGACGCCTGGGCCTTGGGCGTGACGGACCGCTACACCTTCGGCGTGTGGATTGGCCGGCCCGACGGCACGCCCAATCCCGGCCACTTTGGCGCCAACTCGGCCGCGCCCTTGCTGCGCGACCTGGCCGCGGCCCTGGGGCCTGACGAGGCCCGCCAGCAGCTCGCGCCGCGTCGCCGGCCCGACAGCGTGGCGGCCGTGCCTATCTGCTGGCCACTGGGACTGGCCGAGTCGGCCACCGAGCCCGCGCTGTGCCTGCAGCGCCGCATCGCCTGGACGCTGGACGGCGCCGTGCCGCCGACGCTGCCCGACCGGCTGCGACCGGGGCCGCTGGTAGAGCCTGTCTGGGTGGCGGCGGGCCAGCGCGTGCAACCCGGTTGCGCGCCCGAGGCCGAGCGTTTTGAGGCCGTGCGCTGGCCTGCGCTGCTCGGGCCTTTCCTCGATGCCGAGCAGCGCCACCCGCTGGAGCGCCTGGCCTGGCGACCGGGCTGCGCCAGCCAGCAGCTGGCAGCCAACCGGCTGCGCGTCGTGGGCCTGGAGCCCGGCACGGTGCTGCGCCCGGCGCCGGGCCAGCGCGAGGTCGTGCTGAAGCTGCAGGCGATCGGCGCGCAGCAGGGGCTGACGTGGCTGCTTGATGGTCAATGGATGGCGGCCAGCACGACGGCTGGCGCGGCACAGACGCTGCACGTGGAGCGCGCGGGCGCGCACCGGCTCACCGTCATGGACGGGCTTGGACATTGGGCGCGGGTCGAGTTTCAGATGGCGCCATAGCGCGGTGTTTAGGCACATAGGCAGCATGGCGGCCGCCGCGCTGGATCGCGGGCGTCAGCGAGCGTAAACAGGCGCGTGCTTCAGACTGGCTGCTGTCACCCAGATCTCGCGACCTAATGGCCGATACCAGCGGCAACGGTCATTGAACCTAGATCCGGCAGTTGACCGCTCGCAACTCATTGAAAGTCTCGATGCCTCAACACCTTGCGCACTTTGCGCCGTTCACCACTTCGGTGAGCAGCCCGAGGACGGCAGTACCGGGCAGAACAGGGCACTTCGAACCGGTCTCCCTCTTGTCAGGAAACCAGCAACGTCCCCATCAAAGCTTGCGCACCCAGATGTTGCGGTACCGGACCAGATGCCCATGATCCTGCAGGCGCAGCGGCATTTCGGCATGTGCTCGATAGCTGGGCGTACCGATGTAGGTGGTGCCGCCCTTGAGCGCGGAGTTGTTCTGCACCAGCACGCCATTCAACAACACCGTAAGTCGCGCCGGTGAAATGAGCGAACCGTCAGCCGCGAAGCGCGGCGCGGCGTAGATGATGTCGTAAGTGTTCCAGTTCTCGGCTGGCCAAGTGGCATTGACGAGCGGCGGGAACTGCTTGTAGATCGACCCCACCATGCCGTTCACGTAGGTCGGGTTCTCGAAGTTGTCGAGAATCTGAACCTCGTAGACATCCTGCAGGAATACGCCGCTGTTGGCGCGATCCTGACTCACTTTGTCGGCGGGAAGTTTGGGCGCGCGCCACTCCAGGTGCAGTTGAACGTCACCAAAGGACTGTTGGGTCTGGATGTCGCCGGTGCCCGGGCCGACCACCAATTCGCCGTTGTCAATTTTCCAGCCCGCGGCTGCCCCGGTGTTCGCGCTTTTCCATGCGTCGAGGCTCTTGCCGTCGAACAGCACGATGGCGTCCGACGGTGCGGCACCTGGCGCCGCGCCCGGCGTCACCTTGGGTGGAACCGGGAACCATACCTCGCTGAGTGCAGGCGCAGGCAGCATGTCGTCGGTCTCCGTGAGCGCCCGAACCTTGATGTTGCGATAGAAAACCTCGGCGCCTTCAGCTTGAAGCACGATCTTGCCGTGGTCGAGTTTGACCCAGCTGCTCGTGCCGGCATCCCAGGACTTGAGTTCGCTGACGCGCATGTTCACGACGCCGTTGACGACGTGTGTGGCGCGATCGCCGCGCACGATGACTTCGAGCGTGTTCCAGCCCGGACGCTCGTTGACACGCCCGTGGCGCGTACGGTGGTAGCCCTCGTTCTCGCCGCCCGTGATGGGGACACCGCCGTTTTCGGGCAGTGCATAACGGCCGGTCTTCGGATCGACGAAGCTCGAGGCTTGCGTCGATATCGCCCACGAATCTCCGGTGTCGCCTTCCTGGATTTGGGCTTCGGCACTCGCCGGCCAGTCTGACGGCCGCACGCGATACACGTGATACAGCAGGCCCGCATCGCGCACTTCGTGAAGCCGCGGCGGAAACTTCTTATTGCCCCATTTGTATTCGAGGCTGATCACATAGTCCTTGAAGTCAGCGTCGGTGATGATGTACGCGAACGGCTGGGGCGTGCCCGCCACGTGCGTGGGATACGCGTGGATCTCGCCATTCTTCACTTCGAAGATGCTGGACGCGGCCGGTGTATCGGCGCTGACCTTGGATGCGTAGTGCGCCGACCAGCCGCTGAGATCCTTGCCGTTGAAGATGAGCTTCCATGTTGCGGTGTTCGCCGTGTTGCCGGCGGCCAAGGCAGTGCCGGCAAACAAACACATGCTGGCGCAGACCAGCCTCGACATCAGGTTCATTCTTCCCATCCCCGAAAGTGCGGGCCCCGGGAGGGTGGCCCAGAAAGTTGGATTTGAAGTGGAAGGCGTTGGCCAAGTAGCTGAGTACCTGTCTTGTGAGGAAGACGATGGCGCCTAGCCCTTCCATCGCACGGACAGGCGAAAGCGGGCGTCGCCCATTGTGACTACCGATAAGTTCAAACGTTGAGCGGCCGCTTTCCGAAGGCTTGCTCAGGCTGTGCCGATTTCCGCCGCCGCAAACCAGCCGCTCCACCGCGCGCGTACGTCGCCCAACTCGGCCCGCAACCCCGCCGAAATGCGCCACCATATCGTCATGGACACCTTGCAAGCCCTCGAACAACGCATCACCGACCTCGAGATCAAGGCCAGCTTCGCCGAAGACACGGTCGAGCAGCTCAACCAGGTCGTCGTGCGCCAGCAGGAGCAGATCGACCGGCTGGTGCGTGAGCTGGTCGAGCTGCGCAACCGGGCCACCGCGGCCGAGCCGGACGGCATGCGCGGTCCGCGCGACGAGCTGCCGCCGCATTACTAGGAGTCTGTCGGGCTTTGGGTCGGGTGCGCGCCGGGGTGAGTTGCGGGGCGAGGCAAGGCGCCGACGAGGCGTGGGATCGGCCCCCACAACGAGTCGGCAACGCCGAATCGCCCCG
This sequence comes from Roseateles sp. P5_D6, assembly GCF_054049415.1. Taxonomy (NCBI): domain Bacteria; kingdom Pseudomonadati; phylum Pseudomonadota; class Betaproteobacteria; order Burkholderiales; family Sphaerotilaceae; genus Roseateles; species Roseateles sp. P5_D6. The sequence continues at coordinate 103,693 of NZ_JBFUMK010000016.1, read as the reverse complement.
CAAATCGCCCCGGCCCTTCGGGTTGGGCCTGCAAGGGGGCTGATCCGTCGTTGCAAATGCTCGCTGGGCACCCGGCCCAGCTCCGCTTTGCGCCTAGGCTGAGCCCCCTTGCAGGCCCAACGCGCACCCGACCCAAAGCCCGACAGGCTCCTAGGGCTCATCAACCCAGTAGTCCAGCCCGGCGTCCTGCTTTTGAAGCAGGCGCAGGCCCGGCGCGAAAGCACCCACCTTGCCCGAATCCGGGTAGACGCAGATCTCCGGCTCCTTCTGGGTGCTGATGCTGAGGTAGTGCAGCGGCGCGTCGGAGGTGTTGATGATGTGGTGCGGGTACTCCGGGCCCGCCGGGATGTTGATGGTGTCGCCGGCCCGGATGGGCACCAGCTCGCCGGCGACGCGCAGCGTGCCCTCGCCCTGCAGCACGATGAACATCTCCTCCTCGGCGTAGTGGAAGTGGTAAGGGCAGCCCATCTGACCGGGCGCCAGGATGTCGAAGCTGGCGCCCAACTGCTGGGCGGCGGTGCCTTTGGATAGCGACGTGGTCTCGGTGTCGTAGCGCGGCGGGCGCACAAAGCGCTCGCGCGGCGCGTCATTGAAATTGCGGATCAGGCGCTCGCGCAATTCGGCGGCTTTATCGGACGGGGGCATCTGGAAGCTCCTGGGACAATGGCGGCTGAATGAATCCGCCCCTGCATCTTCCCCAAGCCTCCGACGACCTGCAATCCGCAGCTCACCAGGTCCTGTCAGCAGTATTCGGCTACACCGCCTTCCGCGGCCAGCAGGCCGACATCGTCCAGCAGGTGGCCGCCGGCGGCGACGCGCTGGTGCTGATGCCCACCGGTGGTGGCAAAAGCCTGTGCTACCAGGTGCCCGCCATCGTGCGCCACACCCGCCAACAGGGCGTGGCCATCGTCGTCAGCCCGCTGATCGCGCTGATGCACGACCAGGTCGGCGCGCTGGAGGAGGCCGGCGTGCACGCCGCCTTCCTGAACTCCAGCCAGACCGGTGAGGAGGCCAGCCGCATCGAGCGCGAGATGATGAGCGGGCGCCTGACGCTGCTCTACGCCGCGCCCGAGCGGCTGACGACGCCGCGCTTCCTGGCCCAGCTGGCCTCGCTGCACGAACGCGGCCTGCTGTCGATGTTCGCCATCGACGAGGCGCATTGCGTCAGCCAGTGGGGGCATGACTTCCGCTCCGAGTATCTGCAGCTCAGTCTGCTGCACGAGCGCTTCCCCGATGTGCCGCGCATCGCGCTGACGGCCACCGCCGACGACCTGACGCGGGCCGACATCATCCAGCGGCTGCAACTGCAGGACGCCCGCGTTTTCATCAGCAGCTTCGACCGGCCCAACATCCGCTACCTGATCGCGGAAAAGACGACCTCGCCGCGCGACCAGCTGCTGCGCTTCATCAACGACGAGCACGAGGGCGAAGCCGGCATCGTCTACTGCCAGAGCCGCAAGAAGGTCGACGAGACAGCGGTGTGGCTGGAGAGCGAGGGCATCAAGGCCCTGCCGTACCACGCCGGCCTGGACGCCGACGTGCGCCGCCGCCACCAGGACCGGTTCCTGCGCGAGGACGGCATCGTCATGGTCGCCACCATCGCCTTCGGCATGGGCATCGACAAGCCCGATGTGCGCTTCGTCGCCCACCTGGACCTGCCCAAGAACATCGAGAGCTACTACCAGGAGACCGGCCGCGCCGGCCGCGATGGCGCGCCGGCCGAGGCCTGGATGACCTATGGCCTGGCCGACGTCGTCAACCAGCGCCGCATGATCGACGACAGCCCGGCCGACGAGGTCTTCAAGCAGGGCCAGCGCGGCAAGCTGGATGCGTTGCTGGCGCTGGCCGAGGCGACTGACTGCCGGCGCGTGCGGCTGCTGGGCTACTTCGGCGAAGCGTCAACGCCCTGTGGCAACTGCGACAACTGCTTGAACCCGCCGCAGACCTGGGACGGCACCGAGGCGGCACGCAAGCTGCTGAGCTGCATCTACCGCTTCCACCAGCGCGGCGAGCGTTTCGGCGCCGGCCACCTGATCGACGTGCTGCGCGGCAAGGCGACCGACAAGACCAAGCAATACGGCCACGAGAACCTGTCGACCTGGGCCTGCGGCGCCGACCTGTCCGAGCAGCAGTGGCGTGCCGTGCTGCGCCAGCTGATCTCGCTGGGCCATGTGGCCGCCGAGGGCGAGTTCAACACGCTGGCCCTGCAGGACAGCGCCCGGGCGGTGCTCAAGGGTGAGGTGGAGTTGCGCCTGCGCGAGGCCGAGGAGAAGAAGCCGCGCGGCAAGTCAAAGACCGCCCGTGGCGGCGCGAAGCCGAAGGCCGATCCGGCACTCGGCCTGGACGCCGAGGGCCACGAGCGCTTCGAGGCGCTGAAGGCCTGGCGCTCCGAGGTGGCCAAGGAGCATGGCCTGCCGGCCTATGTGATCTTCCAGAACACGACGCTGGCGGAGATGGCCCGCGTCCTGCCGGGGGACCTGGCCGAACTGGGGGAGATCAGCGGCGTGGGGGCGAAGAAGCTCGAAGCCTACGGCCGGGAGATCCTTCGCGTGTTGGGGCGTTAGCCCCTCGTCCAGTCTCGCCTTGCTGAAGGCAGGCCAGTCTGGCCGGTCCCCGAGGGGACGGCGATGCGTATGGCGTTGAGCCCCACGCACATCGCCAGTGCGGGCCGGCTAGGGAGCGGCCCGGCGCTCGGCCCGCTTAGCGGACGGCGGCCGTCAGTTCGGCGCTGGCAACTTGCGTCGCATCCGGCGTGCGGCGGCCTTCGATGACGACGCGGGGCAGCTGGGCAATCGTCGGCTCCGGGGTGCTCACGCCACTGATGACCACGCGGTCCAGCTTGACGACTTCGGGCGCTTCGGCCGGCACGGTGAGCGTCATCCAGGTAGCGCCGGTCAGGGCGACCAGGGCGACGAGGATGGCGGCGCTGACGGCTTGCAGGCGGGTGCGGGCGGCGGCGGTGGTGGTGCTGATGCGGTTCATGGCGGACTTCTTTCTCTCTGGTGTGCCGCCAGTGTGTTCTTGAGGGGTCATCCGATCTAAGGGTTTGCGATAGGTTGCGGCTTTTCGCGGATGAAATGCGTCCGGCAGGGATCAACGGAATCCCTCCTTAAACCTGAGGGCCGACCCTGTCCCCGGCGTCATGCGGTGCCGGGATACTTCTCCCCTAAAAGCTAGGGAGAAGAGTCATGGCACGGGGCAACGACGTTCAGCTCGGCGGCATCACCGACCTCAACTTGCTGGCTGACATCAAGCGCGGCTTTGTCGACGCGCTCGAGGTCGTCACCTATGTGGACCGCCTGCGCAGGGTGCTGAAGACGCTCAACGGCCTGCGCCTGGGCTCGCGCGAGTCCAGCGCGCCGGCCTCGCCCTATACCGACATCGTCGCCCGTTGGCGCATCGTCCATTCCTTCCGCTGGAGCATCGTCGACGGCAAGGACGGAGCGCCCGACCGGCTGCTGCTCAACGTCTGCTTCGACGGCGGCTGGGAGCCCTATATGCGGGTGATCTGGGACCAGCTCGGCTCCACGCTGGATCTGATGCTCTGCCACACCGAGGCCTACACGCTGTCGCGTGACTGCAGCTTCGAGACCTATGCGCGCTGGGTGCGCGAGCACGAGATCTCGGCCGACTTCCTGTTCATCGCCTCCGGCCGCAGCGTCGGCGATGGCGAATACCTCGCCCGGCTGGAGGCCGCCCAGCGCGGCCGTGCCAACGAGCTGGAATTCAACCGCCTGCGCGCGCCGGCCTCCGGCGAGACGCCGCCGCTGCCCGCTGGCGACAAGGAGCGCTTCGCGATGGCGGCGCGCGGCCTGCTGCCGCTGGCGGGCCTGTACACGCTGCAGCGCTACTTCGGCGCCGGGGCGCCCGACCGCGACTGCCTGCTGCGCGCCACCCACGATGTGCTGTTCGAGCTGCGCGAGCTGGGCACGGCTGAACAGTTTCCCAAGGACGGCGGCAAGACCGCCGGCGGCCAGCTGCGCCAGCGCCATCACGAGATGCTGGCCTGGTTCGAGCAGCCGCTGCCCGAGCCCTCAGTCCGGGCGCGCGAGCTGTCGCTGCTGCCGGGCGACCTGCAGTGCTGCCTGCTGAGCAAACCGCCCGGCAACCGCGGCGGCCTGGTGCTGCTGCGCGTGGCCCAGCCGGCCCAGGCTGTCGCCTGGCTCAGCACGGCGTCGGTGCAGCGTGACAACGAAGACGGCGCCCAGCTCGCCGTCTGGCGCCAGGTGGCGCTGACCCTGTCAGGCCTGAGGGCGCTGGGCGTCCCGGCTTCGCGCCTGGAACGCTTCCCGCAGGCCTTCAAGGAAGGCATGGCCGCGCGCGCCGGCCTGCTGGGCGACGTGCGCCACAACCACCCTTCGCACTGGGTGCTGGCGCCTCATGTCAACAAGATCGACCGCATTGACCCCGCCAACGCCCATGTCCTCGTGCAGCTGCGCTTTGCGGCCGCCGAGCCGGGCGAGAACTTCACGGCCGCTGACGACAAGCGCCTGCATGAACTGGCTGAAGCGCTGACCGTCAACACGGGCCTGGCGCTGATGGCCATCGAGCCCATGCGCAGCAACGCCGCCGACAAGGAGCACTTCGGCTTCAAGGACGGCATCAGCCAGCCTGTGCCGACGCCGGACGACGCACCGCCCACGGGCCTGGCCTGGGACGACAAGGTCAAGTACGGCGAGGTGTTGCAAGGCTTCCCCACCGAGCGCGACAAGGGCTACACCGTGCCCGAGCAGCCCGATGCGCTGCTGGACCGCGGCAGCTTCCTGGTCGTGCGCAAGCTGCGCCAGTACACCGGCCGCTTTGCCAAGCGCACCTACCAGGAGGCCAGGAAGATCGGCCTGGACCACGAGCTGGTGCTTGCCAAGCTGATGGGCCGCTGGCAGGACGGCCGGCCGCTCGCGGCGCCCGAGGCATCCGGCAGCAGCAACGACTTCAACTTCGCCAAGGACGCGCAAGGCTCGGCCTGCCCCTTCCACGCCCACATCCGCCGCACCAACCCGCGCGACCTGGCCGGCACGGCCTTCTCCAGGAACCGCATGCCGCGCATCCTGCGCCGCGGCATGAGCTATGGCGCGCCGGTGCATGCCGATGCCCCGGACGACGAGGACCGCGGCCTGGTCTTCATGGCCTACAACGCCCATCTGGCCGAGCAGTTTGAAGTGGTGCAGCGCTGGGTGGCCGGCGGCAACGCGAGCGGCGGCTATGCGGCGCAGAGCGACCCGCTGCTGGGCGTCGTCGACGGCAGCGGCGGCCCGCGCCTCTTCCCCTTCGAGCACGCCGGCAAGCCCTACGAGATCGACCTCGGCCCCGAGCCCTTCGTCACGCTGCAATGGGGCGCGTACTTTTTCGTGCCCTCCATCGCCGCGCTGAAATCCCTGCCTTGCCTGACCGAGCTGCCTCTGCCGCTGCCGCCTCCCACGCCGGTGCCCGAGCGCGTGCCCGACCTGCAGGACAAGGCGGCCATGCAACTCTGGCTGGAAGACACCAACACCCGCGATGCCGCCTGGGCCTGGGTGCGCGCCCAGCCTGGTGGCGTCGTCGACACGGCCTATGGCGTGCTGGTGGGCGCGCCCGAGCGCGTCTGCGAGGTGCTGAGGAACGCCCCCGACCGCTACTCCGTCAGCGGCTACGGCGAGCGCATGCACGACTCCATCGGCCTGGGCTTTCTGGGTCAGGACGAAAGCAGCGGTCATCGAGCACTGGCGCCCATCATCAATGCGGCCATCGAGGCCTTCAGCGAGGCTGATTGCTATGCCACCGCCTACCAGGTCGCCAAGGCCGGCCTGGCGAAGCTGAAGGAAGAGGCCCATGGGCTGCTGAACGCTTTTCCGGCTTCGCAGAAACCCAAGGACCTGCCCACCGACACGCCGCTGGACTTCGAGCGCTTGAGCGAGGGCGTGCTGGCCAAGCTCTGCCAGCTCTGGTTCGGCCAGCCCGACGGGCGCCACATCTGGGGCACCGAGTTCCATGCCGAGGCGCCGGCTCAAGGAGCGGCCGCGCGTTGCCCGCGCGATCTCTTCAAGGTCTCGCGCCATGTCTTCGGCCCCTACCCGACCGAGGCGGTGCAGGCCGAGGGCCGCGCCGCCGGCCGCCGCTTCACGGCCGCCGTCGAGGCCTGGCTGGCCGAGCCGGGCACCGTGCTGCCGCCTTTGGCGCAGAAGATCGTCGCCGCCGCCAGAGCCCTGCCCGACGCCACGCCCGACCTGCCCGCATGCACGCTGGCCGGCATCATGCTGGGCTTTCCGCCCACCACGCATGCCAACCTGATCACCGTGCTGGCCGCCTGGGTGCAGACGCGCAAGCTGTGGGAGCTGCAGCCGCTGTGGCACGAAGTCGTGCCCGATCCGCAGACCCAGATGCGCCCCTACGCCGAGGCCGTGGCCCGGCTGCGCCCGACGATGGTCGCGACGCTGACCCGGCGCCCCACGCCCTTCCAGGTCTGGCGCAAGGCAAAGATGGCGCACCAGCTGGGCACGGTGCACATTGATCTCGGCCGCGTCGTCGTCGTCGGCCTGGGCTCGGCCACCCAGCAAGACCCGCTGCGCCACCACGTCGCCTTCGGTGGCGATTGCGCCGACCCCCAGGGCCGCTCGCCGCATGCCTGCTCGGGTTATGGCATGGGCATGGGCGTCATGCTGGGGGTGATCGCGGCGGTGCTGGATGCGGGGGTGCTGCGGTTTACGGGAGCGCCGACGGTGGTGGCGATGGGGGTGGAGAGAATGGATGACCGATCGGCTCGAGCTTCTTGACTATGTGGTGTTCTTCGAGACGGAGCCCGAGTGGACTCACGCCGAAGGTTGGTACTACGGTGCCAGATTCGCGACGCTGCGCGGGGACGACCGGGTCGTCGCTACCGTTGCACCGGATGACATGGAGTTCGCTGTCGAATGGTGGCAGGGCGATTTGCTGCGGCTGCGGTTCAGTTCGGTGATGGCCCATACCTGGCACATCGAATCGGCTGGAGGCAGGGAAGTTCTGCGCGTGGCGTTCAACGATGAGCGCATCAAGTTCTGCGAGCTGCAGCTCAGGCCCCATGTCCGAGTCGAGTGGAGCATGACCTGGGGATGACGGTAGCGGGTGGCCGGTCGGCTCGCTTTGTGGGGCGCCGACCGGCCACGCCATCAGCAGCTGACCTTCGCCAACCCCGTCCCCGCCCCCGCCGCCGCCGGCAGCTTCTGCTTCACGCACGACGGCGCCTGCAGCGTGTAGCCGTAGGGAATGCCGAGCGGGAAGGTCGCGGTGCTGGCCCAGTCCGTCGCATCGCGCGACGGTGACGAGCCGCTGGCCACCCAGGTGATGCCATAGGTTGCGAAGTCGGCCGGGCTGGTGATGTTGTTGCCGCGCAGCTGCCAGTAGCCGATGGACGGGCTGTCGCGCGAGGTCACCGGGTTCTGCGAGTTCTCGAACCAGTTGCCCTCGATCAGCGAGTAGCCGCCCATGCGGATGTTGGCGCCCGAGGTCAGCAGGCCGCTGTACAGGTTGTTGTACAGATGGGTATAGCCGGCGCGCTGCAGCGGCAGGCGCGAGCCCACATCCTTGTAGTAGTTGTGGTGGAAGGTGATGAAGCGGTCGCTGGCGTCGCTGTCGCTGGAGCCGATCAGGCCGACCTTGTGGTGGTCATGGATGTGGTTGTACGAGTAGGTGATGTGGTGGGCGCCGGCCTTGTTGTCGACGAGGCCGTCGAACTCCAGGTCGCCGGCGCCGCTGCATTCCTTCAGGCTGCTGAACAGGGTGTTGTGGTCGATCCAGATGTAGCCCGGGATGCCGCCGCTCTGGCCTTCGATGCCGATGGCGTCGATGGAGCCCGGCAGCAGGCCGATGGTCATGTTGCGGATGATGATGTTCTGCGCCGCGGCCTTGATGGCCAGGCCGAAGTTGGCGGCCGAGCCGTTGGCGCCTTCGATGGTCACGTTGTTCTTGTTCTTGATCTCGACGATGGCGCCGGCGGGCTTTTGCCACTGCGTGCAGGCGTCAGGGATGGCGCCGAAGTCGAACGTGCCGGTGTAGCGCAGCACCAGGCCGGAGCTGCCGTCATAGGCATTGAGGGCGGCCTGCATCGCCGCGGCGGTGCTGACCGTCACCGCCGTCTTGGTTCCACCTCCGGTCACGGTGCCGGCATAGCCGTCACTGCTGCCGGCCGGAGCGGGTGCTGGCGTCGGAGCGGGTGAAGGGGCCGGCGTGGGAGCAGGTGTAGGCGCCGGTGTTGGTGCGGGGGTTGGAGCAGGTGTTGGCGCCGGCGACGCCACCGGGCCGATGGCGCATTTCTTTGTGATGCCGGGGTTGGGGTCGGAGCCGAAGGTGGCCGTCGTGCAGGCGATGTTGCCGCTGAGGTTCTTGATGACCCATTTGTCCTTGATGCCATAGGACACGGCACGCGTGCTGGTGCCGACCTTGCAGGTCTCGCCTTCGTCGGCGCATTTGGAATAGCCCGAGGGCCAGTCCACCGCGTGGGCGGCCGAGGCGGCCAGCAGCAGCGACAGGGCCGTGCCGGCGGTGCGGATGACGGGCAGGGGCGGGGGTGTGAGCTTCTTCGTGATCATGGTTTGTTTGTCTCCGGTCGTTGTGTGGGCGCGCGGTTTCCGTCCGGATGCGCGCAGCGGGCCGTCGTCGGGGCCGAGGAGCGGCCGCCACGAAGGCTGTCGGGGCAAGGGAGAAGAAAACCGGTGCCGACGTCAGGTCACTACCGGTCGATCCGCGCGCTGGGGCGCGGCGACGTCAGGTCGGTGCGGCATCGCCGCGCATCGCGAGGCAACTATGAAACAGCGTTCTGTTTTTATGGATACGTGGTTTCACGTAGCCGATGAGTGCGACTTTGCTGCGCTCAGAGCTGGAGGGCCCGCTCCAGGAAGCCGCTCATGCCCAGGCGCTCGAACTCCCGCCCGGCGCGGTCCCGTGCGGTCTGCCAGCGGTCGTCCAGCCGCAGCTCGGCTTCCAGCAGCGCCGTGACGGCGGCTTCATGCGCCGAGTTGCGCTGCTCGCCAGCGCCGCGGGCCAGGCCGAGATAGCGTTTGGCGCGCTCGCTGTCCCCCATGCGCGCTGCCAGCCGGGCGGCGGCGCGGTAGGCCATGGCGCCGCCAATCCAGTCATGCTGGCGGCCGCGCTTGAGGGCCAGCGCGACGTGGTGGCGGGCCGCGCCGGCGTCGCCCTGGGTGGCCAGGATGTCGGCCAGCCAGCCGTGCTGGAAGCTGCTGTACAGGCCGCCGCCGCGCGGCGCCAGCCAGGCGGTGGCGTCCAGGATGTGCTGGCGCGCGGTCGGGTCGGCCTCCTGCATCCAGGCGCCATACGCGCCGGCCGCGTGGCCCATGGCGCAGGTGAACATGCTGCGCACCTGGGCGCCGACGCGGTGGGCAACGAGGGCGGCCTCGCGCGCCTCGGCCCAGCGGCCCTGCCACAGCAGCACGGCGGCGCGCCAGCCCTGGATGCTGGCCTCGACGGCATGGCCGCTGCCATCGAAGGGCGTCAGGGCCTCGGCAAAGATCTCGTGGGCCTGGTCGAAATGGCCCTGGTCGGCCAGCACATAGGCGCGGCAGCACAGCGAGAAGGACAGGCCGATCTGGTTGACCGCGCTCTTGCGGGCGCGCGCCCGCTGGCGGGCGATGGCCAGGTCCAGCATGGGCAGGGCGTTGGCGTAGTCGGCCGCGGCGGCCTGCAGCTGGCCGACCGTGCCGGGCAACTGCGCGAGCAGCGCATGGTCGCCGCAGTCCTGGGCCGTCTCGACGGCGGCGCGCGCATGGCGCAGGCTGTCGCGCGTCTCACCCAGGGCGTAGCCGACATAGGAAAGCCAGTATTCGGTGCGGGCGATGAGGCCGGGCTCGGCTTCGGCCTTGGCCAGGGTGGCGGCATGCCGGAGCACGCGCAGGTCGTCCTGGGAGGCGTCGAAGACGCAGGCCATGCCCAGGCGCTGGGCGATGCCAACCCAGCGGCGCCGGCGCTCCGCACCGTCGGGAAGAAACTCCAGCGCGGCCAGGGCGGCGCGGAACTGCTTCTTGGCCCGGTCCAGCGCCGAGGCGGCCAGGGCCTGGTCACCGGCCGCTTCGGCGTGGTGGGCGGCGGCGGGCCAGTCGTTGGCGGCGGCGTCGTGATAGGCCAGCTGTTCGTGCAGGTCCTGGCCACCGTGTTCTGCCAGTTCGACGCTGATGCGCCGGTGCAGGGCCTGGCGTTGGTGCAGGCCGGTGGCCTCGTAGACGACGTCGCGCGTGATGCCGTGCTTGAAGCGCAGATGACCGGGGCGTTGGTCCGGGAAGATGAAGTCCTGGGCCGCCAAAGCCTGCACGGCGGGGTGCTGCTCCCCGCAGCCGGACAACGCCTGCAGCAGCCAGGACGGGATGACATTGCCGATGACGGCCGCCACGCGCACCAGCTGGGCCTGCTCGGGCGGCAGGCGGCCGACGCGGGATTCGACGAGGGCGGCCAGCCAGGCCGAGCTGCTCGGCCCGGCGACCAGGCCTTCACCCGTGTCGGCCGCGGCGTGGCAGAGCTCCTCGATGAAGAGGGGATTGCCGCCGGCGTGGCGCTGCACCTCGGCGGCGATGAAGGGGTCGATCTGCGGCAGCAGCTGCTGCACGGCGCGAGCGGCCTCGGTCTCGGTCAGCGGCGGCAACTCGATGAGGTCGGCATCGCCGTCGTTGGCCCCCGGCAAGGCGGGCTGCGGTCGGCTGGCGGTCAGCAGCAGCAGCGGCAGGCGCTCACGATCGGCAGCGGCGCGCAGCCGGTGCAGCAGGCGCAGTGAGGCGTCGTCGGCCCATTGCAGGTCGTCGATGAAGACGAGCTGGGGCATGCGCCGCGCCAGCGCGAGCAGCAGGGTCAGCAGGGCGTCGGCGCGCTGGCCGGGTTGGCTGTGCTGGGCGGCGAAGAGTTCGGGCGGTGCGTCGTGCAGGCCGCCGTCATGCATGTCCATGGCGCGCAGCATCTGCAAAAAGGGCTGCAGCGGCTCGGCGCTGAGGTAGCTCTCGCAATAGCCGCGGTGGATCTGGACGGCCTGGTCCTGGGCGTGGCGCAGGAATTCCTCGGTGAGCCGGGTCTTGCCCACGCCCGCGCCGGCGCGGATGCCCAGCCAAAGCGTGCCGCCCTGCAGCGCGCGCGCGAGCGTGGCCTCCAGGGTTGCCAGCTCGCCGCCGCGGCCGACGAAGGGGGCCAGGCCGCGGCGCATGCTGGCCTCGAAGCGCCGGCCCACCGGCGCGCGGCCGAACACACGGTAGGCGGCCAGCGGCGTCGCGCGGCCCCTCAGCTGCAGCGAGAAGCGCGGGCCGGTGTCGAAGAACTGGCTCTGCAGGCCCAGGCTCTCCTCGCTGGCGATGATCTCGTCACGCTTGGCGGCCTCTGACAGCCGGGCCGCGATATTGGGTGCGTTGCCGAGCAGCTCGAAGCGGCCACGCATCTGGTCGCCGTCGTTGACGAGGACGATGCCGGCGTGGATGCCGCTGTGCAGGGCCAGGCCGGGGAAGTCGGCGGGGCGGGGGCCGGGCGGCAGCAGCTCGCGCACGGCGGCGTGCAGTTCCAGCGCGGCCTCGGTGGCGCGGCGGCCGTCGTCCTCGCGCACGTCGGGGTGGCCGAAGACGGCCAGCATGCCATCGCCCTGGATGCGGGCGATGACGCCGCCGTGGTGGGGCACGATGCGCTCGTACAGCGCGCGCAAGCCCCCGAGCATGGCCGCATAGTGCTCGGCCTCCATCCACTCGGCCATGGCAGTGGAGCCGCTGAGGTCGGCGAACAGCAGGGTTAGCAGTCGGCGCTGGCCGACAGGCGCAGGGGGGGCAGCGAAGGGCGCGGAGGACTCGGTCACGGCGCTGGTCATCCTAGCCGTTGCGCTTCGGGGCTGACCGCATGAACAGGCCGTTCTGGGGGCTCTGCTCTAGCTCTTGTCGCCTGTTGACCGTCGTCAACCTTGCAGCGGCACGAAATCCGTGTCCGCCACGGTGCGCGGCGCGTCGGGAGGCAGGTCTTCCTCGCGCAGGCCGAGGTAGATGGGCTCGCCGTTGCGGCGATGGATGTTGATCTTGGCGTTGTAGACGCGGTGGATCAAGCCGTGCTTGTCGGCCATGTGGTATTCGCTGATGCCCCAAAGCCCGGTCGAGTCGCGCCGGCCGGTCAGGTAGCAGGCGATCTCGTCGACCTCGGAGCCGGCGAGCTTCAGGCCATTGAGGCTGCGCAGCGGCGCCCGCGTGCGCTCGACGAAGTCCAGGCTGTCGATGTGCACGTCCTCGCCGTTGACCTCGTCGTGCATCAGCGTGTTGAATTTGCCGACCAGGATCTGGCCCGGTTCGGCGCGCTCGATCATGCGGGCGAGCTCGATCGTGACCTGGCCGACCAAATAGCTGAAGGACGTGGGGTTGAGGCCTTCGGATTGGTAGAACTCGTAGTGCGAGCCGACGTGAAAGCACGCGCGCAGCTTGGGCACCGACTCGGGGCGCGTCGCGCGCTCGAGCGCCAGCGCGTTGTCGGCGAGGATGAACTGCATCAGCTGGTACAGCTCGACATTGGCCTCGACGCCACGCATGCGGTTCCAGATGTAGAAACCGTCGCCGGTCGTTGTGCGGGCGAAGTTGATGTTGATCTCGCGGTCCAGCAACTTGGCGTAGGCCGCGTTGACCGAGCAGGACAGGCTGTTGAGCTGCACCACCTGCTGCAGCGGCGTCAGCAGCGAGAAGCCGACCGCGTCGAACAGGATGACGGCGCGGTCCTCGACGAGGCGGATGCCGTAGCGCGCCGCGATGGCCGCGATCAGCGGCAGGCCCAGGCCCCGCTCGGGGTTGAAGGGCAGCTCGATGAGCTTGGGCACCACACTCAGCGCGGCGGCCACGCTGTCGAAGGCCTGCTTTTCGAGGTGCTCCTGGTTGGACAGCAGGTTGTCCAGCAGCCGCGTGCGCCGCGTCACCTCGGTCAGCGGCGAGGTGCCGTCACCCAGCGTGTACTCGGTCAGCATCTGGTGCGGCGCGACCAGCACGCGCAGGCCGCGCGGCTCGGGTGTCCAGGCGTAGATCAGGTTGTCGCCCAGGCCCCACAGCGTGTAGAGCGCCTGGTCGAGCAGGATGATGTTCTCGCGCAGTGCGGTTTCGCTCAGGCCGGCCGGTGCTGGATAAGCCATGAAGCCATCCAGCCAGGACCGGCGTTTGCGCAGCTCTTCTTTCACAAGCAGGCTCCAATCAGAAGCCTGGATTGTCTTTCACAGACGCGTGATTTTTTCACGCCAAGCCGAGTCGTCGGCACAGCCTGGGCCGCCGGCCTGCTGCACCGGCGACTCGGCTCGGTGTTCCTGGGTCATTTGAATCCTCATGTGGGACTCAGACGCGGTGTCCGGTGATGGTCACGCGCGGCAGCTGGGCGACTTCACGCACGGCGTAGCCGGTGATGACGACGCGCGGCAGTTGGGCGACTTCCTGCGTGGCCTTGCCGGTGATGACGACGCGGGGCAGCTTGGTGACTTCTTGGGGGGCGGCGCTGGCGGCGAAGGCGGTGAACACGAAGGCGGCGACGGCGGCGGCTTGGATCAGGACGGTGGCTTTCATGATGCTTCCTTGGGGTTTCGTTCAGCGGGTTTGCTGTGTCGATGGAAGCAGTTTCGTCACTGGACACGGGCGCCGCCATGGCGCTGCGATGAATCGCCAGACGCGGGCCGCGAGCTGCATGCGGCCGCGACAAACCGCTAGTTCTTCGCCGCCAGGTTCTTGGCCAGGAAGCGCTCGACGCGCCCCCAGAAGTCTTCGTTGGTCTTCAGGTTGAACCAGCCGTGGCCTTCGTCGGGGTAGACCACCCATTCCAGCGGCTGGTCGGCGCGCAGCGCGGCCTTCATCTCGGTGCCGTGCTTCAGCGGCACGCGCCGGTCCTCGCCGCCGTAGGCCATCAGCAGCGGCWTGCGGATCTCGCTGGCGCGCGCCAGCGGCGAGGTCTTGCGCATCTGCTCGGCGTCGCTGTCCGGGTCGGCCACGAGGCGCTTCATGCCGTAATCCTTCCACTCGTCGGACATGTCGCTCCAGCTGATGCTGCTCAGCAGGCCGATGTCGGTCACGCCCACCCAGTTGACGGCGCACTTGAACAGGTCCTGCTGCGTGACGGCGGCCATCATGGCGGCGTAGCCGCCATAGCTGGCGCCCATGATGCAGGCGCGCTTGGGGTCGGCCCAGCCCTGTTTCACGGCCCAGGCCAGGGTGTCGGCGAGGTCGTCCTGCATGGCCAGGCCCCATTGCTTCCAGCCGGCCTTGAAGTGCTTGAAGCCGTAGCCGGTGCTGCCGCGGAATTCCGGTTCCAGCACGAGGTAGCCGCGGCTGGCGAGGAACTGGGCATAGGGTGACCATGACCAGTGGGTGCCGCGGACATAAGGCCCGCCATGCACCAGCACGACGGTAGGCGTGGCGCCCTTGACGCCGCCGGCCGGCTGCGTGACCAGCACCGGCAGCTCCAGGCCGTCGCGGGCCTTGATGCGGTGGTAGTCGCGCTGTCCCATGGCGGCGGCCGGCAGGTCGGTGCGGGTGCCGGCCAGCGACTGCAGCTGCTTCTCGGCCGTCTCGTACAGGTAGTACAGCGGCGGGCGCACGTCGGACAGCGAGGTGACGATGAAGTGGCTGGCTTGCACGCAGCGCAGGCATTCGATCAGGTTGACGCTGCCAGGCAGGCGAGCGTCGATGTCGGCTTGGGCGGCCTTCATCGTCTTGTCCAGCCACACGGTGCCGGGCGCGTCGGTTTCAAAGCGCACGCCCAGCAGCCGGCCGGTACCGGGCTCGGTGACGAGGCGGCCTTCGAAGTCGTAGCCGGGCGTGGAGATCAGCGGTTCCCCGTCCGCGTTGCCGGTCTTGGGGTCGACGCGGAAGACGGCGTCATAGCCGCCGTAGCCGCGTTCGCCCAGCATCAGGCCGTCCGGCCCGGCCCAGATCGGCCACGGGTGCTTGCGCGCGTGGGGGTCGTCGTCGTACCAGGGCTGCCAGCGGCCCGCATCGTCGCGGCTGAACAGCTGGCTGCGGCCCTGGTGCTCGGTGTCGATGACGCGGGGTTCGCCGCGCCAGTCGAGCAGCCAATTCCTGGTGTGGTCGGGCATGCCCGCGCTGAGCGTGCGCGTGAGCCCGGTGCGGGTGTCCAGCCGCGCCAGTTGCACGCCCGTGGCCTCGCGTTCGTTCGACCAAGGCCGGCGCAGGACGATGACCTCGCCGCCGTCCAGCCCCGGCGGCACGCTGTGCAGCACCCAGTTGAAGTCCAGCCGCCGATCGTTGATCAGCGTCGCCGTGGTGACGAAGGGCTTGTCGGTCTTGATCAGCTGGCGGAGGTTGGCGCCTTCCCGGTCGACCGCCCACAGGCCCTGGCCGTTGACGCGCGTGGTGCCGTCCGGAGAGTCGGACACGTCGAACACCAGCCTGTCCTCGCTGATCCAATGGTGGGTCGAGATGTCAGCGTCATTGAAGCCGGCGATGAATTTGGGCGGCTGCATGGTCTGCAGGTCCAGCACGGCCAGCCAGATGCGGTCACCCTTGCCGGCGGCCTGGATGGCGAGAAAGCGGCCGCTGGGGCTGAGCTTGGGCGCGCGCACCGCCGCGCGTTTGAAGAAGGCGGCGGCGGACGGCGGCTCTGCGGCACTGACGCCCGTGCTGGCGCTCAGCGCGGTGGCGGCTGCAAGCAGGGCAGCGGCGAGGCGGTACTTCATGTGCGGTAGCGTGGTTTGGACGCGCCAGATTGTGGCGGCCTATCATGTCCGGTTCGCTTGTGAAAACTGCCATGGCCCTCCCGGATTTGCCCGCGCCTCCTGAATCCCGATTCATCCGCGTGCGCGGTGCGCGCACGCACAACCTGAAGAACATCGACGTCGACCTGCCGCGCCATGCGCTGGTGGTCATCACGGGGCTGTCCGGGTCGGGCAAGTCGTCGCTCGCCTTCGACACGCTGTATGCCGAGGGCCAGCGGCGTTATGTGGAGAGCCTGTCCAGCTACGCGCGGCAGTTCCTGCAGCTGATGGACAAGCCCGACGTGGACATCATCGAGGGCCTGTCCCCCGCGATCTCCATCGAACAGAAGGCAACGTCGCACAACCCGCGCTCGACCGTCGGCACGGTCACCGAGATCCACGACTATCTGCGCCTGCTCTATGCCCGCGCCGGCACGCCCTTCTGCCCCGACCACGACCTGCCGCTGGAGGCGCAGTCGGTCAGCCAGATGGTGGACGCCGTGCTGGCCATGCCGGACGAGGCCAAGCTGATGCTGCTGGCGCCGGTGGTGCGCGACCGCAAGGGCGAGTTCGTCGAGCTGTTCGCCGACCTGCAGGCCCAGGGTTATGTGCGCTTTCGCGTCGACGGCGCCACGGTGGAGGCGCCCGACATCCCGGCGCTGAAGAAGGCCGAGAAGCACGACATCGACGTCGTCATCGACCGCATCAAGCTGCGCCATGACGCGGCGGATTCGCTGCGCCAGCGCCTGGCCGAGAGCTTCGAGGCGGCGCTGCGCCTGGCCGACGGGCGGGCCCTGGTGATGAACATGGACAGCGAGCAGACGACACTGTTCTCCAGCAAGTTCGCCTGCCCGGTTTGTTCCTATTCGCTGCCGGAGCTGGAGCCGCGGCTGTTCTCCTTCAACTCGCCGGTGGGCGCCTGCCCGAGCTGCGAGGGCCTGGGCCAGGTCACCGTCTTCGACGCCGACCGGGTCGTCGCCTTCCCGACGCTGTCGCTGGCCAGTGGCGCGGTGAAGGGCTGGGACCGGCGCAACCCCTACACCTTCTCGCTGCTGGAGTCGGTGGCGGCGCACTACAAGTTCGACGTCGAGGCGCCGTGGGACAGCCTGCCGCCCACTGCCCAGGAGGTGCTGCTGCGCGGCTCGGGTACCGAGGACATCAGCTTCGTCTACCAGGCCGAGACGGCCGCGGGCAAGAAGCGCTCGGTCAAGCGCCAGCATCCCTTCGAGGGCATCCTGCCCAACCTGCAGCGGCGCTACAAGGAGACCGATTCAGCCGCCGTGCGCGAGGACCTGGCCCGCTACATGGCCGCCAAGCCCTGCACGGCCTGCGAGGGCTCGCGCCTGCGCCGCGAGGCCCGCCACGTCGTGCTGCAGCCGGCCGACGCGCCGCCGGGCGTCAAGGGCCGGCCAATCTTCGAGGTCGAGCATTCGACGCTGCGCGAGTGCCTGGACTATTTCGAGACGCTCAAGCTCAAGGGCAACAAGGCCGAGATCGGCGACAAGGTCATTCGCGAGATCGCGTCGCGGCTGCGTTTCCTCAACGACGTCGGCCTGAACTACCTGAGCCTGGACCGCAGCGCCGAGACGCTGTCCGGCGGCGAGGCCCAGCGCATCCGCCTGGCCAGCCAGATCGGCTCGGGCCTGACGGGCGTCATGTATGTGCTGGACGAGCCCAGCATCGGCCTGCACCAGCGCGACAACGACCGGTTGATCGCGACGCTGCGGCGGCTGCGCGACCTGGGCAACTCGGTGCTGGTGGTGGAGCACGACGAGGACGCCATCCGCGCCGCCGACTGGGTGTTGGACCTCGGCCCCGGCGCCGGCGTGCATGGCGGCCAGGTCATGGCCCAGGGCACGCCTGATCAGGTGGCGGCCAACCCGAATTCCTTGACGGGCCAGTACCTCAGCGGCGTGGCACGCATCGAGGTGCCCGCCGAGCGGCACAAGCCCGTGCAGGAGTCCCGGTTGCGCATCGTCAATGCGCGTGGCAACAACCTCAAGGGCGTGACGGTCGAGATCCCGGTGGGCCTGTTCACCTGTGTGACCGGTGTGTCGGGTTCAGGCAAGAGCACGCTGGTCAACGACACGCTGTACGCGGCCGTCGCCAAGAAACTCTACAGCAGCCACGCCGACCCGGCGCCCTATGACGAGATCGAGGGCCTGGACGCCTTTGACAAGGTCATCAACGTCGACCAGTCACCCATCGGCCGCACGCCGCGCTCCAACCCGGCCACCTACACGGGCTTGTTCACGCCCATCCGCGAGCTGTTTGCCGAGATGAACACGGCGCGCGAACGCGGCTACGGTCCCGGGCGCTTCAGCTTCAACGTCGCCGGCGGCCGCTGCGAGGCCTGCCAGGGTGACGGCGTGCTGAAGGTGGAGATGCACTTCCTGCCCGACGTCTACGTGCCCTGCGACGTCTGCCAGGGCCGGCGCTACAACCGCGAGACGCTGGAGGTGCTCTATAAGGGCAAGAACATCACCCAGGTGCTGAACATGACGGTGGAGGACGCCTACGAGCTGTTCAACGCCGTGCCGGCGCTGGCGCGCAAGCTGCAGACGCTGCTGGACGTGGGCCTGGGCTATGTGAAGCTGGGCCAGAGTGCGACGACGCTGTCCGGTGGCGAGGCCCAGCGCGTCAAGCTGGCGCTGGAGCTCTCCAAGCGCGACACGGGGCGCACTCTCTACATCCTGGACGAGCCGACCACCGGCCTGCACTTCGCCGACATCGCGCTGCTGATGAAGGTGCTGCACCAGCTGCGCGACGCGGGCAACACCATCGTCGTCATCGAGCACAACCTGGACGTCATCAAGACGGCCGACTGGCTCATCGACATGGGGCCGGAAGGCGGCGCCGGCGGCGGCACGCTCCTGGTGGCGGGCACGCCCGAGGACGTGGCGGCCTGTGAGGCCAGCCACACCGGGCGCTATCTGGCGCCGCTGCTCAGGCGCTGATCAACGGCGCCTTTGGCGCGCGCGGAAGATGATGACGAGCAGGCCCAGGGCAATCATGGCCCAGGTGCCGGGTTCGGGCACGGCCGGCGTGTGGGGCAGATCAATGGGGCCGTCGGCCGGGCGAATCGTGCCGGGCGGCAGGGCGGGCATGCCGAGGTTGACGAGGCCGGGAGCCCCACCACCGCCGGCGTTGGCAGGGCCGCTGGCGCCGCCGCCAGCCAGCAGGCTGCCGCCCTGAGCGGGCGAACTCGACAGCGCTGACACGCCGGATGCGGTGGCAAAGCTGTCCGGCGCTGCGGCTGCGGGGCCGGCGCCCGGGGCCTCGAATTCCAGTGGCGCGGTTTCTTCGCCCTCACGAGTCGACGAGGCGACGTTGCTGGCGTGGGCCGGTGCCACGGCGCTGGGCTTGTCCAGGCGGCGGATGCGGCTGACGTTGCGGCAGACGGTGGGTACCAGGATGCACTGGCCGTCCTCGCAATAAACGAGGCCGCGCTCCTGCGTCGTCGCCGTCCACTTGCTGCGCGTCACCGTGCGGCAGACGGCGCCGGGGCCGAAATGCATGTCGCGAATCTCGGGTGCGTAGCTCGCCTTGCCTGTGATGGCATCGCGCCCGATGACGGCAATGTCGTCATAGCTGCGCGCCTTCATGCGGGCCTTGAGCTTCTCGCGCGTCGCGGTGGGGATGTCCTGGTAGCGATCGACGGCCGCGACCACGTCGCCCATGAATGGATTGGCGCCGGGGCGGTCCCAACTGCACTGGGGCAGCGTGGAGCCGGCGGAAACGGCGAGGGCGAGGGTGGCGATCAAGGACATCGGAAGGCCCGCAAAAGGGAAGCGCCCGAACCAGGGCGCATGTCCCTAGTATTAGGGAAGGCTAGGGTTTATCCGCGTTGAAGACCCGCAAAGAGGGGGTGGCCATCGGGTGAGATAAATCACGCAAAAGGCTGAAAACGATTGCCCGTCATCGCTTGCTGGTCCGGCCCGCCATTGCTGCTATCGTGCCGACCGCCTCCCGCAGTCCCCCCGAACCCTCCATGCCCGATCGCGCCGCGCCGCTGGTGCTCTACGTCGAAGACGACCGCATCCACCTGATCCTGATGGAGGAGGTGTTCCGGCTGCTGCAGGGCTGGGAGCTGCGCATGGTCGAGACAGGCGCCGAGGCCCTGGCGGCCCTGGCCGAATGCCAGCCGGCGCTGGTGTTGGTCGACATGAACCTGCCCGACATGACCGGCCTGGAGTTGCGCGAACGCGTGGCCGCGGACGCCAGCCTGGCCACAGCTTTGAGCGCGCGCTGGGTTGCGCTCTCGGCCGACAACCCGGGTGCCCTCGTACGCGCCGCCCGCGCGGCGGGCTTCGACGACTACTGGCTCAAACCCATCGACGTGCCGATCCTTCAGGCCGGCTTGCACAAGCTGCTGGGCTAGGGTCGGCCCGCCGCTGTAATAGCAGTGAACCCGCTGTGCCACGGTCGGCTGATATGGACGAAAAAAAGCCCGGCAGAACCGGGCTTGTGTTGACGAGGCCGCTTGCGCGGCGCCGCTTCACTTCAGGTGGCTGTTGATCAGCTTGGTCATCTCGAACATGTCGGCCTTGGCCTTGCCGAAGATTTCCTTCAGCTTGGCGTCGGCGTTGATGACACGCTTCTGCAGCTCATCCTGCAGCTTGTTCTTCTTGATGTATTCCCAGACCTTCTTGGTCACATCGGTGCGCGGCAGGGGAGCTGCGCCGACGATGGCCGCAAGAGCGGCGCTGGGGGTGAGGGCCTTCATGAAGGCGGCGTTGGGCGTGCGCTTCTTGGCGGGTGCTGCGGCTTTTTTGGCCGGAGCTGCCTTCTTCGCAGGTGCCGCGGCTTTTTTGGCCGGAGCTGCCTTCTTTGCTGCAGGCGCCTTTGCGGGCGCTGCTGCCTTCTTCGCCGGTGCGGCCTTCTTAGCCGGTGCCGCCGCCTTCTTCGCGGGCGCGGCCTTCTTCGCAGTTGCCATGTCGATTCACTCCATCAAAGGTTGTTGATGTGCCGGGTCCGGGTGAAGGCCGCGTAAGCCTTCAATACTCTCTAGCACCCTGCGGCGGCGATGGTACTGCGCTCCCTAGGGGAAGAGAAGGCTTTCATAGAGGGGATGACCCGCAAAGGCCCATGAAATCGGGCCTTTGAGGCCCTGCTTGTCGCTAGGCCGCATCACTTGGGCCTTCACGGGCCTTGCAGTCAGGCGATGTCGTCGCTGCCGGGCGCGCGCTTCATGCCGCTGAACATGGCGCTGACGAGGTTCTCGCGATGCCGCCAACTCGTCAAAAGGACGCCGCCGAGATGGCCGATCACGAGGGTCGCGACGAGCCAGGCGAGCATCGCGTGCAGGTCCGACAGCCATTCGTAGCCCCACAGCCAGTCGGTCGTGTAGAGCCAGCCACTGAGCGTCAGCAAGGCGGCCGTGGACCACAGCGCCAGCACCATCCATCCGCCCAGCGGGTTATGGCCGACGTAGCGCCGCTCGCGCCCGGCGCGCATCGCGCGGGCATAGGCCAGCACCGTGCGCGGCCGGCGCACGAACTGGGCGAGGCGCGCATAGCCGTGGCCAACGAAGCCCCAGGCCAGCCGCAGCATCACGGCCGCGCCCGCGACATAGCCGGCAGTGTGGTGCCAGGCGTCGAAGTGGCTGGGCGGCCAGTGCCCGCTGATCCACGCGGTCGCGACGGCGGCCGCCAGCGTCCAGTGCAGCAGGCGCACAAGGCCGTCCCAGACGCGCACGCGCATGCTGATCTACTTCTTCTCGGCGGGCTGCTCGCCTTCCGGATAGACGCGCTCGAAGGTCTTGGGATTGAAGAAGGCCTCGGCCTTCTTGCCGGCGCCATCGAAGCCGTAAACCTCGTAGCAGCCGTTGTAGTTCTGGACCTTGCGGACCTTCCAGCCTTCGCCTTCGAGTTTTTTCTGGAGTTCCATCTGCGGCTTCTTCTCTTCCTTGGGCACGGCGGGGCAGGAGACGTTGCCGTGAGCGAAGGCGGCGGAGGCGGTGAAAGCGAGGAGAAGGGAGGCGAGGAATTTCATGGTGAGCCTTTCAACGGGAGTTGCCTGGCCAGAGCAGCGCCGGGCCGGCGTCGGCGAGAGTCTTGCAGCCGGAGAGCGCCATGGCGATCTCGAGTTCGTCGCGCAGCAGGCGCAGCGCATGCGCCACGCCCAGCGCACCGCTGGCGGCGAGGGCATGAACGTAGGGGCGGCCGAGCAGCACGGCGTTGGCACCCAGGGCCATGGCCTTGAGCACATCGGTGCCGCGGCGGATGCCGCCGTCGACGAGCAGCGGCACGTCGGGCCCGAGGGCGGCCCGCAGCGGTGGCAGCAGTTCGGCGGTGGGCGGCAGCGTGTCCAGCGTGCGGCCGCCGTGGTTGGAGACGATGAAGCCGGTCACGCCGCGGGCCAGGGCTTCACGCGCATCGTCGGTGTGCGTGACGCCCTTGAGCAGCAGCGGCAGCCGGCTCTCGGCGCGCAGCCAGTCGATCTCACGCCAGGTGGCGGCGCGCGGCATCAGGCCGTCGAAGAGCGCGCTCTGGCCGGGCTGCAGGTTCAGCGGCTTCTTGACGCCGCCGAGGTTCACCGCGCGGATGTCATCGGGCAGCTTGAAGCCGATGCGGCGCTCACGGTCGCGCGCGCCGTGCACGGGTGCATCAACGGTGAGCACCAGGGCCTGGTAGCCGGTGGCTTCGATGCGCTGGAGCAGCGCACGCATGAAGTCGCGGTCGTCACGCCAGTAGAGCTGGAACCACAGCGGGCCGGCACTCGGGTCGGCCAGCATCGGTGCGGCGACCTCTTCCATCGTCATGCTGGCCTGGGCGCTGAGGATGAGGCCGGCCTGCTGGGCGGCGGCGGCGTGGGCGATGGCCAGCTCGCCGTCGGCATGAAAAAGGCGCTGGTAGGCGATGGGCGCCAGCAGGATGGGGTGGCGCAGCTCGCGGCCGAGCAGCGTCACGCGCGTGTGGCCGCCGGAGAGGTCGCGCAGCACGCGGGGCTGCAGCTTGATGGCGTCCCAGGCCGCGCGGTTGGCGCGCAGCGTGATCTCGTCGGCCGCGCCGCCGTTCAGATAGGCCCAGGCCTTGGCATCGACGCGGGTCTGGGCGTGCGATTCGAAATCTGCCAGGTTGGCGAGGCCGTCCGGCAACGACTCGATGCGAGGCGCAGTCACGTGTCGGCCCACATCCGCAAGAGGTTGTGATACGTGCCGGTGAGCTGCACCAGTTCGGGCGTTTCGCCCAGCTCGCCGCGCAGCTTCATCAGGCTCATGTCCATCTCATAGAGCAGGCGGCGCTGTTCGTCGCCACGCACCATGCTCTCGATCCAGAAGAAGCTGGCCAGCCGCTCGCCGCGCGTGACGGGCTCGACGCGGTGCACGCTGCTGCCGGGATAGACGACGAGGTCGCCTTCGGCGAGCTTGACGCGCTGCTCGCCGAAGGCGTGTTCGATGACGAGCTCACCACCGTCGTAGTCGGCCGGTGCGCTGAGGAACAGGGTGCAGGAGATGTCGGTGCGCACGCGCTGCACCCCACCGGGCAGATAGCGCACGGCCTGGTCGACATGGCTGCCGTAAGCATTGCTGGCACCGGCATAGCGGTTGAACAGCGGCGGCAGCACGCGCTTCGGGAGCGTGGCGGAGAAGAACACCGGGTGCTTCTCCAGCGCCTGCAACACCAGCGTCTGCAGCTCGCGGTGCTGTTCGCGATCTTTCTCGCTCAGGGGCTGCAGCTGTTCGTTGTTCTTGACCTGCGCGGCCTGGCGGCCGGCAGTGCTGCGGCCATCGGCCCACGGAGCGATGGCCAGCAGTTCGCGGGCCCGGGCCACGCCGGCAGCGTCGAGGATCTGGGGGATCTTCAGCAGCATGGCGTGGCGCGGGCCTTTTGGGAGGAGGTTAGAACTTGTAGGTGCCCGTCAGCGCGACGACGCGGCCCTTGCCCGGGATGTAGTGGCCCGTGTAGAGGGTGTCGGCGTAGCGCTTGTTGGTCACATTGTCGACGTTGAGGCGGAACAGCAGCGCGTCCTCGACGACGGTGTATTCGGCCATCAGGTTGCCGATGATGAACTTGGGCGCGTAGAAGCCGGGGTTGCGGTTGGGCTGCTGGCCGCTGCGAGCGTTGAAGCCGCCGCCAACGCGCCATTGCGGCGTGATCTTGTAGGTCGTCCACAAGCTGCCGGAGTAGCGCGGCGTCAGCGACGGGCGCGTGCCCTCGCCTTCCGCGCCTTCGGCACCGACGTCGATGATGGCCGTCGGCATCCAGGTGAAGGTGCCGAAGACTTCCCATTCCGGCGTGATGCGGCCGGTGATGTCGACGTCGATGCCCTGGGCGTGGCGCTTGCCGGACAGCACGACCAGATTGCTCAGCGGGTCGGTATTGCGCTCGTGCAGCTTGGTGGCGCGGAAGATGCCGAAACGCGTCGTCAGCCTGCCGTCGGCGCTGTCGTACTGGCCGCCCAGCTCGATGTTCACCGACTTCTCGGGCGGGATGTTGGCGTTGGTGGCGCTCAGCGAGTAGGTGTCGCCCGAGGTGTTGAAGGACGTCGCGCCCATCAGGTGGAAGGACAGCTGGGCATTCGGCTGGAACAGCACGGCGGCGCGCTTGCTCCACTCCGATACGTTCATCCGGTAGCTGTCGGTCGTTGAGCGAGCGATCTTGTCGTAGCCCGGCGTGCCGGTGGCGTTGTAGCTGTAGTTGAAGTTGTCGTAGTCGCCCTTGAGCTTGTCGTAGCGCAGGCCGGCGAGCAGCTTCCAGTGCGGCGTGAGTGACACCATGTCCTGCACGTAGGCGCCGGCAGAGCGGGAGGTGTACTCGCTCGCCTTCAGAGGTTGGCGGCGCGACTCGTCGATGCCGGCACCATCGTCGGGCGTGCCGGCCAGCGTGCTGGGCTTGGTGAGGCCCAGCGCCGCGTAGAAGGCCGCACGCTGAGCTGCCGTCAAGCCGGGGCTGTCGTTGTAGACCTGCTTCTTCTCCTGGGCGAAGTCCACGCCGGTCATGACATGGTGCTCCATGCCGGCGGCCTTGAACCTGGCGCTCAGGTCGCTCTGCACGGTGATGGTCTGCAGATCCTGGATCTTCAGCTGGGTGCCGCGGGCCAGCACGGTGTTGGGGCCGAAGGTCGCCAGTGACGCGGCAATGCCGCCCGGCTGCAGGGCTGCAGCCGCGAAGCGCACCGTGCCGGCGCGCTGGTCACGCGTGTAGGACGCATAGCGGGCCTTGGTGACCAGCTCGACGTTGGGGCTGAAGCGGTGCGTGTGCGAGCCCATCACGTAGTTGGCCGTGCCCTTGTTGCGGTCGCTGGCCAGCCCGAAGTAGGCGGTTGGTGCCAGCGGCAGCAGCGTCGTGGCGCTGCTCGGAGCGGTCGGCGTGGGCTTGATCCACGGCATGCCGTAGTTCATGCCGTTGTTGTTGTCCAGGGCGTACAGCGTGAGGGCGAACTCGTCGTCTTCGCCAATGCCCGTGCGCACCGAGCCGGCCAGCCCGGCCTTGTTGATCATGTTGCCCGAGCCGTCGTTGTCGGCGCGGTTGACCATGGTGCCGATGCGCCAGGCCGTCGTCTCGCCGCTGCGCTTGTTGAAGTCGCCGGTGACGCGCAGGCCGCCGTGGCTGTAGGCGCCGACGTTGATCTCGTTCTGGTCGGCCAGCACAGCCTGCTTGGTGACCTGGTTGACCGCGCCGCCGCTGGAGCCGCGGCCGAACATCAGCGCACCGGAGCCGCGCAGCAGCTCGACCTTGTCGAGGAAGAAGGTGTCGCGGTCGTAGAAGGCCGGGTCGCGCATGCCGTCGATGAAGATGTCACCGGTGCTCTGCAGCGAGATGCCGTGGATCTTGATGTCTTCCTCGCCGCCTTCGGCCGCCTGGAAGGTGATGCCGGCGGTGTTCTTCAGCACTTCCTTGACGTTGTCGAGGTTGCGGTCGTCGATGAGCTTCTCGGTGACGATGGTCAGGGACTGCGGGATGTCGCGGATGTCCTGCTTGCCCTTGCCGATGCGCGTCTCGGTGGCCTGGTAGCCGTCCTTGCCTTGCGGCTCGGCAGTGGCTTTGGCGCGCACGGTGGGCAGCACGCTTTCTTCCTTGGCGGGCGCTTTCTGTGTGGGCGCGGTCTGGGCCAGGGTGGCCGTGGCCAGGCCGAAGCCGGCGGCCAGCGCGCCCAGGGGTAGCAGCGCCTGCGTCTTCGACTTGTTCGATTTGTTCTTGCGGGACATGGATTTCTCCGAGGGATCGTGTTGAATGGGCATGGCTTTGCCCACGGCGGCGCAAGGCGCCGCCCACGGCATGGCTACTCAGGGAAAGGAGGTGGGGTCAGCGGTCGACTTCGTAGGACATCGGCGCGATGACCTCCCACTCGACGGGCTGCCCGTTCTCGGTGTATGGCACGAAGCGGGCACTGCGCATGTCCTGCAGCGCCTGCTCGTCCAGGCGGGCGAAGCCCGAGGACTTCGCCAGGGTGATCTCACGCGGCTGGCCGCGCACGTCGACGATGACGCGCAGGTGCACGACGCCGGACTCGTGCAGCCGCTTGGACATCAGCGGCACCGTCATGCGCGGCTCCTTCAGATAGCGCACCGCACTGGCGGGGATCTGCTTGATCTGGGGGGCCGGTGGGGGTGTGATTGGAATGACGGGCGTTGGCGCCGTCTGCACCGGAATGACCGCCGGCGGCGGTGGCGGCAGGGCCGCGACTACAGGAGAGGGTGCGGGTGCGGCGGCGACGGCGATCAACGGCGGGTCCACCATCGTCAGCGCCGGCGCCTTCAGCTCCGGCATCGCGACTGGGGGCGGTGGCAATGGCTTGGGCGGTTCGGCCGGTGCCACCAGGCGCACGACGACGGGTGCCAGGCGTGCCACCGTGCGGTGCACATCCTGCACCTGGCTCAGGCCCCACAGCCCCAGCAGATGCAGCGCCGCGATGCCCACCAGCAACAGGCGCCGGCTGCGCGACGGGCGCCCCATCTCGGCAAAGCTGAGCCGCGGTTCCGGCACTCGCAACGGCAGCACCACCGCCGGTCGCGATGGGACGRCGACCGGCGCGGGAAGGGCCGAATTGGAGGCAACAAAGGCGAGGGCGGGCTTCACGAGCGAGACAGGACCGTGTTCGATGAAAAAATCTTAACACGAATGCGAACGATTCCTATTTGATGCGGCGTCGCGATGCTGCAGTCATGCGACACCGCTCTGGCGGTGGCCCGATATGCTCGCGGCCATGACCAAGATCCTCGTTCGTTGGCTGCTGCTCGCTGGCGCCCTGCTGCTGGTGGCTCACCTCTACCCCGGCGTCATCGTCAAGAGCTTCACGTCTGCATTGATTGCGGCCTTCGTACTGGGCTTGCTGAACACGCTGCTGCGGCCCATCCTCGTGCTGTTGACGCTGCCGGTGACGGTGCTCAGCCTGGGCCTCTTCCTCTTCATCATCAACGCGCTGATGTTCTGGATGGCCGCCACGGTGCTGGATGGCCTGGCCGTGACGGGCTTTGCCGCCGCGCTGATCGGCTCGCTGATCTACAGCCTGTGCGGCATGGTCATCGACGTCGTCGTCGAGCGCGTCTTCCCTGGCGACTGAGACG
This sequence comes from Roseateles sp. P5_D6, assembly GCF_054049415.1. NCBI lineage: Bacteria > Pseudomonadati > Pseudomonadota > Betaproteobacteria > Burkholderiales > Sphaerotilaceae > Roseateles > Roseateles sp. P5_D6. The sequence goes on along the minus strand of NZ_JBFUMK010000016.1, from coordinate 76,535 downwards.
GGGCCCCTCGCCCAGCCTCTCCTTGCTGAACGCCGGCGAGTCCAGTCGGTCCCCCCAGGGGACGGCGATACTTGCCGGATTGACCGGCAAGCACATCGCCCTAGGCGGGCTGGCTCGGGAGCGGCCCAGCGCTCGGCCCGCAAATTCCGGGTGCCGCAAACGCGAAATGGATCACTGACGCGTCAGCGGCAGACGAAGTCCAGGCTCGCGGCCGCGAAGGCGGCCAGTTCCTCGCGCGCATCGCCAGCGCGGGCGCGCAGTGCCATCGAATGCAGCACCGCCGATGCGAGCTGGGCGCGCATCGCGACATCGGTGCCGCGCGGCAGCTCGCCCTCGTTGACTGCCCGCTGCAGCCGCGCCTCGAAAGCGGTGTTGAAACCGCGCAGCGAATCGCCGAGCTGCTGGCGAATGGCTTCGTCCCGCGGCGCCTCGGTGGCCGCCGTGCCAATCAGCAGGCAACCCCGCGCGGCCTCGTCGGGCGGGTAGTAGAGCTGCAGCGCCAACTCGTAGACGCGCAGCAGGCCATCGCGTAGCGAACGGTCCGCCAACGCCGCGGCGATGGCGGCATTGGATTGCTCGGTATACAGGCGCAGCGCCAGCAGATAGAGGGCGTGCTTGTCCCCGAAGGCGCCATACAGGCTGGGCCGGTTCAGGCCCGTGGCATGGCTCAGGTCATCCAACGACGTCGCTGCATAGCCGCGCTGCCAGAACGCCAGCGTGGCCTGCGCGAGCGTGGCCTCGGTGTCGAAGCTGCGTGGCCGCCCGCGAGGGCGCGGGGGTGGCTTGGCCTCATCTTCAGATTTTTGTACCACGGCGCATGAAATTCATTGACGACAATGAATTCTATTCAATACAGTACAAAAACACTGTTGGAGATCTTGATGGAGCTGTTCTTTTCCCCCATGGCCTGTTCGCTGGCGAGCCGCACCGTGCTGTACGAAGTGGGTGCCGATGCGCGCTTCACGCAGGTGGACGGCAAGGCCAAGCGCACACTGGACGGGCGCGACTACTGGCAGGTCAACCCGATGGGTCAGGTGCCGGCGCTGCGCACCCCCGAGGGCTGGCTGTTGAACGAGAACGCCGCGGTGCTGCAATATCTGGCCGAGGCCTTCCCGGCGGCCGGCCTGCTGCCCGCCGAAGCCGATGCGCGCGCCCGTGTGCGGCAATGGCTGGGCTTCATCGGCACCGAACTGCACAAGGCCGTCTTCGTGCCGCTGCTCGATCCCAAGGCCGGCGCCGACGTGAAGGCCTATTCGATGGAAAAGGCGGCGCTGCGCCTGGGCGTCCTGCAAGCGCATCTGCAGCAGCACGAATACCTGGAGGGCAGCTATGGCATCGCCGACATCTACCTCGCCGTCGTATTGAACTGGGCGCCCTATGCCGGCGTGGACTTGGGCGGATGGCCCGCGGTCAAGGCCTATCACCGCCGCATCGGCCAGCGCGAGGCGGTGGCACGGGCGCTGCGCGAGGAGTTCGCGCTGTACCAGGAAGAGCAGCGTTTGCAGGCCGCTTAATTTGGCAGTTCGACGTCCGGCGGGATGTAGCGGCCGCGGTACATCTCGCCCAGGAGCGACTGGCGCTCATAGACCAGGGCGCGCAGCCGGGCGTCGATGACGGAGGCTTCGACCTGGTCGGCATCCGGCCCGCGTGACTGGCGCAGGCCTGAGCGCATGCGGTCGATGGCACCGTTCAAGTCGCCGGCGGCGGCATGCACCTCGGCCTGGGCCCGCACGGCCCGCAGCGGCTGGCCCAGCTTCTGCCAGATCAGTGCGAGCTGGGCCCAGGCCAGGGAGTCCCGCGGCTCCAGGCTGACATGGGTCTGCAGTGCATCCGCGGCCTCGCGCAGGGCTGGCGACCCCGGGCCGGCCGCCAGCGCCAGGCCCACGCGCTGCATCAGCATGGGGCGGGATTTCTCGCCTGACAGCGTGTCCAGCGCGGCGGTGCCCTCCATCGGGCGGCCGCGGGCCTGCGCGAGCTCGGCACGCAGATAGGTCAGTTGCCGCCTGGCGGCCACCGTCTCGGCGGGGCTGGGGTTGACGAGCTGCAACGTCACCTCCGCACTGCGCAGCGTGGCCTCTGCGCGGTCGAAGTTGCGCAGCTTGATGGACGCCAGCGCCGCGGCATAGCGCGCCCCGAGCTGTTCGTAGCCGCCGCTCTCGCGGATGTTGCGGGCGCCGGCGTCGTAGTTCTCCAGTACCTTCCAGGCCTCGACGCGGGGGTCCATCAGCACACGCGAACGCGCTGCCATCAGCGCATGCTCGGCGAGGCCCCGCGGGCGCGCGAACGGTTCGAGGGCCAGGCGCGTGCGTGCGTCGCCGATGCGCTCACTCGTCAGCGGATGGGAGCGCAGGTAGGGGAAGGCGCCGTTGTCCATCAGGTGATAAGCCTGCTCCATGCGCTCGAACATGCTGACCATGCCGCTGCCCGCGAAACCGGCCTCGACGAGCACGTTGAAGCCGACGCGGTCGGCCTCGCGCTCCATGTCGCGCGAGAAGTTCAGCGACAACTGCGTGGCCGCCGCCTGGCCGCCGACGATGCCGGCATTGGCCAGGTCGATGTTGCCGCGCGACGCGGCCAGCACGCCCAGCAGCAGGCCCGCGATGGCGACCATGCTGTTCTTGGAGTCACCGGCAATGCGTCGCGCGATGTGGCGCTGCGTCACGTGCGAGATCTCGTGCGCCAGCACCGAGGCCAGCTCGTCGCGTGACACCGTCATCGCGATGAGCCCCAGGTGGGTACCAACGAAGCCGCCCGGCAGCGCAAAGGCGTTGACGCTCTTGTCCTCGACGAGGAAGCTTTCCCAGGCGAAGCGGGTCTGGATGTCTTCGCCGATATGGCCGAGTTTGCGCGACGCGGCCACCAGCGGTTCGAAGATGCCGGCCATGTACTCCTGCAGGATGGGGTCCTGCACGCACGCGGGGTCGATGCGGATCATGCGCATGTAGCGCTCGCCGAGCTGCCGCTCGGCCACGACATCGAGATCCTGCGAGACCGAGTCACCCAGGGCGGGCAGGTTGACCTGGGCCCGGATCGGGCTGGTGGTGATGAGGCAGGCGGCCGCAAGCAGGGTCAGCAGGGCGCGGGAGGCGGGTGACTTCTTCATCGAACAGAGACTCCGGCCGGCGGGAGCCGGCTGTCTATGATGCCTGCAACTCGGTTTCCTGAATGTTTCTTGGTATGTCGACCCCGCTGACTCACTTCGACGCCCAGGGCCAGGCGCACATGGTCGATGTGTCGGCCAAGGCCGAGACCCACCGTGTCGCCGTTGCGGCCGGCGAGATCCGCATGCAGCCGACGACCTTTGCATTGATCGCCAGCGGCACGGCCAAGAAGGGCGATGTGCTGGGCGTGGCACGCATCGCGGCGATCCAGGGCGCAAAGCGCTGCGCCGACCTTGTGCCACTGTGTCACCCGCTGCCGATCACTCGCGTTGCGGTGGACTTCGATCTGGACGAAGCCGGCGGCCGCGTGCTGTGCCGCGCCCAGGTCGAGACGCTGGGCCGCACCGGCGTCGAGATGGAGGCGCTGTGCGCCGTGCAGGTCGGCCTGCTGACCATCTACGACATGTGCAAGGCCGCGGACCGCGGCATGGTCATCGGCAACGTGCGGGTGCTGCAGAAGCAGGGCGGCAAGAGCGGCGACTGGGCTCAGCCTTGACTCGGGCGCTGCGGCGCCATGCGGATGAACTCGAACATGAAGGCGCTCATCGCTATCTGGCCGGCGGCGAGAATGAAAGTGGCGCCGGGGATGACGGCGCGCATCAGCTGCGCCGGGTTGGCAGCTCCGAAGCGCGATTGGTGCCACCACAGCCAAACGCTCGCGCACGCAAACCCGAGCCCGACGAGAAATAGCGCCAGTGCCAGCAGCAGGGCGGACTCCAGCTGAACTCGATGAACCCAGCCGAGGCCCTTTGGCAACTGGGGCAATACGCCTATGCGCACTGCATGCAATGAGCAGGTCCCGGCAAACAGCAGCATTTGCAGGCCGAGGCACGCAAATGCCGCTGCATACAGCATGCTGTGCACATCCAGGGTTGCGAAGCCAAGTGGCACCGGGCCGATGCCAAGTGCGACGCTTGCCGCAGTACCCAGCAGGAATAGCGCGAGGCCGGGGTACATGAAGAGCCACGCCGGCGCGTGCAGTAGCAGAAAACGCAGATGGCGCCAGCCATCGCGCCAACTTCGCAGGTGAGGCGGCCGATCGCGGCCGTCGGGGGAGAGCGTTGTCGGCACTTCGGCAATGTGCAGTCCGTGCAATGTTGCCTTGACGACCATCTCGCTGGCGAATTCCATTCCGGGCGACTGCAATCCGAGGCGCAACATCGCAATGCGGTCGAAGCCGCGCAGGCCGCAGTGGAAATCGCGCACCGGGCTTCTGAAGAAGAGGCGCCCGATGAAGCTGAGCACCGGGTTGCCAAGGTAGCGGTGCAGCCTGGGCATGGCGCCTGGCGCGATGCCACCAGAAAAGCGGTTGCCCATGACCAGCTGCTGACCACTGCGCAGCGCGGCGACGAAGGCGTCCAGGCGCGAGAAGTCGTAGCTGCAGTCTGAGTCGCCCATGATGACAAAGCGCCCTTGCGCGGCTGCGATGCCGCTCTGCAGCGCCGCGCCATAGCCGCGCTCAGGCACGGCCACGACCCGCGCACCCTCGGCCTCGGCCAACTCGCGACTGCCGTCGCTGGAGCCGTTGTCTGCCACCACGACCTCACCCTGAATGCCACTTGCCGCGAGGAAGGCGCGCGCCTGTCGTACGCATTGGCCCACGGTCAGCGCCTCGTTCAGGCAAGGCATGAGGATGGTCAGTTCGAGGGGAGCGCTCATGAAGACGTCGTGGGTTTCGCAGCGGGCCGGGCGAGGCCGTGATACAGGTCGACATAGCGCTGCACGGTGGTGTCCCAATCCCACTGGCGCGACAGCTCGACCGCCGCAACGCGGGCCTTCCTCAGGCGCTCGGGCTGCGCCAGCAGTTGGCTCAGGCGCTCGCGCAATGCGCGCTCCGGCGCGCCGTTGCGCAGCTCAACGTGGAAGACGCAGCCTTCATCCACGCCGGGAAAAGCCTCAAACACTTCGGTGCTGACGAGGACCGGCGTTCCGCTGGCCAGCGCCTCCTGTACGACCAGTGGGAAGCCTTCGCCGGTGCTCGGCAACACCAGCAGGTCGGCTTCACGCAACTGTTGGGCCACTTGGCCGGCATTCAGGCGGCCGGTCAGCTGTACTCGGGGGCCGCCTTGCGGCGCCAGTGGGCCATCGCCGACAAAGGTCCACGAGGCGCCTGGCAGATCGAGGCATTGTCGCAACAAGGGCAGGCCCTTTTTCTCGACGAAGCGGCCAACGAACAGCATGCGCAGCGGCCCTTCCGACGCGGCCAGGCGAGGGTAGAAGAGGGCATGGTCCACGCCGTTTGGAATCAAGCGTGGTGCGCGACGAAAGTGTACGAAGCGCTCAAAGTGGTGCTGCACCGGCAGTCCAACGAACACGACTTGCGCCACCCTGCGCAACACGAAGGCGCCAAGGCTGCGGTTCAGCAGCGTCAGCAGGCCGCGCGCAAAGCGCGAGCGGTAGGGAATCGAGCCGATATGCTGGGTCAACACGACGGGCCTGCGTCGCAGCGCCGCGAACAGCATCGCGGCCAGCGTCGGCAGGTAGAGAAAGTCGTGCACGTGCACGACATCATGTTGGCCGACGCGCCGCCACAGCCGCCCGAAACTGGCGGCCCCCCAAATGGGGAAGGGTAGGCCAAGACGCCGCCCGAGCGGGTCCCATGCCGGCTCGCAATCCAATGTCGCACCCGGCCACCTGTCGGGCCATTCCTCGCGCGGGCCACCGGCCATCCAGTGCACTTCGACACCAGCGTTGGGCAGCCTGGTCGCGAGTGCGCCGGCCACTATCTCGATACCACCGCCATGCGCGGGAAAAAACGCGCTGATCTGCAATACGCGCAAGGCACTCATCAGCGTCTGGCCTGCAACTCAGCGCGGAATACCCAGCGCGATTGGACAAGAAATGAAAACAGCCAAAGGACAGCAGTCGCGGCGACCATGGCCAGTGTCGGATTCAGATCGAGCCATTCGACGCCGATCGCCAGCAGCACCAGACCCGCACAAAACTGCAGGAACTGCTGGCCGAGAAACCGGCCGAACTCGGCCCAACCGGCACGATTGGCCACGCTGAAGGTGTAGCGGCGGTGCAGGAAGTAGCTGATCGGAATCGTGGTGAAGCAAGTCAGCCACGCCGCCGCGAGGTATTGCCAGTGCAACACGGCAGTGCCGATGTGAACGAGGCCAATGCTGAGAAGCGCGCAGCCCGCTCCGACGACTGCGTGACGGCCGAGCTTGGGGTGCAGCCTGAGCTCAGTCATGCTGGCGGGCCCATAGCCCGAGAAACTGCAGCGAGTTTGTCGACGCCAGCACGCCGCGGTGGCAGGCCATTGGGTGAGACCAGTGCCGGCGCACGAAGCCTTGGGACTCTATCCAGTCCACCCAGGCCCAGCGCTGCTGATAGTGCTGCGGAGAGGGGATGCCGAACCGGCGGTTGCCCAACTCGTCGAGTACGGCCAGCACGACCCGACCCAGCGGCCCGTTGTGGTTGTGGTCCTTGATGAGCAGGTAGCGCCGCGTGCAACGCATCATCTCGGCCAGCGCGGCAAGCGGATCCGGGCAGTGATGCAACACGTCGATGGCGTAGCAGAGATCGAAGCTGCGATCGTCGAATGGCAGCCTGCCGCCGTCGTAGAGCATTGGCTTCACCCAGCTGGAGATGCGCTCGACCACGTCGATCGGCGTCACCTGCTCGATGGCGGTCAGCTGTGGCAGGTTCGCAGCGAAGAAGCCGTCGCCCGCCCCGAAGTCGAGCGCCTGGTTCACCGGTGAAGAATCCTTGAGTGCTGCGGTGATGCCGTCCAGGATGCTGCGGCGGTATGCGCTGGTGCTGAGCCGGTCAATCAGACCTCTCGCGTTAGAAGGATGCGTGGAGTTGGAAGTCATGAATGGCGTCCTCAGCATGGCGCACCACCTGCGCTGGGTTCATGTGGCAAAGCGTCGGATTGAGACAGATTGAAGTCGTCATTCGGCCCTGAACAGGCTAGGGCGCGTTAGCGCCCGAAAGCCGGCCTGCCGGCAGGCGCCAGGCCGAGCCGCGAGAGTCTTGCATCACTTCGACTGCGTCGGGGAAATGTCGTGCCATCAGCGTGCGATCTGCACGCTCGCCCCGGCTGATCAGCGTCAGGCGCGGCGCGGGGCTGTCGGCGTTCTGCACCAGGTCGCCGCGGTATCGGCCCGTCGTCTGTGAAACAAACACCACCCAGTCGCCGGGACCTTCGGGCGCGATGCGAAAGGACAGCGCCCGGTCGATGCTGGCTTGGGTCTGCCACAGGAAGACCGGCATCGCCAAAAGGCCGGCAGCGAGCGTGGCCGTCCCCCATTGCCGGGCCCAGCCCTGCGCGCCGAGTAGCCATAGGCCGGCCGCAACGGGCAGCGCACCCCAGACCGGATGCATGTAGCGAAAGCCCCAGCCGTGGCCCTGATCGAAGCGCACGAACAGATAGAAGGCGAAGGTCAGCACGAAGGCAACGAGTAGCAGGCGCTCCGCGAGCGGGCGTGCCCGTGGCATCAGTGGCAGCAACAGCAGGCCCGGACTGGCCCAGATCCACATCTTCCAGATGGCCTGCCAACGTGCTGTTAGCAGCGTCGAATCGGGCCAGACGAGGACGCGGCCGAAAACTTCCAGCAGCCCGTGGGGCGCTGCGGCGTGTGTCACGATGTCGCCGAAGCCTGACTTCAGCAGCCACCAACCCAGGCCCAGGCCTACCCCCAGCGGCAAATAGCCCACCAGTACCCCTAGCAGCCGCGTCCAGCGGCTGCGGTCCATAGCCAGCCAGACAAGACAGGGTGCAGCCATCAAGGCATGCGGCACGGGGTTGTGCATGACCAGGCACAAACCGCCAACGAACCCTGCGGCGAAGGCGGCGCGACGTCGTGGCTGCAACAACAACCACAGGAAAAGCAGATTCAGCGCCAGCTCGCCCGGCATCGCATACCAGGACATCGCGTTCACGACGAACTGTGGCGAGGCCAAGGCTGTCAACATTGCCCAGCCACCGGCTCGTGCATCACCGGCTGCATCACGGGCGAGATGGTGCAGCAGCAGCAGGGTCAATGCGCCGAAGGCGGGATTCAGGCACCAGCCGAGGTCAAGTGCCACCAGCGGCGTCAACAGCAAAGCCAAACCAGGCCAGTAGACCGATGTGGCAGCGCCGCTGGCGTGGTCGACGAGAACGAAGGAACCCTGGAACTCCAGCGGCACGATGGCATCAAGCAGCGCTGGTGGGTAGTGCAGCGCACCCTGTCCTTTGGCCAGCGCGTGGGCCTGCATCCAGGGCACGTACTCGTCCATCGACAGCGGATGGGCTCGATAGACCAACTGGGCGCCCAAGGCCAGACCAAGAAAACACAGCAGCGAGGTCCGCACCGGGCGTTCACTCATCCACGCCGCCAAACGCGATGCCATCTCGCGCAGCGGCTGCGAGGCCAGCGCCACCGCCAGTGCAGCGAGCATCGCCAGTGACTGCCAGACGTCATTGAAGGCAAACAGCCGCTCGTAGATGGGATAGCTCTCGAACGGCATGCCCTCCATGCGCGACAGCCGGGTAATGACCGGTGCGGCACATGCCAGCGTCAATGTCGCGACAACCAAGCAACGGATGGCGCGATCGCCTGACGCAAAGGTCACGGGCCCCTTGTCTCTCAACGCAGTGTCCGCCAATCGATGACGGCTGAAGCCGGCAGGCATTGCGACATGGCGGGTGCCGAGGCCGTGTTCTCGCAGGCGGCGAACCAGTTGTCCCCGGTCGGGTTGCGGAACTCACGCAGGCGGTCGGCAAGGAAGCGCGCGCCTTGCACGTCGCCGGTCTTTTCCAGCGACTGCGACCAGTGCATCAGCAGTCGTGCGTCAATGAGGTTGAAGGCCGTGCGGCGTGCAGCCTCCAGCGCGAACGGCCCGGGGGGTTGGCTGGTGGCGGCCGCGTAGTCCGCCTGGTGGCTGAAGAACAGCGAGCGCTGGCCATCGGCGATGCGAGCGCCCAGCGGCATGGCATCCTCGCTGGGCATGTAGATGGCGACGACGCGCTGGTAGTCCCACACCGCGAAGGCGCTGCCGGCGATCAGCAGGCCGCCGATCATCCGCCAGGGCGTGGCGCCCGCCGGCTTGGCCGGCGCTTCGGCAGGGAGAGCGAGGCCAAGTGCAAAGCAGGCCGGCAGCAGGAAATAGGCGTACCAGAGCGGGTACTCGACCAGGCTGTGCAAGGCGATGGTCAGCACGATCATCAGTGCCATGCGGCGCAGCGGCGTGTCTTCTGCCTTCTCGGAGGGGCTGCGCCACGCCTTCCACAGCGCCCAGGCCAGCAGCAGCAGCACCGCGCCGGCCCAGGGCAGGCCCAGCTCGACGGCGAGCTGCGACGCGATGTTGTGCGTGTGGTCGAAGAAGGCGATGGGGCGGTCCGGGAATGGCGTCAGGCTCCATGCGAAGTTGAACTCCCCCCAGCCAACACCCAGCAGCGGGTTGGCCGTTGTCAGCGCCCAGGCGTCGCGCAGGATGGCCAGCCGCGACGGCGAGCCGGCACCCTCCGACAGCCGCGAAGCGGCGCGGAAGGCATGGCCGCTTTCGGCCGACCACAACGACATGCCCCACCAGCTGACGCCCAGCATCAACGGCGTGGCCAGCAGACACAGCCTTGCGCTGCGCGAAAGGCTGCGATCCACCACGCCCCATAAGGCCAGCAGCGCGATGCCGACATAGCCGGTGCGAGAGGCGCTGAGCACGATGGTGAAGACAAAGGCAAACAGCAGTGGCGCCAGCGCCGGCCGCCAGCCGCGCTTTTCCGTGATGAAGACGGCAGCGATGGACGACCACATCATCAGGCTGGCCAGGTGGTTGGGCTGGCGCAGATTGCCTACCGCGCTGCCCACCACGCCTGAACGAGCGATGAAGTTGCCGTCGGCGCCCGCCGGGAGGAAGACCTGCACGATGCAGACTGCGACCGTCAACAGACCCGTGATCAGCAGTCCCCAGCAGAAGGCTTCGGCGGCGAGTTGGCGGGACTGGGTCGACAGCCCTTGCGCCACCAGCAGTACGGCCAGGCCGGCACCGATGATGGCCGTGGCGCCCAGGCCCAGCGACAGCGGCAGGGCACGCCACACGACGGAGCTCATCGGCGCGGCCAGCAGCAGCGCCAGCGCCATGGCAGCGGGGCTTTTCAGCCCGGCGCGCCAGCCTGGCGTGGCAGGAGCCCACAGCACCAGGACCAGACCCCAGCCGGCAAGCGCCAGCAACTGGTTGTAAAGCGTGGCTGCGGGCGTCTGGTTGAAGGCCAGCAGCGGTGGCAGGGCGGCGGCGAGAACGAGGCCGAGTGGCGTGGCGGGGGCCTCAGCGAAGGGGGTGCTCTGGGACGACATGGGCGCGGATGATGGCATGGGCCAGCCTCAGTTCTTCGTCGGCGCTTCCTCGTGATAGTCGTCGTCGATGTTGACGGCCCAGATCGCATCGCGGCAGGCGCCGCCGTTGAGGATGGCCTGCGCGGCCAGGCGCGCGGACAGCATGGAGTGGTCCTGGTTGTTGTAGCGGTGCATGCCGTTGCGGCCGCACAGGTAGAGGTTGTCCAGCCCGTCCAGCCAGCCACGCAGTTCATCGAAGCGCTGGAAGGCGGCGCCGAAATAGCCTGGATAGGCCTTCGGCTGGCGCAGCACGGTGGCGTCCAGCAGTTCGGCCTCGTCGGCCAGGCCCAGTAGCTGCATCTCGCGCACGGCCAGCGCCTTGAGGGCCTCCTCGCTCATGGCCCACAGCGAATCGTCATCGCGGGCGAAGAACTCCAGGCCGAGCCAGACGGTTTCCGGGTCGGCCACCATATAGGGGCTCCAGTTGTTGAAGACCTGCACGCGGCCGACCTTGACGCCAGGCTCTTGGATATAGATCCAGTTGTCGCTCACATGGCGTGCCTTGCCTGCTACCTTGGGGCTCATGCGGCGGTAGAGCAAGCCGACGGTGATGAAGTCGCGGTACTCGAGGCCAGAAGCGATGGCCAGGGCCGGCGCATCGGGCGCAGGGCGCAGGGCCTGGGCGAGTTCGCGGATGGGCATGGTCGAGACGACCGCACTGGCGTCGAAGCTTTGATGTTCGCCGGCTGCGTCGCGGGCGACGACACGCTCGACCTTGCTGTCCTGGCGGTGAATCTCGTCGACCGTCCAGCCGCGCAGCAGCCGGCCACCGCAGCGCTCGAACTCGGCCGCAGCCGTTTCCCACATCTGGCCGGGGCCGTACTTGGGGTAGAGGAAGCTCTCGATCAGCGAGGTGTGCTGGGTGTCGGTGGTGCCGGTGACGATCTTCTTGAGCGCCTGCTTGGCGGCGCTGCCGATGGACAGGCTCTTGATGCGCTGTGCACCCCAGTCGGCGCTGATGTCGCGGCAGGGCACGCCCCAGACCTTCTCGGTGTAGTCCTTGAAGAACTGCAGATAGAGCTGACGCCCGAAGCGGTTGATGAAGAAGTCTTCCAGCGTCTTTTCAGGCCGGATCGGGCGGGCTGCGGCGGCCATGTAGCTGCCGGCGAACTGCAGGCAGCGCGCCAGGCCCATGTTGCGCACCAGCCCCATGCCGGGCTTGAGCGGGTAGTCGAAGAACTTGCCGCCGAAATAGATGCGCGACTGGCGGCTGCGGATCAGCATCACCGTTTCGTCCGCTTCGCTAGCCGTGGCCTGGTGGCTGCCCAGCAGGCGCTGCTGGCCCTGGTAGGCCAGCAGTGCATCGCCGCCGTTTTCAGGCCTGGCCACCGGCAGCACGTCGCGCCACCAATCCATCACCCAGTCGGACTTGGAGAAGAAGCGGTGCCCGCCGATGTCGATGCGGTTGCCCTTGTAGTTGACCGTCTTGGAAATTCCGCCGATGGCGTCGGTGGCTTCGAGGATGGTGACCTGGGGGTAGCCAGCGCGCAGCAGCTCCAGGCCTGCGGTGAGGCCCGCGGGGCCGGCGCCGATGATGAGGGTGCGAGGCTGTGTCATTGCGGCGCGCTGAATGCCGCACCGCGGGCCGTGAACAACAATGCCTTGCGCGTTACGAAGTTGAACAAGAAGACGACGCAAGCCGTGGCGAGCTTCGCCGGCAACGGAAAAAGTCCGAGCCGCTGGACCAGGAACCACAGCAGCACTTCGGTCAGCAGCAGGCCTGCCATGCCGATCATTGCAAACAACCAGAACTCGTTGCTGCGGTTGCTAAGGCGATGCTGGGTAAATGCATGCCGTGTACTGAGGGTGTAGACCAACATGAGGCCCAGACTGAACCCCAGGCACGCGGAGATGGGCACATTGATGCCCGCGTGCAAGCTCAATGTGAACACCGAGGTGTCCAGCACCAGCGCCGCAGCACTGGCCACTGAATAGATCAGAAGCTCTCGCAATGTCGGGGGCATGTCAGGCTTGGTGAGCAGTCAGCTGAGAGCAGGTGTAGAGCACGTAGGTTTGCGGCAGGTCCCGTTGAGCTGGCGGTTGCCAAGTGGCAAGAGGCTGCGGCTTGAGTCGATTCATGAGGACAAGAAAATCGGGTGCGTCTGGTTGAAGGCACAGGGTCACCAGTCGTTGTTCCGTGGGCATGTCGCAGTAAGAGAGAGCGACACGATCCCTGCCTAGCACGGCACCAGTCCTGCATTTCTTGCGATCCTCGTCGATCAAACGATATGCCTCCCGGCGAGGTCCGTATATCAACGCGGTATCTCGGTTGAATAGCACGCCCGCCCCTTGCTGCTGGGAGTAATGGCTGGATCGCTCAAGCAGTCCCCACACCGGAACCAGTTGGTTTGGCCAGTAGACGGTTGCTTGTATGGGGATGTGCGCGTTGAAGGGATGGACGGACGTCGGAGGTGATTCAACGGCCCTCACGAGGTCGGGCCTTTGATCCCAGCTCATCAACGATGCGAGTACCAGCAAAGCGCTGGCGCTTGCCGCGAGCAGTGCTCCTGACTGCCGCCTGCTTGCCACGAACAGCAAGGCTGCAAAGCACGGCGCGACCACCGTTGGGAAGGCCGCAAACTTGATGAATCGATCGCCCCAGCCGGCATCGGGAAACTGCCAAGCCTGTTGTTGCAGCAAGTCGTCCAGTTGGTAGACGGACAGGCCTATGGTGCAAAGCAGGATGGTTGAGCATGACAGAACAATCGTGGTGCGCGAGACGTGGCGCAAGCGCCATGCCGCCGCCGAGGTTAGCGCCCAAAGCAGCAGCGTTGCGCCACCGTGAGAGGTTCCGATATGCGAGTTGAGCAATGCAAGTGCGAGGGCGCAGGAACTTGCTTTCCAAAGCCCCCCAAGTTGCCAAAGTCTGGCAATCAACCACGGCGCCAGCGCCATGGCCATCAGGTGGGCAATCCAATGTGCACGCCAGACCTGCAACTGTGTAAGAAGCACCGAATGCCAGGCATCCACCCCGAACGCTGCGAGGCTCAGCAATCCCACAGTCGTGATGACGACTGCAAAAAGCAGTCGTGTCCAGGCATCGGAAGGGCGAAGCCGGGCTGAAGAGACGAGGACGCCGAGATCCAGCACAACGGTAAAACCATCGGCGAGCGTCCAGTTGCCGAGAGCCACCTCACTGTTGCCTGTGTCTACCAACGACCACCAGTACGGGTCATAAGCCTTCAGCAATCCATTCCACGGAGAGACGCCTGCCACGCTCAGTATGGGGACGATGGGAATCGCACAGAGAAGCCACAACCAGCGGCGGTCGGCCGCGGCGAGATAGCACCAGCTCAACGCCAGGATGGGCAATGTCATCAGTGGATGAAACACCACTGCCAACATTTGCAATGCCAAGGCAGCGCCTTTTTGATTCGCCAGCAATGCCACCAAACTCCAGAGCAGCAAGGGTTCGGCAAAGCTGCGCGCGGTGACAAATGGCTCGCCGTAGCTGAATACCCAGCCGCCGCCATAGATGGGCGACATCACTGAAAACGCGAGCAGGCCCCAGAGGCGACAGGCCTTGGTGGCGTCAAATCGCTTCAACAGCATCCATACTGCGCCAGCCATGAGCAGCCAGCTGGTGAGCAGCACGCTGATGTGGGAGGCCGCCTGCCCCAGGTGCACATAGAGCGGCGCCATCACATGGGCGTAGATGGAGTATTGGTCCTGCGAGCCAGCAGCGAAAAAGACGTCGTGGCCAAGCTGAGGTGCGCGGGAGTGCAAAAGCGCCTGCCCAAAATACAAGACGCCGTCGTGCCACAGGCCTTGATACGGATGCGCCAGAAGCGTCCAGGCGAAAATGGAAAACACCGCAGACAGCAAATACAGACGACTCTGCGTGAGCATTACCAGTTCTTAAGGCAAGGATAGGTGCGAATGCATCCTGGTTGCGAGAGCAGGCTGGGCGACGCACGAGATGCGCGCTGCTGGTTTGTGCTCAAGGGCCAGATACGCTTAATAGTCTCTTGTGGCGCACTCATTCGAAAAGTCGAATGGAAGTGGCGGGCCAACTGTTCAAAAGCGCATCGCGAATCCGGCGTAAAAGCGAAAACAGGGGCCGCAGCCCCTGTCAATATCAGCGGTTCGGAAATCAGCTGTTGTTCTTAATCAGGGCTGCGGTCACGGCGGCGGGCATGTTCGTGGACGTAATCGCCCAGGAAATGTTCGCCTCGTTCACCGTCGGCGTGAGCACGATGGTGCCTGCCGAACTGTTGCCCATCGCGCTGGCGGGAACGTTGGCTTTGATGACGCCATCCGCGACTTCGACGGAGGAAACCAGCGCAGTGGCCATGGTCGGAGGAACGCCGTTTGCGCCAAGATCGCAGGTGGTCAGAACGCCACCGGCTTCCTGTGCGCAAAGGGCCACGCCAGTCTTGTAGCTGTCCAGGCTGGTCAAGGCAGACGCTGCTTTGGACTTGGACGTGTAGTCCTTGTACTGCGGAATCGCCACAGCAGCCAGGATGCCGATGATGGCCACGACGATCATCAGTTCGATCAGGGTGAAGCCTTGTTGGGCGCGTGCTTTCAGGTTCATGTCAGTACTCCAGCGAGTGTGAGTGGTGGGAGGAGGGCACACCCCCTGAATGCAGGGGCCGTGCCAGCTTTTTCAGGCCCTCAAACTGTGCGAAAGCGCACGGCTGAGGTGGTTGAGTCGCCAGATCTGACAAAAAACGTCACTTCGAGCTGACGCGTTCTGTCATTGCAGCGTGGCGGGCCGAGAAACGTCAGGCGAAAAAATGGCGCCGCAGGGCGCCAGACTCGATCGCAAGGCGGGCTCAAAGTTCCATTTCCTGGCCGGCCTGCAGCGCGCTGATCCGATGGGGACTGTTCAAGGCCTGCACGCCTTGCATGACGGCTTCGACCTCGCCGGGCTTGATGTGGGTGATGCGCACGTCGACGCTGCCGGCCAGATGGGTCAATTCGCGGCCCAGCTCCGCCGGATGAAGATGCTGGCTGACGTGGGCCACCTCGGCCTCGTCGTCGCTGAAGGCCGTCTCGATGACGAGATGGGACAGGCGCAGGTCGGCCAGGCGCCGCCACAGGGCCGGGTTGGGGCCGGTATCGCCGGTGAAAACCCAGTGCGCGTGGCCGCTCGCGGTGCCGGCATCGACGGCGAAACCGACGGCCGGCACGGTGTGGGCTGCCGGCAGCACTTCGATGAGGCGGCCGCCCAGGTCGACGCGGTCGCCGATCTGGAAGGGGTGCAGGCTCAGCACCGGCGCCTCGCGGCTGGGCAGGACGGTGAAATCCGGCCAGATCACGCCATTGAAGATGTGCTGGCGCAGGGCGGCCAACGTCTCGGGCAGGCCGTGGACCTGGATGGGCGGGCGGCCCGCCGCGGCGCGCAGGCGCAGCACCGCATCAGCCAGCAACGGGATGCCGAGCACATGATCCAGATGGGAGTGGCTGAGCAGGATGTGGTCGACGGCGGCCAGCGCATCCAGCGGCAGGTCACCCACGCCGGTGCCGGCGTCGATGAGGACATCGTCGTCCAGCAGGAAGGCAGTGGTCTTGTAGCCGGCGGCAATGGCGCCGGAGCAGCCCAGGACGCGGATGTTCATGCGGTGCGTGGCTCGGAATGGGTGGCTCGCATCAGGCGAGGCCGAGCCAAGAATGTACGCACCCGCCCCGCGGGTCGGACGGTCGGATTACCGAGTTGGGGGTGTCGCTATCGTGAGGAAGTCACAGCAGCCGCGAAGGCCGCGGCCGGCCTGGACTTCGGGCGATCAACCCTGGATGAACTGCATCTGCGTGCCGGCCAGCTCGATCAGGTCGCCGGTGCGGAGTGCAATCGATTCGCCCGTCAGCGGGATGCCGTTGACGCTGGGGCGCTGGTTACCTTCGACGTGGGCGAAGACATAACCGGTGGGGCGCTTGGTGATGGAGGCGACCTGCACGCCGGGCTTGCCCAGCGTGGTGACGACCTTGGTCAGCGCGACCTCGCGGCCGGCGGCGGCGCCGGTCAGCACCTTGATGGAGGCCGGGCCGATGGCGGCGGCACCCAGTGAGCCGAAGGAGGAGCCCAGGCCCAGGTTCGGCGGTGCGCCGGAACCGGGCTTGAGGATCATGGTTTTCTCGTAGTCGCCGCCGTCGTTCAGCAGGAACTTGATCTTGTACTTGCCGATTTCGACCGTGTCGTTGTCGGCCAGCAGCTGCTTCTTGATCGCCTTGCCGTTGATGTACGTGCCGTTGGTGGAATTGAGGTCTTCAATGAAGACGTCGGCGCCGACCATCTGCAGCACGGCGTGTTCGCCGCTGACCGCGAGATTGTCGATGACGATGTCGTTGTAGGGACGTCGACCGAGGGTGGTCTTGTCCTTGGTGATCTGCACCTCCTTGATCACGACGCCGTCGAGCGAAACCACCAGTTTGCCCATTTATGACCTCAAGTTCTGTTGTACGTGCCCTGACTTTGCATGGGGTAGCAAGTCAGTTGCCGCCGCGTCGACCGAAGGGCCACCAGCCCCGTCCTTCGGTACGTTGGCGTCCTTCTGCGCGGGCCAGGATGAGCGCGATGTTATCGCGACCGCCGCTGTCATTGGCTGCGTTGATCAGTGCGCGTGCAGCTTCGGGCAAGGCCGGATTGCCGTTGAGCAGGTTGGCGAGGCTGTCATCGTCGAGCATGTCGGACAGGCCGTCGGAGCACAACAGGTAGGTGTCGCCCGGCTGGACCTCGTGCAGATGGAGCTCCATCAGCACCGTGTCCTCGACGCCGACAGCGCGCGTGACGAGGTTCTTGTTGCTGGAAAACGCGGCTTCTTCGACGGTCAGCAGACCGGCGTCGATCTGCTCCTGCAGCAGCGAGTGGTCGCGCGTGATCTGCGTCAGGCGGCCGGCGCGCAGCCGGTAGGCGCGCGAGTCGCCGACATGGCCGAGCAGCAGGCCTTCGGGGCGGAAGACGCCCAGCACCAGCGTCGTGCCCATGCCGGCATAGCGCGGGTTGGTGTTGGCGGCGTTGAAGATGGCGCGGTTGGCGTTGTCCACGCAGATGTCCATGGCGCGCTTGACCTCGCCGGCCCGGGCCTCGCGGCCGGCGTCCTTGAGCCAGCGGCCCAGCTCGGAACTGACGAAGCTGGTCAGCATCTGGCTGGCCACYTCGCCGGCGTTGTAGCCGCCCATGCCGTCGGCCAGCACGGTCAGGCCTGCGGCCTCGTCCAGGGCGACCGAATCCTCATTGTTGTCGCGCGCACGTCCCACGTCGGTGGCGCTGAAGAACTCCAGGGTCATGAGGCTTGCGGTGGCTCGTGGGGCTCGGCAGAGGAGCAAGGATTCTGCCCTGCTTCCTCAGGCGCCAAGCGCAGTGTTTGTGCGAAGGCCGCATCCTGGGGGGAAGCCACTGCAGCCGTTTCGGGCGCAGCGGGTTCGGCCTGCAGGCCGAGCACGAGCACGGCTTCGAGATCACGAGCCATCTGCTCGCCGTCGGCGTAGCGCAGCTCGGGGCGCTTCTCCAGCGCCAGGGCCAGCACCAGGGCGAGGGCCTCGGGCAGGCTGGGGCGATGGATGCGGACGTCCGGCGCTGGCTCGGTCGCAATTTGTTGCATCAGCCGCGCCATGGACTCGCTCTGATGGGGCAGTGCGCCACTGAGCAGTTGGTAGAGCAGCACGCCCAGGGAATAGAGGTCGCTGCGGCCGTCCACCGTCAGGCCGGCAAGTTGCTCCGGAGACATGAAGGACGGCGTGCCCAGCACGAGGCCGGTGCGGGTGCGGCTGCCGTCGCCAACGCGGGCAATGCCGAAGTCCATCAGCTTCAGGCTGCCATTGATGCGGTCCAGCATGACATTGGCGGGCTTGATGTCGCGGTGCACCACGCCTTGGCTGTGGGCATAGGCCAGGGCCCGCGCCAGCCGCGCGCCGATCTGCACGACTTCCCGGGCGGGCAGCAGCTGGCCGGCCTTGGTGAAGCTGCTCAGGTCACGGCCGAGCACGTATTCGAGGGCGATCCAGGCGTCAGCGCCGTCCTGGCCGGCGTCGACGACCTGCAGGATGTCTGGATGTTCCAGCTGGCCGGCGGCACGCGCCTCGCGCATGAAGCGCTCGCGCACGTCCGCCAGGTCTTCGGCCGAGAACTCGCGGCTCAGCGCGAGGCGTTTGATGGCGACCTGGCGGCCCGTTGAGCGTTGCGTGGCCTTGTAGACCACGGCCATCGCGCCGCGGCCGATCTCGGCACCGAGTTCGAAATCGCGCAGGTCGGGGGGCGGCTGTGCGGCCCTGACCTGCGGCGTGGACGCGCCGGGGCCTTGAGTCTGCTGCACGGTCGGCAGGGCCGACGGATCGCCGTACGGTGAGCCAGCAGGATCGGGCACCCGACCGATGAGGCGCTGCCAAAAGCTGCCTGCCTTGCCGGATTTGCCGCCGCTTGCCATGCGGTCGATCTTAGGCGGCCTCGCGCTTGCTGCGGCGGGCCAGCGCCATGCCAACGACGACGACCAGGACCGCGCAGCTGATGCTGACGGCGTAGTCCAGGCCATGCATATGCGCCTCGAACCACTCGTGCACGGCCGCATCGGTCGTCGCCATCTCGCCGGCGACGAAGCCCAGCAGGGCGGCCCCCAGCGTGATGATGACCGGGAAGCGCTCCATCAGCTTCAACAGCAGCGTGCTGCCGAAGATGATGAGTGGGATGGACAGGCCCAGGCCGATGATGAGCAGCATCAGGCGGGCGCCCTCGGGCGCGCTGTTGGCGGCGGCCGCGACGGCGATGACGTTGTCCAGGCTCATGACGAGGTCGGCGATCAGGATGGTGCGCACGGCCGTCCACAGATTGCCGCTGGCGTGCACGTCGGCGTCGTCTTCGCTGTCGGCCAGCAGCTGGATGCCGATCCACAGCAGCAGCACGGCGCCGATCAGCTTCAGCCAGGGCAGCTGCAGCAACTGCACGGCGAACAGCGTCAGCACGACACGCAGCAGGATGGCAGCGCCGCTGCCGAAGACGATGGCCTTCTTCTGCTGGCTGTGCGGCAGATTGCGCGAGGCCAGCGCAATGACGACGGCGTTGTCGCCGGACAGCAGGATATTGACCCAGATGATCTTCAGCAGCGCGATGAAGAAGGCGGCGTTCAGCAGGTCCATGGCAGGCTCGGTGTTGGTCGCCCGAGTGTCGGTCCGCCCGGGCGGGCTGCGTCTGCGTGCAACTACGCAGGCAGCAAAGGAAAAGGGCCGTTCAGTGAACGGCCCTCGAATTGCTCACGGAGAGCAGGCTCAGAGCAGGGCCTTGAGCAGCTTGGCCATCTCGGATGGGTTGCGCGTGACCGTGAAGCCACACTCTTCCATGATGGCGAGCTTGGCATCGGCCGTGTCGGCGCCGCCGGAGATCAGCGCGCCGGCGTGGCCCATGCGCTTGCCGGGGGGCGCCGTGACGCCGGCGATGAAGCCGACGATCGGCTTCTTCATGTTGGCCTTGCACCAGCGCGCGGCTTCCGCCTCGTCCGGGCCGCCGATCTCGCCGATCATGATGACGGCGTCGGTGTCCGGGTCATCGTTGAAGGCCTTCATCACGTCGATGTGCTTCAGGCCGTTGATCGGGTCGCCGCCGATGCCGACGGCCGACGACTGGCCCAGGCCGATCTCGGTCAGCTGCGCCACGGCTTCATAGGTCAGCGTGCCGGAGCGCGACACGACGCCGATGCGGCCCTTGCGGTGGATGTGGCCCGGCATGATGCCGATCTTGATTTCTTCCGGCGTGATCAGGCCGGGGCAGTTGGGGCCCAGCAGCAGCGTGCGCTTGCCGCCAGCGGCTTCCTTGGCCTTCATCTTGTTGCGCACTTCCAGCATGTCCCGGACCGGGATGCCTTCGGTGATGCAGATCGCCAGGTCCAGGTCGGCTTCGACGGCTTCCCAGATCGCGGCGGCGGCACCGGCGGGCGGCACGTAGATCACCGACACGGTCGCGCCGGTCTGCGAGGCGGCTTCCTTGACGGTCGCGTAGATGGGGATCTCGCTGAACTTCTCGCCAGCCTTCTTCGGATTCACGCCCGCGACGAAGGCGTTCTTGCCGTTGGCATAGGCCTGGCAGCCCAGGGTATGGAACTGGCCGGTYTTGCCGGTGATGCCCTGGGTGATGACYTTGGTGTYTTTGTTGATGTAGATGGACATGTCTGATTCCTCTGGGCGGGCTTAGGCGACTGCGGCGACGATTTTGGTSGCCGCTTCGGCCATSGTGTCKGCSGCGATGATGGGMAGGCCRGAWTCGGCCAGCATCTTCTTGCCCAGKTCTTCGTTGGTGCCCTTCATGCGCACGACCAGYGGMACSGAMAGGTTCACGGCCTTGCAGGCGGTGATSACGCCTTCGGCGATGGTGTCGCACTTCATGATGCCGCCGAAGATGTTGACCAGGATGCCCTTCACGCTCTTGTTCTTGAGCATGATCTTGAAGGCCTCGGTGACCTTCTCGGCCGTGGCGCCGCCGCCGACGTCCAGGAAGTTGGCCGGCTCGCCGCCGAACAGCTTGATGGTGTCCATSGTSGCCATGGCCAGGCCKGCGCCGTTSACSAGGCAGCCGATGTTGCCGTCCAGGCTGATGTARGCCAGGTCGAACTTGCTGGCTTCRACTTCRGCSGGRTCTTCTTCGTCCAGRTCGCGRTAGGCSACGATYTCRGGGTGGCGGAACAGCGCGTTGGCRTCGAAATTGAACTTCGCGTCCAGGGCGATCAGGTTGCCCTTGGAGTCGCAGTTCAGCGGGTTGATTTCAACCAGCGACGCATCCGTGTCCATGTAGCACTTGTAGAGCTTGGCGAAGATGTCGACGGCCTGGTCGATGGAGGCGCCGGTCAGGCCGATGGCCGCAGCGATCTTGCGCGACTGCGCTTCGGTCAGGCCCGTCAGCGGGTCGATCATCTCGGTGATGATCTTCTCGGGCGTGGAGTGGGCCACTTCCTCGATGTCCATGCCGCCTTCGCTCGACGCGATGAAGGCGACCTTCTGCGTGCCGCGGTCGGTGACCAGCGAGACGTAGAGCTCCTTCTTGATGTCAGCGCCATCTTCGATGTACAGGCGACGGACCTTCTGGCCTTCAGGGCCGGTCTGGTGCGTGATCAGCTGCATGCCGAGGATCTTCTCGGCCAGCGCCTTGACATCGTCCTGTGTCTTGGCGACCTTGACGCCGCCACCCTTGCCGCGGCCGCCGGCGTGGATCTGGGCCTTGACCACCCAGACCGGGCCACCCAGCTTCTGGGCGGCCTCGACGGCTTCCTGCACGGTGAAGGCCGGGATGCCGCGCGGCACCGGCACGCCGAACTGGCGCAGGATCTCTTTGCCCTGGTATTCGTGGATTTTCATGGCTGGGTCTCTCGGGTCGGGGAAGTCAGGATTCGGAAGTGGCCGGCTGGGCAGCGGTTTGTTGATGCCAGCGGGGATAGAACTTGGCGACGGTCACGCTGTCGCGGCGCAGGGCGTGGCAGCGGTCGAGCTGGAAGGGCGGGTTGCCGGCGGCATCGCCTTCGCGAGACGGCGACGGGCCGCCCCTAGGCGTCTCAGCCCCCTCGGGGGGCAGCGCCGAAGGCGCGTGGGGGCTCTCACGTGTATCGATGACGGAGCCAGCCATGGCCTGGATGACGGCCGTCGGCAGGATCTGGCACAGCTCGGTGACGTGGGTGCAGCCGCGCGTGCCGCCGAGGCGTTCACCGACGGCCTGCCGGAAGCCCTTCATCAGGTTCAGGCCGATGAGGCGGGCATAGGCATTGCCATGGTGGTCGCAGGCGCCGGGATACGGCATCCACAGCGTCTCGGAACGGGCTGCGGTGATGGTGAGCGTCGCGTCCACGGTCAGATGCAGGTGCATCTCGTGGATAGGCTGGCCGGCCTTGCGCGGCACGCCCGCCAGTGGCACGTCATGCGTCTTGGTGTCTGTCAGGCTGGCTTCGACGTCGAACAAGCCGTCATCACGCGCGAACACCTGCACATCGAGGGCGCGGCGATGCAGCGGGCGGCGCGGGACGGACGGGTGGGCGACAGGCATGAAACGGGGGAATGGCGAATCACCCCGGCCGATGCCGGGACGGGGTCGGCCCGGTTTTTGCACCGCTCTGCCAGAGGGGCAAAGGGGCTTGTAACCGGGTGAACCCTCGTTTTTGGGGCAGGCGGCAATGTAGCACGGAGGGTGAAAACTCCCCCTGCGCGCTCGGTCAAGCGGCCCTTAGGCCCTCAGCAAGCGGCGCACCACTTCGGGGGCAAAACCGCGTGCCAGCAGGAAACGGGTCTGGCGCGCCTGCTCGGCCGCCTCGCGCGAAGGCTCCTCGCCGAAGCGCTTGCGCCAGACCTCGCGGGCACGCTCCATCTCGGTTTCGCGCAGGGCTGCCTGCTGTTCGGCACCCAGCTTGAGCCCGTGCTGGGCCAGTTCCTGCTGGATGCGCTGGGCGCCAAAGCGGTTGGCGCGCAGATGCAGGCGGGACTCGACGAAACGGGTTTCGTCCAGGTAACCGGTGGCCGCGAGGGCGTCGAGCAAGGCATCGACCGCGACCGCAACGTCCTCAGCGCCATCTTCCTCTTCGACAGCCGCCGACGGTTCGCCCTCGCCGGCGGCCCGCGCCGCGGCCAGGCGCGCACGCTGCCGCCGTTGCTGCTCGATCCGCAACAGCTTGCGCCGCAACTCGGCACGGCTGTGCTCGCGCTGGGCCAGCAGGCCAATGGCGCGGGCTTTCAACGACAGCGGCGCCCGGGTCGCCATGGGGGAGGCCCGCCCAGAGGCTTACTCCTCGGCCGCCGTGGTCAGCGGAGCGACCCCCAGGGATTCACGGATCTTGTTCTCGATCTCGCGGGCCACGTCGACGTTCTCGCGCAGGAACTCGCGAGCGTTGTCCTTGCCCTGGCCGATCTTCTCGCCCTGGTAGGCGTACCAGGAGCCGGACTTCTCGACGACCTTGGCGACCACGCCCATGTCGACGATCTCGCCCTCGCGGCTGATGCCCTCGCCATAGAGGATGTCGAACTCGGCAGTCTTGAACGGGGGGCTGACCTTGTTCTTGACGACCTTGACCTTGGTCTCGGAGCCGATGACTTCCTCGCCCTTCTTGATCGAGCCGATGCGGCGGATGTCCAGGCGCACGGAGGCGTAGAACTTCAGCGCATTGCCGCCGGTGGTCGTCTCGGGCGAGCCGAACATGACGCCGATCTTCATGCGGATCTGGTTGATGAAGATGACCATGCAGTTGGTCTTCTTGATCGTGGCGGTCAGCTTGCGCAGGGCCTGGCTCATCAGGCGGGCCTGCAGGCCGGGGAGGCTGTCGCCCATCTCGCCTTCGAGTTCGGCCTTGGGCGTCAGCGCCGCGACCGAGTCGATGACGATCAGGTCCACCGAGCCGGAGCGCACCAGCGCATCGACGATCTCGAGGGCCTGTTCGCCGGTGTCGGGCTGGCTGATCAGCAGTTCCTGCAGGTTGACGCCGAGCTTCTGGGCGTACTGGATATCCAGCGCGTGCTCGGCGTCGATGAAGGCGCAAGTGCCGGCGAGCTTTTGCATCTCGGCGATGACCTGCAGGGTCAGCGTCGTCTTGCCGGAGGACTCGGGGCCGTAGATCTCGACGACGCGGCCGCGTGGCAGGCCGCCGACGCCCAGTGCGATGTCCAGGCCCAGGGAGCCGGTGGAGACGACCTGGATGTCTTCGATGACCTCGCCTTCACCGAGCCGCATGATGGAGCCCTTGCCGAACTGCTTTTCGATCTGGGCGAGGGCGGCCTGCAGGGCCTTGGCTTTTTCGGTGTTCAGGGCTTTGACGGGGGCGTCCATGCGAATCTCCGTGGGGAATGGGCTGAATTATGGGGCAAGCTGTGGGTTTGTACAGTGGTTTGTCCCCCGATCCACGGCAGCTAGCGGATCAGGATTGAGGAGCATCCTAGGTGTGGGGTGGCTCATGGCATGAGCCAGCGTGCCACCGCCTAACATCGGCGGCGGAGACAAAACCTATGCGCATCCTGATTGCCGAAGACGACCAAGTGCTGGCCGATGGCTTGCTGCGGGCCTTGCGGGCCTCTGGCTACGCTGTCGACAGGGTCAGTTCTGGCACCGAGGCCGATTCGGCGTTGGCGACGCATGAGTTCGACCTCGTCATCCTCGACCTTGGTCTGCCGCGCCTGCATGGGCTGGAGGTGCTGCGCAAGCTGCGCGCACGCGGTTCCACCATGCCGGTGCTGATCCTGACGGCGGCGGACAGCGTCGAGCAGCGCGTCAAGGGGCTGGACCTGGGCGCCGATGACTACATGGCCAAGCCCTTCTCATTGCAGGAGCTTGAGGCGCGCGTGCGCGCGCTGACCCGCCGTGGCCTGGGCACCGCCAGCAGCCTCATCAAGCACGGGCCGCTGACCTTTGATGCCACTGGCCGCGTGGCCTACATCAACGAGCAGATGCTGGAGCTGTCAGCCCGCGAGCTGTCGCTGCTGGAGGTGCTGCTGCAGCGCGCCGGGCGGCTGGTCAGCAAGGACCAGCTCGTCGAGCGCCTGTGCGAATGGGGCGAAGAAGTCTCGAACAACGCCATCGAGGTCTATATCCATCGGCTGCGCAAGAAGATCGAGCAGGGGCCGATTCGCATCGCGACGGTGCGCGGCCTCGGCTACTGCTTAGAGAAGATCAACTCCTAAATGCCCAACAAGGACGGCGCCAGCCCCGAACAGGGCACGCTGGTTCGGGCGGGCGCCCCTGCTGCGCAGGGTTCGCTGTTCGGCGAGATCCTCGACTGGATGCTCGCGCCGCTGCTGCTGATCTGGCCGATCAGCGTCGCACTGACCTGGCTGGTGGCGCAGGGCATTGCCAGCCGGCCCTATGACCGCGAGCTGGGCGAGATGGCGCGCAGCCTCGGGCTGCAGGTGGCGGCCGAGGCGGCGCCTGTCAAGGGCAAGGACCGTTATGCGCTGGCGCCCGAGGCCGCGGCGTTGTTGCGGGCGGACGCGTCGGACACGGTCTTCTACCAGGTGCTGGGCCTGCGTGGCGAACTGCTCAGTGGCGATGCGACGTTGGCGGTGCCGACCGAGGATGCCCCCGTCGTGCCCTGGGAGCTGCATTTCCGCGACGACGAGGTCGGCACCGACGCCGTGCGCGTGGCCTATCTCTGGGTGGCGCCCGAGGGGCAGGCCGGGTCGGCCAAGACCATGCTGGTGCAGGTCGCCGAGACGCTGGGCAAGCGCGCCCGGCTGACCAACGAGATCATCAAGGGCGTCATCCTGCCGCAGTTCGTCATCCTGCCGCTGGCGGTGCTGCTGGTCTGGCTGGCGCTGGCGCGTGGCATCTCGCCGCTGAATGAATTGCAGCGGCGCATCCGCTCGCGCGAGAGTTCAGACCTGTCGCCCATTGACGAGCAGCGCGTGCCCGATGAGGTCGCGCCGCTGGTGCAGGCCATCAACGACCTGCTCGCGCGGCTGGACTCATCGATGAGCCGGCAGAAGCACTTCCTGGCCGACGCTGCCCATCAGCTCAAGACGCCGCTGGCTGGCCTGCGTACCCAGGCCGAGTTCATGCAGCGCGAGATCGATGCTGGCCGCTCCAACCCTGATGAATTGAAACGTTCGCTGGCCCAGATTGCCCGCGCCAGCGAGCGAGCGGCCCACATGGTCAACCAGCTGCTGTCCATGGCCCGCGCTGAAGACGCCGAACAGGCCATGCGGCGTGAACCCGTCAGCCTGGCCGAGATCGCCATCGACACGGTGCGCGATTTCGTGCCGCGCGCGCTGGAGCGCCGCATTGACCTGGGCTACGACGGCGTGGTGCCGGATGAAAGCCGGCTGCGTGTGCATGGCCAGCCAGTGTTGATCGGGGAGCTGATCCGCAACCTCGTCGACAACGCGCTGCTCTACACGCCGGCCGGCGGCCTGGTGACGGTGCGCGTGGTGGAGGACCCCTTTGGCCAAGTTGTCGTGCTGCAGGTCGAGGACACCGGGCCGGGCATCGCGCCCGCCGAGCGCGACAAGGTGTTCCAGCCCTTCTACCGCTCGCTCGGCAGCGGTGTGGAAGGCTCGGGCCTGGGGCTGGCCATCGTGCAGGAGATCGTGCAGCACCACGAGGCCGAGCTGACCCTGGATGACGCGCGCGTGCGGCGCGCCGTGGGGGGCGAGACGCCCGACGGCCAGGGGCCGGGGGCACGGTTCACGATCAGGTTTCCGGCTACGTCTTCACCAGCTTCTTGACGCGGGCGATCGACAGCAGCAGCCCCAGCGACAACCCCAGCGTCACCATCGCCGTACCGCCATAGCTGACGAAGGGCAGGGGCACGCCCACGACCGGCAGGATGCCGCTGACCATGCCCATGTTGACGAAGACATAGGTGAAGAAGGACAGCGTCACCGCGCCGGCCATCAGGCGGGTGAACAGGGTCGGCGCGTCGGAGGCGATCATCAGCCCGCGCAGGATCAGCGCGGTGAAGCCGGCCAGCAGGGCCAGCGCCCCCATCAGTCCAAACTCCTCGCCAAAGGCCGCGAAGATGAAGTCGGTGGTGCGCTCGGGGATGAACTCCAGGTGGGTCTGCGTGCCCTGCATGAAGCCCTTGCCGGTCATGCCGCCGGAGCCGATGGCGATCTCGCCCTGGATGATGTGAAAGCCCTTGCCCAGCGGGTCCTTGGACGGGTCCAGCAGCGTGCAGATGCGGTGTTTCTGGTACTCCTTGAGCACCGGCCATTTCAGGTCGGGCTGGCAGATGGCGTCCTCGCTGAGCACCAGGGCCGTCGCGCCGGCGGCGCCCAGCACCAGGGCCGGCACGATGAGCTTCCACGGCAGGCCGGCGAAGAAGATCACGTAAAGGCCGGCCGCCAGCACCAGGATGCCGGTGCCCAGGTCGGGCTGCTTGGCGATCAGCAAAAAGGGCACGAGCAGCAACGCGAAGGCGGCGATGAAGTCGGGCCAGCGCAGCAGGCCCTCGCGCTTCTGGAACCACCAGGCCAGCATCAGCGGCGTCGCCAGCTTGAGCAGCTCGGACGGCTGGATCTGCGTGACGCCGATGCTGAGCCAGCGCGTGGCCCCCTTCTTCGTGACACCAAAGAGAGCGGTCGCGATCAGCAGCATCACGCCGATCGTGTACAGCGGAATGGCCAGGGCCATCAGCTTTTGCGGCGGCACCTGGGCGACGATGAACATCAGCCCCAGTGCCAGCACCATGTTGCGGGCATGGTCGGCAAAGCGCGTGCCGTGGTCGTAGCCGGCCGAGTACATGCACAGCAGGCCCCAGCCGCACATCCACAGCACGGCGAGCAGCAGCGGGATGTCGAAGCCGCTGAGCCAGGGCTTGAGGCGTTGCCACAGGGGCGGGCGTTCGATGACGGTCATCGCGAGGCTCCCGAGGTGGGTGCGGGGGGCGCCGAAGCTGCGGAGGCCGAGACCGAGGGCGCTATCGGCTGCCAGCCTGACAGTGGCACGTCCGCCACCTTGCGCGGTGTGCCGGTGGGGGCGAAGGTCTGGCCCAGCTGCGTCTTGGCGATGTCTTCCTCGCTGGGGTACTGGCCCAGCAGTAGATAGTCGAATACGCGGCGCGCAATCGGCGCAGCGGAAGAAGATCCCCAGCCGGCGTTCTCGACGATGACGGCCAGGGCCACCGTCGGGTTGTCCACCGGCGCGAAGGCGACGTAGAGCGAATGGTCGCGCTTGCGCTCGTCTGCCTTGATGCTGCTGTACTTCTCGCCGGCCTTCAAGCCGACGGCCTGGGCGGTGCCGGTCTTGCCGCCGCTCTGGTAGCCCGCGCCCAGGAAGACCTGGCGCGACGTGCCCTCCAGCGTCACGCCGTTCATCGCGTTCTGAATGACGGCGACGTCGGCGGGCTTCAGCGGCAGCGCGGGCAGCGCATCGCTGGCGATGCGGCGCTGCTCGTGCTTCACCACGTCCTCGATCTCGCGCACCAGGCGCGGCTTGTAGCGCTGGCCGCCGGAAGCGATGGTCGAGTAGGCCGTGGCCATCTGCAGCATGGTGAAGCTGTTGTAGCCCTGGCCGATGCCCAGCGAGATGGTCTCGCCGGGGAACCACTTCTGATTCGCCGGGCTCCTGGCGAAGTAGCGGCGCTTCCAGTCCTGAGAGGGCAGGACGCCGGTGACCTCGCCCTGCACGTCGATCTCGGTCTTGCGGCCCAGGCCGAAGGGCTCCAGCTGGTCGTGGATCAGGTCCACGCCCATCTCGTTGGCCAGGCTGTAGAAATAGACGTTGGACGAGCTGACGATGGCCAGGCGCATGTCCTTGGGGCCGGCGCGATCGGTCTCGGGGCTGCCGAAGGTGCGGCCGCCGAAGCTGTAGGTCAGGTTGTCGATGATGACCGTGCTGGGCGAGCGCTTGCCACTGTTCAGCGCCGCCATGGCCATCAGCGGCTTGAACGTCGAACCCGGCGGGTAGGTGCCGCGCAGGGCCCGGTTCAGCAGTGGCTTGTCGATGTCCTCGTTGAGGTCGCGCCAGGAGTCGGCGTCGATGCCGTCGACGAAGAGGTTGGGGTCGAAGGTCGGCTTGGAGACGAAGGCCAGTACCTCGCCGTTGCGCGGATCGATGGCGACCAGCGCGCCGCGGCGCTCGCCGAAGAGCCGCTCCACCAGCGCCTGCAGCTTGATGTCGATGGACAGGTTCAGCGTGTTGCCGGGCGTCGGCGGCTTGTGGGCCAGGCGCCGCACGGCGCGGCCGCCTGCGCTCGTCTCCACCTGCTCGAAACCGGTCGCGCCGTGCAGCTCCTTCTCATAGGCCTGTTCCAGGCCCAGCTTGCCGATGTACTCGGTGCCGCGGTAGTTGGCGAGGTCTTCTTCTTCCCAATCGTCCATGGCCTTCTTCTCGGCCTGGTTGATGCGGCCGATATAGCCGATCAGGTGGGCGCCAACCTCGCCCAGGGGATAGGAGCGGAACAGCCGCGCCTTGATCTCCACGCCGGGGAAGCGAAAGCGCTGGGCCGTGAAGCGGGCGACCTCTTCATCCGTCAGCTTGGTGCGGATGGGCAGGGAGTCGGTGTGCTTGGTTTCTTCCAGCAGGCGCTTGAAGCGGCGCTTGTCGCGGGCCTGAACCTCGATGACCTGACCCAGGGCCTCGATGGTGGCGTCCAGATCGACGACCTTCTCGGGGTTGATTTCCAGCGTGTAGGCCGAGTAGTTGCTTGCGAGCACGACGCCGTTGCGGTCCTTGATCAGGCCGCGGTTGGGCACGATGGGCACGACGGCGATGCGGTTGGACTCGGCGCGTTCGGCGAAGCTGTCGTACTGCACCACCTGCAACCACAGCAGGCGCGCGACCAGCAGGCCGAAGCAGAACAGCACGAAGGCGCCCGCGGCCAGCACGCGCAGCCGAAAGCGCGACAGCTCCTGGTGGAGGTTCTTGAGGACGACCACGGCTCAGAGTGGCCGGTGGGCGTCGCGGTCGGGCGCACGGCGCTGCGGTGCCAGCAGCAGGAAGCTCGCCACGGGCCACAGCGCCGCCTCGAAGACCGGCGCCAGCAGCACGCCCCAGCCCGGCCACATGCCACCGATGATCATCCGCACGATCAAGGCCAGCGCATGGGCGCCGAAGAACAGCGGCAGCACCTGCACGGCCTGGGCGCCCAGCGGGAACCAGGTCAGGCGGCGGTGCAGCGTGATGGCGCCGAAGCTCAGGCCGCTGTAGGCCAGCGCATGCTGCCYGAGCAGGGCGCCGTCGTGCACGTCCATGGCCAGGCCGAAGATGAAGGCCCACAACACGCCGACGCGCCGGGGCTGGTGCACGCCCCAGAACACGAGCACGACGGCCAGCACGTCAGGCGAGGCCGCCAGCCGGCCGGCCGGCACCATGTCGATCATCAGCGCGACGATCAGCGTGAAGCCGATGAACCAGGGGTTGGCCGGCAGCAGCAGCTGGTCGGCGGCGCGCGGCATGATCATTGGGAGGCTCCCGAAGCCTTGGCGGCGGCTCTTTCAGCACGCTCGGCCTTCTTGGCGGCGCGCACGGCGGCCTTGGTGGCCGCGGCGGAGGCGGCTTCATCGGCGGCGGCCGCTTCCGCTTCCTTCTTGGCAGGCAGATGACGGTCCTGCGGCAGCAAGATGAGGACGTGGCGGGCGCTGTCGGGCTGGGCAATGGGTGCCAGCAGCACCTGGGCGAAGCTGGAATCGCCGCGCCGCTCGACGACGCTGACCTTGGCGACCGGCAGGCCCGGCGGGTAGACGCCGTCCAGGCCGGAGGTCGTCATCAGGTCGCCGACCTTGATGTCGGCGTTCGCCGCCAGGAAGCGCAATTCCATGCCCGATCCGTCAGCGCGGCCGGCGGCGGCATTGCGCATCTGCGTGCGGGCGTTCAACAGCGGGATGGCTGCCTCCTTGTCGGTCAGCAGCGTGACCTCGGCCGACAGCGGGTAGACGCGCGTTACCTGCCCCAGCACGCCGGCCTCATTGATGACCGGCGAACCAGCCACCACGCCCAGCGTGGCACCCCGGTCGATGACAACACGGCGCGAAAAGGGGTCGGGTGCTTCGAACAGCACCTCGGCAGGCATCGAGGGCGCAATCAGCGAGGGCTTGAGGCCCAGCAGCTTGCGCAGATGGTCGTTCTCGGCCTCCAGCGCCTGGGCGCGCGACAGGCGCTCGGCCTGGGCGCTGAGCTGCCGCCTGGCCTGGTCCTCGGCCTCCATGGCGCGCTTGGTGCCGCGCAGGTAGTCGCCAGCCGTCTCCCAGGCGTCCACCGGCGTCAGCAGCAGGCGCTGCACCGGGTGCAGCACCAGCGCATAGGCGCCGCGCACCGGCTGCATGAGCTTGAAACGCGCGTCCGCCACCATCAGCAGCAGCGCGAGCGCCGAACACAGCGCGAGCTTGGTCAGCGCCGACGGACCCTGGCGGAAGAACGGCGGTGGGGTGCGGTCTAGTGTGCCGAGGGGCATGGCGCCGCGAGGTCAGGCAGACAGTGGCGGTTGCGACGATAAACGCAACGACCGAGGCACAGAGGCACAGAGGAAATGCGGAGCCGGTCTGTTCTCCGTGCCTCTGTGCCTCTGTGGTTGCATTGCTTCAGCGTGGGAAGAAGGCCGGTTCACTCCGACGTGAAGATCGAGCCCAGGCGCTCCATGCGTTCGAGCGCCATGCCGCAACCGCGCACGACGCAGGTCAGCGGGTCTTCGGCCACCAGCACCGGCAGGCCGGTTTCCTCGCCCAGCAGGCGGTCCAGGTCGCGCAGCAGTGCGCCGCCGCCGGTCAGCATCATGCCGCGCTCGGCGATGTCGGCGCCCAGCTCGGGCGGCGTCTGTTCCAGCGCGTTCTTCACGGCGGAGACGATCTGGTTCAGCGGGTCGGTCAGGGCTTCCAGGATCTCGTTGGACGAGATCGTGAAGCTGCGCGGCACGCCCTCGGAGAGGTTGCGGCCCTTGACYTCCATCTCCTTGACYTCGGAGCCGGGGAAGGCGSWGCCGATGYTCTTCTTGATSGCCTCGGCSGTGGGCTCGCCGATCAGCATGCCGTARTTGCGGCGGATGTARTTGATGATGGCYTCGTCGAASYKGTCGCCGCCGACACGCACGCTGCCYTTGTAGACCATGCCGCCCAGCGARATSACRCCGACTTCGGTSGTGCCGCCGCCGATGTCGACSACCATSGAGCCCSWGGCCTCGGCCACCGGCAGCCCGGCGCCGATCGCGGCGGCCATGGGTTCCTCAATCAGGTAGACCTCGCTGGCGCCGGCGCCCAGGGCGCTCTCGCGGATCGCACGGCGCTCCACCTGGGTGGAACCGCAGGGCACGCAGATGATGATCCTCGGGCTCGGCTTGAAGGTCTTCGAGTCGTGGACCATCTTGATGAACTGCTTGAGCATCTGCTCGGTCACCGTGAAGTCGGCGATGACGCCGTCCTTCATCGGCCGGATGGCCTCRATGTTGCCGGGSACCTTGCCCAGCATGGCCTTGGCYTCGYGGCCRACGGCYTGGATGGTTTTYTTGCCGTTGGGGCCGCCTTCGTGGCGGATGGAAACGACCGAGGGCTCGTCGAGGACGATGCCCTTGCCACGCACGTAGATCAGGGTGTTGGCGGTGCCGAGGTCGATGGCGAGGTCGGTCGAGAAATAGCGGCGCAGGGAGGCGAACATGGGTGGGCGCGGAAGGAGCCTCGCCGGCGGGGCGCGGCTCTGAAAATGGGGGGTGCTTAAAGCAGCAAGGCCGCCCGGACCGCGACGAAATCTGTCGCTGAGAGGGCAGCCCCGAAGGCCATGAAGATGGACGGCGATAATAACCGAACCCCTTCGTTTTGAGCCCGCCAATACTGGGTTTCTGGCTCAATCCTTACTTCTGAAAACGACTCATGAGCCTCACTCCCGATGACGTGAGCCGCATCGCCAATTTGGCCCGGCTGGAACTGCAACCGGCTGAATCTGCGGCGCTGCTGGGCAACCTGAACGACTTCTTCAAGATCGTGGACCAGATGAGCGCCGTCGACACGGCCGGCGTCGAGCCGCTGTACACGCCGCTGTCGGCCATCCAGCAGGTGCAGTTGCGCCTGCGTGATGACGTCGTCACCGAGACCAACCAGCGCGAGCTGAACCAGCGCAGCGCCCCGGCCGTCGAGGACGGCCTCTTCCTCGTTCCCAAGGTCATCGAATGAAGCCCGTTCACGACATGGGCGTGGCCGAGCTGGCCGCCGCCCTGAAAAGCCGTGCCCTGTCCAGCCGCGAGGCGACGCAAAGCCTGCTGGAGCGCATTGCCGCCCACGCCAGCCTGGGCGCCTTCCTGCATGTGGACGCCGACGGCGCGCTGGCCCGTGCGGCTGCCGCTGACGCGGTGCTGGCGTCCGGCAATGCCGCTGCGCTGACCGGCGTGCCGATTGCGCACAAGGACATCTACGTCACGGCCGACATGCCGACGACGGCCGGCTCCAAGATCCTGGCCGGCTACCGCAGCCCGTTTGACGCGACCGTTGTCGCGCGGCTGAACGCGGCCGGCACGGTGAGCCTGGGCAAGCTGAACTGCGACGAGTTCGCCATGGGTTCGGCCAACGAGAACAGCGCCTACGGTCCGGCGCACAACCCCTGGGATGTCAGTCGCGTGCCCGGCGGCTCGTCCGGCGGCTCGGCCGTCGCCGTGGCAGCCCGCCTCGTGCCCGGCACGACCGGCACCGACACCGGCGGCTCCATCCGCCAGCCGGCCAGCTTCACGGGCATCACCGGCATCAAGCCGACGTATGGCGTGTGCAGCCGCTACGGCATGATCGCCTTCGCCTCCAGCCTGGACCAGGCCGGCCCCATGGCCCGCTCGGCCGAGGACTGCGCGCTGCTGCTGTCCAGCATGAGCGGCTTCGACGAGCGCGACGCGACCAGCGTGCAGCAACCGCCGCAGGACTTTCATGCGCAGATGCTGGCGGCCCGCGAGGGCGCTTCTGCCGGCAAACCGCTGAAGGGCCTGCGCATTGGCCTGCCTAAGGAGTTCTTCCCGGCGGGCCTGTCGGCGGACGTGAACGCCGCCGTGCGCGCGGGTCTGGCCGAGCTGGAAAAGCTGGGCGCCACGCTGGTGGACGTCAGCCTGCCGCGCACCGAACTGGCCATTCCCGTCTACTACATCATTGCGCCGGCCGAGGCGAGTTCCAACCTGAGCCGCTTTGATGGCGTCAAGTTCGGCCATCGTGCGGCCAAGTACGACGATCTTCTCGATATGTACAAGAAGACGCGCGCCGAGGGTTTCGGCCCAGAGGTCAAGCGCCGCATCATGATTGGCAGCTACGTGCTGTCACACGGCTACTACGACGCCTATTACCTGCAGGCTCAGAAGCTGCGCCGCATGATCGCTGACGACTTCCAGCAGTGCTTCGCCCAGTGCGACGTCATCGCCGGCCCGGTGGCGCCCACCGTCGCCTGGAAGCATGGCGAGGGCAAGGACAACCCGACCCAGGCCTACCTCGCCGACATCTTCACGCTGCCCGGCTCGCTTGCTGGCCTGCCCGGCATGAGCGTGCCGGTGGGCTTGGGCGACGGCGGCATGCCCGTCGGCCTGCAGTTGATCGGTAACTACTTCAAGGAAGGGCAATTGCTGCACGCCGCTCATGCCCTCCAGCAGGCCACCGACTGGCATCTGGCCGCGCCCGCAGGATTCTGAATATGCCAACTTCCAAGCTCATCCGCGGTTATGAGGTCGTCATCGGCCTCGAAAACCACGTCCAGCTCTCCACGCAGAGCAAGATCTTCAGCGGCAGCTCGACCGCCTTCGGCGCCGCGCCCAACACGCAAGCCTCGCCGGTGGACCTGGCCCTGCCCGGCACGCTGCCGGTGCTGAACCGTGCGGCCGTCGAGCGCGCCATCCGCTTCGGCCTGGCGGTCGGCGCCAAGGTGGCGCCGCTGTCCATCTTCGCGCGCAAGAACTACTTCTACCCGGACCTGCCCAAGGGCTACCAGATCAGCCAGTTCGAGATCCCGGTGGTGCAGGGTGGCTCGGTCGAATTCTTCGTCGGCGACGTCAAGCACAAGGTCAACCTGACCCGTGCCCACCTCGAAGAAGACGCGGGCAAGAGCCTGCATGAGGACTATCACGGCCAGTCCGGCATCGACCTGAACCGCGCCGGCACGCCGCTGCTGGAGATCGTCTCCGAGCCCGACATGCGCTCGGGTGCGGAGGCGGTCGAGTACGCCAAGACGCTGCATGCGCTGGTGATGTGGCTGGGCATCTGCGACGGCAACATGCAGGARGGSTCSTTCCGCTGCGACGYCAACGTSTCGGTGCGCAAACCCGGCGAGCCCTACGGCACGCGCCGCGAGATCAAAAACCTCAACAGCTTCCGCTTCCTCGTCGACGCGGTGAACTACGAGGTCAACTGGCAGATCGATGAGCTGGAGGACGGCCGCCGAATCAGCCAAGCGACCATCCTCTACAACCCCGACACGGGTGAGACCCGCGCGATGCGCAGCAAGGAAGACTCGGCGGACTACCGCTACTTCCCCGACCCCGACCTGCCGCCGCTGGTCATTGCGCCGGAATGGGTGGAGCGCGTGAAGGGTGAGATGCCCGAGCTGCCGCGCGTGATGGCGGCGCGCTTCGAGAGCGTCGATGGCTTGCCCGCCTATGACGCGACGATGATGACGCAGAGCCTGGCGACGGCGCGCTACTACGAGGCCGCGAAGGCCGCGGGTGCGGTTCCGAAGCTGGTTGCAAACTGGGTTATGGGCGAGGTGTCGCGCCGGCTGAATTCGGAAGACCGCGAGATTGATGCCGCGCCAGTCGGCCCGGAGTTGCTGGCCAAGTTGATCGTGCGCATTACCGACGGCACGATCTCCAACAACTCTGCCAAGCAAGTTTTCGAAGCCTTGTGGAGCGGCGAGGGCAAGGATGTCGATGCAGTCATCGACGCCAAGGACCTCAGGACGTCGAATGACACCGGCGCCATCGAGGCCATCCTCGACGAGGTGCTGGCCGCCAACCAGAAGTCGGTCGACGAGTTTCGGGCCGGCAAGGACAAGGCTTTCAACGCGCTGGTCGGCCAGGCGATGAAGGCGACCAAGGGCAAGGCCAACCCCGCCCTGGTCAATGAACTGCTGAAGAAGAAGCTCGGTTAGCCCAGGGTTTGCCCGAAGCTGAACTCAGCGCTTGGGCGTCGGCGGCGGTGCCGTCGGCGGCAGCTCGCCAAGCGGTGGCAGCGAGCCCGGCGTGGCGCCGGCCCAGAGTTTCTTCAGCCGGGCGAGCTCGGCGTCGAAGGTCTTGTTGATGCGCACGAGTTCGGCCTTCTGGTTCTCGATGAGAACCTGCTGGGCCTCGATGCTCGCGTCATTGGCGTCCAGCATCTGCTTGAGCTTGGCCGGCAGTGGGCGGCCCTTGTAGAACTCGGCCTCGTCGAGCAGGGGCTTGCGCTCGATGTTCAGGTCCTTGATGCGGCGCTCGGACATGCGCATGGCCTTGTTGGAGTCGTCCAGCGCGGCGTTGCGGGCGCGCTGGTGGGCGGCCTCGGTGGGATAGCGCAGCATCAGCGTGCGGTCGCGGCGGATGGCGTCCAACTGGGCAATGCGTTCCGCCGCGGCGCGGCGGTCCGCGGCCTCCTTGGCGGTGCGCTCCTCGGGGCTGAGGAAGGGCGGCAGCGTCGCGCGCTGCGAGCCGTCGGGGTTGAGCACGCGCTGTTCGCGCGTCGTGCACTCGGGGATGGGGCGGTCGCCGGTCAGCTTGCGGCCATCGGCCGTCGTGCAGGTGTAGATGCCCTTGGCGGGCGTGACGTCTTGCGCCAGCGCGGTGCTGGCGACGAACAGGCCGGCAAGAACGGGCAGGGCGGGCAGGACGCGCATCAGACCCCGTAACGCTCTCGGTAGGCCAGCACGGCCGGGCGGTGGGCGGCCAGCTCCGGCGCGCCTTCAAGAAAGGCCAGCAGGTCGGCAAGACCCGCCACGGCGACGACCGGCAGGCCGTAGCGCTGCTGAACCTGTTGCACGGCAGACTGCGGGCTGTCGACGCCGCCTTCGGCCGCCTTCTCCTGGCGGTCCAGCGCAATGCTCACACCACAGGGCGCGGCACCGGCGGCCTCGATCATCTGGATGGATTCGCGCACCGAGGTGCCGGCGGAGATGACGTCGTCGATGATCAGCACGCGGCCCTGGACCGGCGCGCCGACGAGGGTGCCACCCTCGCCATGGTCCTTGGCTTCCTTGCGGTTGTAGGCGAACGGCACGTTGTGGCCGCGGCGCGCCAGCTCCATGGATACAGCGGCGGCCAGCGTGATGCCTTTGTAGGCCGGGCCGAAGATCATGTCGAACTGCAGGCCCGAGGCCATCAGCCGCTCGGCGTAGAAGCCAGCCAGTCGCCCCAGCTTGGCACCGTCATCGAACAGGCCGGCGTTGAAGAAATAGGGGCTGAGCCGGCCGGCCTTGGTCTTGAACTCGCCAAAGCGCAGCACGCCGGCCTCGACGGCGAAGGCGACAAAAGACTGGGCGAGAGAGTCGGTGGGCGCGGCGGACATGTGACAAAGATTCTAGGGGTCAAAAAAACAGGCCCGACCCCTAGAAGGGGCCGGGCCGTCGATGGTTTTCACCAAGTCGCGGGCGGGGCCCGCATGACGTCTTACGCTGAATCAGTTGAGGACCGAGCTGTCCAGGATTACCTGGCCAGGTCCGTCCCACAAGGTCAGAAACTGGCCTTGAACTGAACGCCGTAGCTGCGGGGCTCGTTGACGATGCCGGTCAGGTTGTCGAAGTCGATGGCGGCGACGACCTGGCGGTGGTTGGTGATGTTGCGCGAGTAGGCCGCCACTTCATACTTGCCGTTGTTCCAGCCGTAGCCCACGCGCAGGCCGCCTTCCAGCGCCGACTTGGCCTTGTACTCGACGGCCTCGTACAGGAACATGTTGTACTTGTCCTTGTAGGCCCAATCGGTCAGCACGCTCAGCTCGCCGTTGCCCAGCTCGACGCTGTACTTGAGCGTCCAGTTCCAGGTGACCTTGGGTGCGCGCGGCAGCGGGTTGCCGTTGATGCTGACCGTGCCAGCCAGCGGGCCGGCCGGGTCGAGCACCGTGCAGCCGGTGTTGGCTTCCAGGAACTGGAAGTTGGCATTGCCGCAGGGTTGCACGAAGAGATTGGCGTCCTTGATCTTCGTGTCGTTGTACGAGAAGCCCAGCGTCGTGCGCCAGTCGCGCGCGATGATGGCCTGGGCGTCCAGCTCGAAGCCCTGGCCCTCGGCCTTGGCGGCGTTGACGAGGCGGTTCTGATTGGTCGAGCCCGAGCCGGCCGTCAGCTGCATGTCCTTGACGCGGTACTTGAACACCGTGCCGCTGACGCGGGCGGTGTTGTCGAGCAGGTCGGCCTTGAAGCCGGCCTCGACGGACAGCACCTTCTCGGAGTTCGCCACCGAGATCGAGTCGCCAAAGAGCACGCGGCCCTGGATGGACGGCGCGCGGTAGCCGGTGGCGACGCGCGCGAACACGCTGGTGGACTTGTCGAGGTTGTAGTTGGCGCCGAAGTCCCAGCTCCAGTTCGTGGACTTGGGGTGGGTGTAGAACGGGCCGATGATGTCGACGTTGTTGGCCTTGCCCGGCGTCCAGGTGCGCACGGCGTCGAAGTCCTTCTTGTCGTCGGTGTAGCGCAGGCCGGCGGTGAGCTTGAAGTCCGGCGTGACGGCGTACTTCACATTGCCGAAGGCCGCCCAGGACTTGGCTTCCTGGTGCTGCACGGCATAGCCGTTCTGCGGGTCCCCCGCGGCGAAGCTGTCGAAGTTGAAGCTGTCGACCTGCAGCTTCTCGTTGAAGTAGTACAGGCCGGCGATCCACTGGAACGGCGCGCTGGTGTTGGACTGCAGGCGGAATTCCTGGGTGGTCTGGCGCAGGTAGGGGATGCCGTCGGCCGTCTGCGCGTCAAACGGGATGACGGACGGGTAGGGCGTGTTCGAGCCGGAGGGGTAGTACTTCGGGCCGTCCGGGATGCCGCAGAAGCGGCAGCCGAAGCCACCATCCACGTCGCCGCGGCTGTAGAACTTGGCGCGGTCGTGGGCGGTGATGGAGTACAGCGACACGCCGTCGAAATCCCAGCGCAGGCGAGCGCTGATCTCGCTGGACTTCAGCGTCTGCGAGTTGTAGCCGTCGCTGGGGTAGGAGCTGTCGTCGTAGCCATCGACGAGGTCATTGGTGCCGCGCTTCATGATGTTGGCGCGGAAAGTCGTGGCCGTGCCCTTGAAGTCGCGGGCCTGGACCTTGAAAAGACCCTCGAAGTTGCCGCTCTTGTAGAGGGCCTGCAGGCGCAGCGCCTTGTCGTTGTAGCCTTCAAGGTCGGACGTCGCGCTGGTCACCGGGTTGTGGACGCGGTCACTCTGGCGCTGGGCCAGGCCCGCCACGCGCAGCTGCAGGTCTTCGTTCACCGGCACGTTGACGGCCGTCTCGAGGTTGACGGCGCTCCAGCGGCCGAAGCCGATGTTGGCGTAGCCTTCCAGGCGCTTGGTGGGCCTGGCCGAATCAAACTTCATGACGCCGGCCGGCGAGTTGCGGCCGAACAGCGTGCCCTGCGGGCCGCGCAGCAGTTCCACCTGGGCCATGTCAAAGACCGGGAAGCCCTTGAGCGCGATGCTTTCCTGCACGACATCGTCGTACACCAGGCCGACCGGCTGGGAGGCGTTCATGTCGAAGTCGGTGTTGCCTAGGCCGCGCACGTAAAAGCGCGGGAAGGTGCGGCCGTAGTCGGACTCGATGTTCAGGCTCGGCACCTTGCCAGATAAGGCGCGGACGTCCTGGCCGCTGGCGTTGTAGGTGTCCAGATCCTCGGACTTGATCGCCGAGATCGACAGCGGCACTTCCTTCAGGTTCTCGGCCCGGCGGCTGCCGGTGACGATGACGGCTTCGAGCTGGCTGACGTCTTTCTTGGCTTCGGCTGTCGGCGTGGCTTGCGCCAGGGCCGCCATCGGGAAGGCCGTGCTCAGCGCCAGCGCGAGCAGGGTCGGTGAAAGGCTGTATTTGGGCATGAGAAATCCTCGGGTTGACGGGTTCGCGGGCAAGTGGGTAAAGAAATGGGCGCTCGCGGCGCCTCTGATTCCTACTGGATCGTAAAGATCACATGACGGTTCCGTGATGAAAGCGTGCCGCTGTGTTGTGCATTTGCTGCACTGCGATACTTCTCCAGGTCAAACCCTCTCCCTAATCCGATGCGCTTCATCACCGCCAACCTCAACGGCGTGCGTTCCGCCGCCAGCAAGGGCTTCTTCGACTGGCTCGACAAGCAGCAGGCCGATGCCGTCGGCGTGCAGGAGCTCAAGGCGCAGGCGGATGTCGTGGAAGCCAAGTTCCGCAGCTGCGACCTGCTCAACGGCCATTTCCATTACGCCGAGAAAAAGGGCTACTCAGGCGTGGGCCTGTACACCAAGGAAGAGCCCAGCGACCTGATCACGGGCTTGGCGATGCCCGAGTTCGACTGCGAGGGCCGCTGGGTGGAGAAGCGTTTCGACAAGCCCGGCCGCAAGCTCAGCCTCATCAGCGTCTACTTTCCCAGCGGCACCAGTGGCGAGGAGCGCCAGGCGGTCAAGTACCGCTTCCTGGCGGCGCTCTACCCTCATCTGCAGGCGTTGAAGGCCGAGCGCGAGTTCATCCTCGTCGCCGACGTCAACATCGCGCACAAGGAGATCGACCTGAAGAACTGGCGCGGCAACCAGAAGAACAGCGGCTTCCTGCCCGAGGAGCGCGCCTGGTTGACCACGCTTTTCGACGACGGGGGTGTCGTCGACGTTTTCCGTACGTTGAA
This sequence comes from Roseateles sp. P5_D6, assembly GCF_054049415.1. Taxonomy (NCBI): domain Bacteria; kingdom Pseudomonadati; phylum Pseudomonadota; class Betaproteobacteria; order Burkholderiales; family Sphaerotilaceae; genus Roseateles; species Roseateles sp. P5_D6. The sequence continues at coordinate 35,991 of NZ_JBFUMK010000016.1, read as the reverse complement.
CGACAAGGCCGAGCAATACACCTGGTGGAGCGCCCGCGGTGCGGCGCGCGCCAACAACGTCGGGTGGCGGCTGGACTACCACCTCGCCACACCCGGCATCGCGGCGCTGGCCCGGCGGGAGGCCATCTACACCGGTCAGATGTTCAGCGACCACGCACCGCTGACGGTGGACTACGACTTCAATCTCTGAGGCTGCGAAGGCTCAGGCGAATGCGAGCGGCGAGGCACGGCAGCTACACGGCGTAACCGGCCGCTACGGACTGGGGGAGCCTCCTACATGAGATGACGCTCGGCGCCGACGCCGGGCGCAAGGGTGCAGGCCTAGAGTGGACCTCAGCCGGTGGAAATGCCCGGCCCAGCCACCCGGCTCCAGGCCGGTTCCCGCTTTCAAAAGGAGTTCCCCCCATGTCCGCCCTCAAGACCGCCACCAGTGCACTGACCGCCGCCGTTCTCGTGACCAGCATCGGCCTGGCTTTCGCCCAGACCGAAGATCAAAAGCAGCCTACCGACCCGATGGCCGCTGCCACGGCTTCGCCCACCAGCGAACAGACCCCTGCCGACCCGAATGCGGCGCCGGCTGATCCGAATGCAGCGGCGCCTGCGGACAGCACCGCCGCCACGGCCGCCATGGCCGAGCAGCAGCCGCCCGCCGACGACCCGGCCAAGGTGACGCCGCCGGTCGACAGCACCGCCGCGACGCCGACCACCACGACGACTGACACGACGACCACGACCACGACGACCACGCCGAGCCCGTCGTACGACCAGCCGGCTGCGCCCGCCCCCCGCGCCGACCGTCACTGATCGTCGTCGGCTGAGCGCTGCCTCCGTCACAAACCATGCGTTTCGGAGAACGCGCTGATCTCGCCGCCGCAGCCCGGCGGCGTGACATCCTCATCGGCCTCGGCCAGGGTGGCGTCATCGCTGCCCTGGCACTGGCCGTTTTCTTCACCTTCTTTAGCGGCAGCTTCAAGCGCAAGCCCGCCGTGGCGTCCGCCCATCGCCCGGTGGCTGTCGCCAAGGCGCCCGCCCCAACCCAGCCGCCCGCGGTCATCGACCGCCAGCTTGACTTCGGCAAGGTCCGTGCGCCGCTGGACGTGACCCGCGTGGCCGCCTGGGCCGTGCGCGAGGCCGACAACGGCAGCAGCGCCTTCGCCATCATCGACAAGCGCCGCGCCCAGGTCTACGTCTTCACCGCTGGTGGCCGCCTGCTTGGCACCAGTCCGGTGCTGCTCGGCTATGCCTCCGGCGACCTCACGGTGGCTGGCATCGGCAGCAAGAGCATCGAGCAGATCAAGCCGCAGGAGCGCACGACGCCGGCCGGCCGCTTCGTGTCGGCCCCTGGCCGCAACGCCGACGGCAAGGAGGTCGTCTGGGTGGACTACGACGCCGCCGTGTCCATGCACCGCGTGATCAACTCCAACCCCAAGGAGCGCCGCCTGGAGCGCCTGGCCACCAAGACGGCGGCCGACAACCGCATCAGCTGGGGCTGCATCAACGTTCCCGTCGATTTCTTCGAGCGCACCGTCCTGCCCAACCTGGGCCAGAGCCGTGCCGTTGTCTACGTGCTGCCGGAAAAGAAATCCCTGATGGCCTTCTTCCCAGGCGCTGCACCGCCCCAGGTGCTGGCCCAGGCCGGGTCAAGACGAGGTAACAACGCCAAACCGTGAAGTCCTTGTCTGTTGGTTACAAGACTGCTTTCCTAGACTGCCCGCCAAGGCAGGCGCGATGGTTGCGCCGCCCGGGACAAGGGGCGTCGAGTGGGCAGCAGTTGGGCAGATCGGGCCAGGGCCGTCATGTGTGGCATCGCCACAGTGTGGAGCCTTTTTGCGACGGCTTCGGCTGGTGCGCAGGTCATCTCAAGGCCGGTGGCCAGTGACGCCCGGGACGGCCGCCCTTTTGCGATCGTCGACAAGCGCCAGGCGACGCTGTCGATCTATGCCGCGGACGGCAGCCTTGTCGGCCGCGCCCCCGTGTTGCTGGGCCTGACGCCCGGTGACCAGGAGCCGCAGAGCTCGCGCGGCAAGCAGCCGGCGGCGCTCAAGGTCAACGAACGCGTGACACCGGCCGGCCGCTTCGAAGCCCAGCCGGGCGTCAACCTGAACGGCGAGCGCATTGTCTGGTTCGACTACGAAGCCAACCTTGCCATCCACCGGCTGCGTCCCGCGCCGGCCAGCCAGCGCCGCCCCGAGCGCCTGGCCTCGGCCAAGCTGGAAGACCGTCGCATCACGCTGGGCTGCGTCGTCGTCGAACCGGCCTTCTTCGACGAGGTCGTGCTGCCCACACTGGGCGCTGGCAAGAGCCTGGTCTACATCCTGCCGGAGCGTGAGCCCGTTCTCGCCGCCGCCGCGGGCGCACCGCACGCCGCTGCGCCCTGAGTTCCTCGGCATACCGCGGGCTTGAACCGACCCAGGGCAATCCCTGGGCCGCCCGTCCGCGGAAAACGCCCTGCTGGCGGGACAATTCCAGGCTTCCGCACGGGCTACCCGCCCGCCTCCTCGCGGTTTCACCTGGAACGACTGACGTGACTACCACCACCCCCGTGGCCAACCCGGCCACGGCCGGCCGAGCGGCGCCTACCCCGGCGACCATCCTCGGCCAGCCCAATCAGCTCTTCGTGCTGTTCTTTACCGAGATGTGGGAGCGCTTCTCCTACTACGGCATGCGCGGCCTGCTGGTGCTCTTCCTCGTGACCGAGGTCGCCAAGGGCGGCTGGGGATGGAGCCGTGCCGAGGCAACGTCGCTGTATGGCTGGTACACGGGCATGGCCTATCTGCTGCCGGTGCTGGGCGGCTACCTGGCGGACCGCTACCTCGGCACGCGCCGCGCCGTCTTGTTCGGCGGCTTCGTCATCGCGGCCGGCCACATCTCGATGTTCCTGAACACGGTGCCGAGCTTCTACATCGGCCTCGGCCTCGTCGTGCTGGGCACGGGCCTGTTCAAGCCCAATGTGTCGGCCATCGTCGGCCAGCTCTACGGCCCCAAGGAAGACAACGCCCGTGACGGCGGTTACACACTGTTCTACATGGGCGTGAACGCCGGTGCCTTCTTCGGCATCCTGCTGTGCGGCTACATCGGCGAAAAGGTGTCCTGGCACCTGGGCTTCGGCCTCGCGGGCCTGTTCATGATCCTGGGTGCGCTGCAGTTCTATTTCAGCCAGCACATCTTTGGCGAGGTCGGCGCGCCGCCGCCCAAGAGCGACACCTCGTTCCTGCGGCAATGCGTGAACTTGGTGGTCTTCATCCTGCGCGGATTCCTGCCGTCGGTGATGTGGCAGCGTTGGAAAGCCGTCTTCAGGTTCTTCTTTCGCGCCACTGAAGAGGAAGATCGCCTGAAGGCCATCTTCGTCTTCTCCTTCTTCACCATCTTCTTCTGGTTTGCCTTCGAGCAGGCTGGCGGCTCGATGACCATTTTTGCGGCCGACTACACCGACCGCACGCTGATCGGCACCAGCGGCTTCGTCTTCAAGGTCGTCAATTCGCTGATGACCGTGCTGCCCGCGCTGATCCTGACCTGGCTGTTGTGGAAGCTCAACCGCAGCACCGGCAGCCGCTATCTGCTGGCCAACGGCATGCTGGGGCTGGCCTTTGCCGTCATCTGGGGCCTGGTGATCTGGATGCTGGCGCGCGAGTTCGCGCTGGAGCAGTCCGAAGTGCCGGCCAGCTGGTTCGGCGTGCTGAACAGCTTCTTCCTCGTCATCCTGGCGCCGATGTTCTCCAAGATGTGGGAGAAGCACTGGAACCCGCCTGGCCCGGTCAAGTTCGGCGTCGGCCTGGTGCTGCTGGGCCTGGGTTTCGCCGCGCTGTCCTATGGCTCGTCCGGCATCGCCCAAGGCGCCAAGACGGCCCAGGTCAGCATGATCTATCTGAGCCTGGCCTATCTGCTGCACACCATGGGCGAGCTCTGCCTGTCGCCGGTCGGCCTGTCCTATATCTCCAAGCTGGCGCCGCCGCGCCTGCTGGGCCTGATGTTCGGTGTCTGGTTCCTGAACACGGCCATTGCCAACAAGCTGGCCGGCTCCACCGGCGCCTACATCGACGAGATCTCGACCAAGTACTCGATGTCGGCCTTCTTCCTGATCTTCACGGCCATCCCCATCGGCGCCGGTCTCGTACTGATGTTGTTGACCCCGTGGATGAAGAAGAAGATGCACGGCGTCCACTAATAAATCATCTGCGCGGGGTCATGAAACCCGTGCGTTACTGCCAGAGCCGCCCGGCCCCGTGCCCGGCGGCTTTTTTGACGGCTGTTTGCACGCGAACCGCTGACACGCACGGTTATGGGGCCTGCCTACGGCTGGCCGCCTCGGAGCCAGCGCGCAAACAACCGGCTGTTCACAGTTCCGACCTGTTGACAAGTAATGTCAGCAGCCTGAATGGGCTTTAGGTTTTGGGGTAACGGTGCCGCGGTGATGTGCTTACAGTCGCCCGCTTGCATTCGGAGCCCCCCATGTCCAAGAAGAATCTGGCGCTGACCCTGTCTCCCGTCCTCATCGCCCTGCTCGCCGCCTGTGGTCAGAAGCAGGAGGGCGGCGGCGGCCCGGGGGCTCATGGCGGCCCGCCGCCCGTGTCGGTGGCCCCCGCTACCCAGCGCGAGGTGCAGGAGTTCGACGAGTTCACCGCCCGCCTGGAAGCGCCGGATACCGTCGACGTGCGCTCCCGAGTCGCTGGCACCGTCGACGCGGTGCGCTTCAAGGAAGGCCAGCTCGTCAAGAAGGGCGACCCGCTGTTCACCATCGACGCCCGCGCCTTCAAGGCCGACGTGGCGCGGGTGGAGGCGCAGATCGCTGCAGCCCGGACCCAGGCCGAGCTCGCCAAGACCGATCTGGCCCGCTCCGAGAAGCTGATCAGCATCAACGCCGTCAGCCAGCAGGAGATCGACCAGCTGCGCTCGGCGTTGCGCTCGGCCGAGGCCAACCAGAAGGCGGCCGAGGCGGCCCTGGTGCAGTCCAAGCTCAATGTCGAGTACGCCAGCGTGACGGCGCCGGTCAGCGGCCGCACCTCGCGCGCCAATGTGACGCCGGGCAACCTCGTCGGCGTGGGCGACCCGGTGCTGACAACCGTCGTCTCCAGCGACAAGGTCTATGCCTATTTCGACGCCAGCGAGGCAACCTACCTGAAGTACATGCGCGCCGCCCGCGACGGCAGCCGCAGCTCGTCGCGCGACGTCGCCAACCCGGTGCAGATGGGCCTGTCCAACGAGCAGGGCTATCCGCACGCCGGCAAGATGGACTTCGTCGACAACCGCCTCAACCCGGCCACCGCCTCCATCCGCGGCCGCGCGGTGTTCGACAACAAGCAGGGCCTGTTCACGCCGGGCCTGTTCGCCCGCATCAAGCTGGTCGGCAGCGGCAACTACAACGCCGTCGTCGTGCCCGACCGCGCGATCACGACCGACCAGACGCGCAAGATCGTCCTCATCGTCGGCCCCAACAACATCGTGCAACCCCGCCCCGTCACGCCGGGCGCGCTGATCGACGGCATGCGCGTCGTCGATGGCGTCAAGGCCGGCGAGATGGTCATCGTCGACGGCCTGCTGCGTGCCTTCCCCGGCGCGCCGGTCACGCCGCAGGTGCTGAAGGTCGACGACAAGGGCATGCCCATCCCCGCCGCGCCGCCGGGCGCACCGGGCGCTGCCCCGGCTCCCGCCTCCGCTCCGGCCTCCGCCGCCTCGAAGTAAACAAAGGCGGCCCCTGCCATGGACATCTCACGCTTCTTCATCGACCGGCCGCGTTTCGCGACCGTCCTGTCCCTCTTCATCTTCCTGATCGGCGCGCTGGCCATCCCGCTGCTGCCGATCTCCGAGTACCCCGAGGTCGCGCCGCCCCAGGTTGTTGTGCGTGCCCAGTACCCCGGCGCCAACCCGCGCGTCATCGCCGAGACGGTGGCCACGCCGCTCGAGGAGCAGATCAACGGCCTCGAGAACGTCCTCTACTTCGACAGCCAGGCCACCGGCGACGGCGGCATGACGCTGACTGTCACCTTCAAGATCGGCACCCACCCGGAAGCCGCCGAGACCGCGGTGCAGAACCGCATCAACCGCGCCCTGCCGCGCCTGCCCGACATCGTGCGCCAGATCGGCGTGACGACCGAGAAGGCCGCGTCCAACCTGACCATGGTGGTCCACCTGGTCAGCCCGGACAACTCGCGCGACGCCCTCTACCTGCGCAACTACGGCACGCTCAATGTGCGCGACGACCTGTTGCGCGTGCCCGGCATGGGCTCGGTGCTGAGCTTCGGCGCCGGCGACTACGCCATGCGCATCTGGCTGGACCCGCAAAAGCTCGCCGCCCGCAACATGACGGCCAGTGATGTCGTCGGCGCCATCCGCGAGCAGAACACGCAGGTGGCGGCCGGTGTGGTCGGCGCCTCGCCGTCGCCCAAGGGCACGGACTTCCAGCTCGCCATCAACGCGCAGGGCCGCCTCGTCAGCGAGGAAGAGTTCGGCGACGTCGTCGTGCGCAGCGAGCCCAAGACCGGTGCCCTGGTGCGCGTGAAGGACGTCGGCCGCGTCGAGATCAGCGCCAACACCTATGCGCTGCGCAGCCTGCTGAACAACAAGGAAGCCGCGGCCATCGCCATCTTCCAGGCGCCGGGCTCCAACGCGCTGGCCATCTCGGACAACGTGCGCAAGACCATGGAGAGGCTCAAGCCCAGCTTCCCCAAGGGCGTGGACTACGCCATCGTCTACGACCCGACGCGCTTCGTGCAGACCTCCATCGAAAAGGTCGTGCACACGCTGTTCGAGGCCGTCGGCCTGGTGGTGCTGGTCGTCATCATCTTCCTGCAGACCTGGCGCGCCTCCATCATCCCGCTGGTGGCCGTGCCGGTGTCCATCATCGGCACCTTCGCCGTGCTGCTGCTGTTGGGCTTTTCCATCAACACGCTGACACTCTTCGGCCTCGTGCTGGCCATCGGTATCGTCGTGGACGACGCCATCGTCGTGGTCGAGAACGTCGAGCGCAACATCCAGGATGGTCTGACGCCGCATGCGGCCACCGTCAAGGCCATGCAGGAGGTCTCGGGCCCCATCATCGCCATCGCCCTGGTGCTGTGCGCGGTGTTCATCCCGCTGACGCTCGTGCCGGGCCTGTCGGGCCAGTTCTACAAGCAGTTCGCCGTCACCATCGCCATCTCGACGGTGATCTCGGCCTTCAACTCGCTGACGTTGTCGCCGGCGCTGGCCGCCATCCTGCTGCGCCCGCATGACGCGCCCAAGGACGCGCTGATGCGCGGCATGGACAAGGTGTTCGGCCGCTTCTTCAACTGGTTCAACCGCTTCTTCCACCGCCGCTCGGAAGACTACGGCCGCGGCGTCACCGGCATCCTGAAGCGCAAGTCGCTCGCGCTGGTCGTCTATGCGCTGCTGCTCGGCGCCACGGCCCTGCTGCTGGCGCGCATCCCCAGCGGCTTCGTGCCCGCGCCGGACAAGCAGTACCTGATCGGCATCGCCCAGTTGCCGGCCGGCGCCAGCCTGGACCGCACCGAGGAAGTCATCCGCCGCATGAGCGAGATCGCGCTGAAAGTGCCCGGCATCAAGGACTCGGTGGCCTTTCCCGGCCTGTCCAGCGCCGGGTTCTCGGCCGCGCCCAACGAGGGCATCGTCTTCTTCGGCCTGGAGAGCTTTGACGAGCGCACCTCGCGCGAGAAGAGCAAGGAGGCCATCCTCGGCCAGGTCAACGGCGCCATCCAGCAGATCCAGGGCGCGCGCATGTTCGTCGTGCCGCCGCCGCCGGTCGACGGGCTGGGCATTGCCGGCGGCTTCAAGGTGCAGGTGCAGGACCGCAGCAGCCAGGGCGAACAGGCCCTGTATGGCGCCGTCTGGGGCACGCTGGGCCAGATCTACGGCAACCAGAACACCTCCATCGGCCAGCCGTATTCCAACTACGACATCAACGTGCCGCAGCTGTTCGCCAACGTCGACCGCGTCAAGGCCAAGCAGATGGGCGTGCCGCTCGCGTCCATCTACGACACGCTGCAGATCAACCTCGGCTCGCTGTACGTCAACGACTTCACCAAGTTCGGCAAGACCTACCAGGTCATCGTGCAGGCCGACGCGCCCTTCCGCGCCAAGGCCGAGGACGTCGTCCAGCTCAAGACCCGCAACGGTGTCGGCGACATGGTGCCTCTGGGTTCGCTGATGAGCGTCGAGCCGACCTTCGGCCCGACGCGCGTGACGCGCTACAACGGCTTCCCGTCGGCCGACGTCAACGGGGCGCCCAAGCCGGGCTTCTCCAGCGGCCAGGCCGAAGGCGAGATCGAGAGCCTGCTGAAGAACCTGCCGCGCGGCTTCGGCTATGAGTTCACCGAGCTCAGCTACCAGGACCGCCTGACCCGCAGCGTCAACGTGCCGGTGCTCAACGTGCAGATCCCGACGCTCGCCGCGGTGCTGCTGTTCTCGGTGCTGCTCGTCATCCTGGTGCTGGCTGCCCAGTACGAGAGCTGGAGCCTGCCGCTGGCCATCATCCTGATCGTGCCGATGTGCATCCTGTCGGCGCTGTTCGGCGTGTGGCTGTCGCACTTCCCGCCGTTCGGGCAGGCGGGGGACCTGAACATCTTCACGCAAGTGGCGCTCGTCGTGCTGGTCGGCCTGGCGTGCAAGAACGCCATCCTGATCGTCGAGTTCGCCAAGGAGCTGGAGGAGCAGGGCAAGACCATCCGCGAGGCCGTCATCGAGGCCTGCCGCCTGCGGCTGCGCCCCATCCTGATGACGTCCATCGCCTTTTGCGCCGGCGTCATCCCGCTGATCCTCGGCAGTGGCGCTGGCAGCGAGATGCGCCGTGCCATGGGCATTGCGGTGTTCGCCGGCATGCTGGGCGTGACGCTGTTCGGCATCTTCCTGACGCCGGTCTTCTACAGCCTGCTGCGCGCCAGCACCCAGAAGCGTCGCGCCCGCGCCGCCACGGTGCGTGCCCAGATCGACGCTTCCGCGCATGCCTTCCATCCCGGCATCGACGATGCTGCACCCAAGAAGGAGGGCCACTGAAATGCTCGCCCGCCTGACCCCTCTCGCCGCTGCTTCCGCCGCCGTCCTGCTGGCCGGATGCGCCGCGCCCGGCCTCTCCTCCGGACCGCAGAACCTGGCGCCCGCGAGCTTCGCTCAGTTGCCTGCCATCGAGGCCGGGGCCAATCCTGGCGCCGCGACCATGACCGCCGCCTTCGTCGACAGCGCCCAGCTGCAGCGCGTCGTCGACGAGGTGCTGGCCAACAACCGGGACCTGCGTGCCGCCGCCGCGCGGCTGAAGCAGGCCGAAGCCTTTGCGACGGCCGCCGGTGCCCAGCGCTTCCCGACCGTGGGCCTGGGTGCCAGCGCCAGCCGCCAGCGCGCGCCCAACGAGCAGGGCGTGTTCAACAACTTCACCAGTTACGGCGTCAATGCGACGGCGGGCTGGGAGGTGGACCTGTGGGGCCGCGCCGCATCCAACGCCCGGGCCGCCAGCTATGACGCCGAAGGCGCAGCGCTCGATCGTGACGCCGCCCAGCTCAGCCTGGCCGGTACGGCGCTGAACCTGCAGACCCAGCTCATCGGCCTCGGCCACCGCCTGAATCTGGCCAAGGAGACCCTGGTCGTGCAGAACCAGCTGCTCGATCTGGTGAAGGCCCGCGTCGGCGCCGGCCGCGGCACCGCGCTGGACCAGGCCCGCGCTGAAGCCTTGGTGGCGCAGACCTCGGCCAGCGTCCCGGCGCTGCGCAACGCGGCCTGCCTCACGCGGCTGCAGCTCGACGTGCTGCGCGGCCAGCCGCCAGCCGACTGCGACAAGGCCGACAGCGACCCCTTGCCCGCCATGCCCGAGCCCCGCCTCATCAGCTTGGGGCAGCTGCCTGACCCCGCAGGCCTGTTGGCCCAACGCCCGGACGTAAAGGCCGCCGCCGTGCGCGCCCAGGCTGCCGCATCACGCGCTCATGTCGCCTGGGCCGCGCGCTGGCCCAGCCTGGGCCTGACCGGCCAGATCGGCTGGAGCGCCGGCAGCGCCGGTGACCTGTTCAAGAGCGGTACGCAGATCCACAGCCTTGCCGCGGCGCTGAACTGGAATTTTCTCGACTTCGGCGCTCGCAAGGCCGAGGAGAGCGCGGCTCGCGCTGGCTACGAGGCTGCTGTCGCCGGTGCCGAGCAGGCCCAGCTGACGGCCCTGCAGGACGCCCAGGGCAGCCTGTCGACGCTGCGCGAGACGGAGCTTCAGGCCGCGGCCCAGGCCACCGCCGCCGACGCGACGCGGCGTGCCCGCGAGCTGGCCTTGAAGCGCTACGAGGCCGGTGTGACCGACTTCTACGCGCTGCTCAGCGTCGAGCAGGAGCGCCTGGCGGCGGCAGACGCGCTGATTCAGGTACAGACCCAGCGCGCCGCCGCCCTGTTGGGCGTGCACAAGGCGTTCGCGGCCCGCTTGACGGTGGCGCAGTGATCCGGGGCCGGCATCGCCGGCCCCACTTCCATCAAGCCGCGACTGCCGCCGGCCCGCCCGAGTTCTTGCGCCAGCGCCACCACAACAGGCCCAGGCCGGCGAGGAACATGACTGCGCCGATCCAGCGGGTTTCGCTGGTGTTGTCCTGCATGTCGGCCAAGCGCACGACGCTGGGTTCATTGGGCAGGTAGCGCACCTTGACCATGGGGTCGGCCTTGCCGTCCTTCATGGCCTGGCCCTGTTGTTGAGGCAGGCCGATCTCGGCGTTGACCAGGTTGCCGGCCTCCGTCTTGAAGACGATGTGGCCGCGGAAACCGCTCTCCGAGCCGCTGCGCTTCTTGCGCCACTCGATGCTTTCCACGGTGGCGGTGGTCTCGCGGCCATTGGCCTGCAGGCGCTTGATGTCGCGCGAGTCGTTTGCGCCGCTGAACATCACGTAGGGGCCGCCGATCAGCAATGCCAGCACCATGACCCAGGACCTGAGACTTTCCAACATCACACACTCCCTTGGCGCCCTCGGGCGGCCCGGGCGCGGTTCTTTTTTAAACGAGGCAGCCGCCCCTGCGGCCGCTATTGTTTCCGCGCCGGCCGCGCGATCGCCTCAGGGTCTCCCTGAAGTGACGGGTTCAGGAGGCCGCGACCATGCGTGCGGCCAGCTCCAGGATGCTGCGACGGTAAGCGTCGGCCAGTGCATCGGCGTTCGCCGCGCACGGGACGGTCAGCTCGGCGGCGCCGGCGGCAGGCAGGGCGGTATTGATCGGCGCGTGCAGCGGGGCCCAGCGCCAGCGCGCGCGCAGCGTCAGCTGCAGGCCACCGCCATCCTGGCGAGCCAGCCATTCATCGACCTGCACGACCAGGCGCAGCGACTCCGCGCCGTTGTCGGGCTGCGACTTGGTGCCCAACGTGACCGGGTAGGGCTGGCGCAGCCGCCCCAGGTCCTCGGCCAGCACGCGCGGCAGCGCGTCACGCAGCGGCTCGGCCCAGCGCGCCTCGGGCCAGGGCCTCAGGCCCGCGCTGCCCTCGGCAACCAGGATCTCGTCGCGGTCCAGCAGTTCGGGCAGCGCGATCTGCGGGCTCAGCACCCAGGCGCGGCCATCCTGGCCGGGTTTGGCACTGGCCGGCAGGGGCGGCGTGCTTGTCAGGCCATAGAGGCGGCGCGGCGGCGCGTCGCGCGTGGCGCATCCGGCCAGGGTGGCCGCGGCCAGCAGGCCCAGGACCAGGTCTCGGCGGTGCAGGGCGATCGGCTTCATCGTGCGGGCTCCGGTGCGGGCGTGGTGTCGGGCTTGCGGCCGCGCAGCAGCGCCTCGGGTTGCGCGTCCAGCGTGTTGGCGAGCTGGCGCAAGGCCCGCGCCGCTTGCGACAAGTCGCGCATCGTGCGCTCGGTCTGCTGCAGCAAGGGGCCATCGCTGCTCGCGGCCTCCTGCAGCGAGGCGCTGGCGCGGCTCAGCTCTGCGAGGGCCCGTTGCAGGTCCCGCATGACCGGGCCGTTCGGGTCGAGCACGGCACTGGCCTTGTCGGCGCCCACGCCCACCTTGTCAGCCGCGCCGGACACCTTGTCGCCAGCTCTATCCACACTGGCCATGGCGCGTTCGGCGCTGCGCGTCAGCGGCGCGGCGCGCTGCTCCAGTTGGGCGGCCAGCTTGCGCGCGTGGCCCGCGGTGGCCGCGAAGTCCTTCAGGCCCTGCTTCAGCTCGGGCGCTGCGATCAGCGAGCGAGCAGAATTTGCGATCTGGCTCAGGTCATCGAGGACCTTGCGCAGGTCCACGCTCTCGAGCTGGTTCTTCAGCGCCTGGAAGGCCGTCGCGACGGTCGGGATCTCCGTCATGTCGCCGCGAAAGCCCCCGCGCAGCGTGCCGCGCTGCTTGGTGCGGATGTCCAGGTCGATGTAGAGCTGGCCGGTCAGCAGGCTTTGCGTGCCGAGTTGGGCGCTCAGGCCGCGCTTGATGAGGGCAGGCAAGGCGTGGCCGATGTCGTCGCTGTCGTTGCGGCCGTTCAGGCCGCGCACGGCGTCGGCATCCAGCTGGGCAACGACGGGGATGGCGAAGCTGTCGGTTTCCCTGTCGTAGTGCACGCTGATGTCGGTCACGTCGCCAATGCGCACGCCACGGAACACCACCGGCGCGCCCTTCTGCAGCCCGAACACCGAGCCGGAGAAGAACATCACGACGCGTTGCGGCTGCTTGAACCAGTGCTGGCCCGGCAGCACGACGAGGGCCACGGCGAGCAGGGCCAGCGCACCGACGACGAAGGCGCCGATGGCCAGGGGGCTGGCGCGGCGGCGCTTCACGCGGCTTCCTTCTGCGGTTCGTACTGGCCACGGGTCAGGAACTCGCGCACCGGTTCGGGTCCTTGGTCTCGCAGCTCTGCCGGCGGCCCGAGCGCCGTGGCCGTGTGTGCTTCGACGTCGAGAAAGAGCACGCGGTCAGCCACGGCAAACAGGCTCTCCAGTTCGTGCGTGACGAGCACGATGGCCGAGCCGACATCGTTCTTCAGCTGCTTGATGAGGTCGTCCAGCCGCGCCGAGGTCAGCGGGTCCAGGCCGGCCGAGGGCTCGTCCAGGCACAGCAGCGGCGGGTCCAGCATCAGCGCGCGGGCGATGGCCGCGCGCTTTCGCATGCCACCCGACAGCGCGGCCGGTTCGGCGTCGAAGGTGGCGGGGTCGTTCAAACCTGCCAGGGCGAGCTTGAAGCGGGCCTGGCGCTCGCGCTCGGCCTCGTCCAGCTCGGTGTACAGCTCCAGCGGCAGCATCATGTTTTCGCCGACGGTCATGCTGCTCCACAGCGCGCCGGCCTGGAAGGCCACGCCGATCTCGCGCCGCGGCGGATCGTCGCCGTGCACATCGCGTTCCTTGCCGCCGGCCGTCCACAGCACGCGGCCGGTCTGCGGCGTCTGCAGCCCGATCATGTGGCGCAGCAGTGTGCTCTTGCCGCAGCCGCTGGCGCCGACGATGGCGAACACCTCACCCGCCTTGACCTCGAAGTTCAGGCCATGCTGCAACTCCTTGCCGCCGGCGTGCAGGCTGAGGTTCTCGACACGCATCAGGACCTCGCCCTTGTCCATCAGATGTCTAGCCTTTGGAAGATGACGGTCAGCGCCGAGGCCGCCACCACCATCCAGACGATGGCCTGCACGACCGCCGCCGTCGTCGCCTCGCCCACTGCCTGGGCGCTGCGACCGGCATTCAGCCCCTGGCGGCAGCCGGCCAGTGCCACCAGCACCGCATACACACTGCCCTTGAGCAGGCCGACGAAGAGGTCCCAGCCCTCCAGCGCCTCGCGCGTCGTCGCCAGGTAGGCCGCGGCCGGCACGTCGTAGAGCACGACGGCCACGCCGCAGCCCACGGCCAGGCCTGCGGCACCAGCGCACAGCGTCAGCAGTGGGCCGGTCACCAGCAGGGCCAGCATGCGCGGCAGCACCAGGTGCTCGATCGGGTCCACGCCCAGCGTCGTCAGCGCGTCGATCTCCTCGCCGGCGCGCATGCTGCCGATCTGGGCCGCGAAGGCCGCACCCACGCGGCCGGCCAGCACGATGCCGACGACGAGGGCCGCGATCTCGCGCACGACGCCGACGGTGACGAGATTGGCGATGTAGCTCTGCGCGCCGAAGCGCTTCAGCTGCTCGGCGCCCATGTAGGCCACGATCAGCCCCACCAGCGAACTGACCAGCAGCACGATGGGCAGGCTGCGCGGGCCGGTCTGCTCGATCTGCCACAGCCAGTCGCTCATGCGCATAGCGCTCTTGCCTCGCGCCAGCCGGCCGACGGCGCCCAGCATGTCGCCGACGAAGACCAGGGTCTTGCGCCATTCGGGCTCCGCCTGAGGCTCGTCATCGGCGGCTGGTTTCTTCTTCTGCGCGGCCTCGGTCTTGGGCAGGCTGAGCGACAGCAGCGGCTGCAGGCCGCGCGGCAGGCCAGCCAGGTCCAGTTGCACGCCGCCTCGCGCCAGCGGTGCCAGCAGCTGCCACAGCGCGCCGGCCAGTGGTGGCTGCCAGTGCGACAGCGCCGAGCTGTCAAAGCCCAGCCGCGTGCCCGCCGCCACCGGCAACTCGGCGGGCGGTTTGGGCAGTGCCACATCGGCGCCGTCGCCCGCCAGCACCAGGCGCCACTGCGGGCCTTCGCCTTCCCAATGCGCCTTGCCCTCGCCGGTGCTTGCGGTGTCGGCGGGCGGAGGCAGTGAGGCAGCAGGGGTGGAGGACATGACGACCCATGCTCTGCCGCGCCGTCTTGCCAGTGGCCCGGACGCCGACTGCGCGCTTTGTAGGACGGCGCGCCGCCGCGACCGCCCTGTCGGCCTGCGCCGACAGGGCGAAGGCGGCCTGGATGACCGCGACCGCTGCGCTCGTCGCCGAAAGTTGTTCAACTGATCTTCTTCCGGAGCCCGCGATGAAATCCACCTCCAAAAGCCCGACCCAGGGCGACGGTCTGCAGGGCGAAGGCAATTACGACGCCGCGCGCCGCCACCGCGAGTCCGCCGAGAAGTTCGTGAAAAGCGGCGGTGTGGAACCAGCCGCCCGCGAGGCCGCGCCGCGCAGCATCGACGAGGCCCGCGAGATGCGCGATGCCGAGCAGGCTGGCAAGAGCCACGCCAGGCGATGAGCAAGACCATCAACCCCGACGCCGCCCGGCCCGAGGGCAAGCCGTCGCTGCCGCACGAGCGTGACCAGCAGAACTCGGCGACCAACGCCAGGCCCGACCCTCAGGTGGATCGTGCGGCGCGCGATCTGAAGCAGGGTCAGGTTGACACTGACTTGCGCGCTACGCCGGGGCTGGATGCCGATCGCCGCGGCGGCATGGTGAAGGGTGGCGAGCACGGCGCGGCCGACAGCAAACCACGGCCCAACCGCTGACGGTCCTGGGACGAATGGCGCCCTGGCCGGGGCGAAGCGCCGAGGCGCAGCCCCTGCCCGGGCTAACCTCGCGGCATGACCATCCTGCCGCGCCGCTGGCGCCTGCCTTATGTCGCCGTGCTGGCCATCATCGGCCTGCTGCTGAGCATCTCCGCGCTGCAGACCTACCGCCTTTCGGGCGGCACCCACCCCTGGGAGCCGTTCCTGTGGGAGTTCAGCTCGGTCAGCGTCATCGGCCTGCTGGCCCTGGGTGTGCATGCCTTGCTGGGCCAACTGCGGGGCCGGTCCTGGCAGCGCCAGCTGGCGGCGCATGCGGCCGCGATGCCGCTGTTCAGCCTGCTGCACATCGCCGGCATGTTCGGCCTGCGTTTTGCGGTCTACGGCCTGGCCGGCGTGGGCTACCACCCCGACGATCTGGCCACGGTGCTTGTCTTTGAGGGTGGCAAGGACGCCGTCAGCTATCTCAGCTTCTGCCTGATCTCGCGCGGCGTCTGGATGGCCCAGGCGGCCGCCGCGCGAGCGCAGGAGCTGGATCGCGCCCGCCGCGAGCTGGCCGAGGTGCGCCTGGCCCGCCTGGCCGATCAGGTGCAGCCGCACTTCCTGTTCAATACGCTCAACCTCATCAGCTCGGTGATGTACGAGGACGTGCCGCGCGCCGACAAGCTGCTGTGCCAGCTCGCCGACCTGCTGCGCCAGACGCTGGCAGCCCAACAGCGCGCCGAGCACACGGTGGGCGAGGAGCTGGCGCTGGTGCAGCCCTTCCTCGCGCTGATGCAGGCCCGCTTCGGGCCGGAGCGGCTGGTCGTGCATATCGAGGCCGACGAGGCGGCGAGCGCCTGCCGGCTGCCTGCTCTGCTGTTGTTGGCGCCGGTGGAGAACGCCGTCAAGCATGACGTGGCGCGGCATCGTGGCCGGGTGACGGTCAGCGTCGTCGCGAAGCGCGTCGGCGAGCGGCTGCATCTGACCGTCAGCAACCATGGCGACACCCCGGCGCCCGATTCGCCGCCTGACCCTGATGGCGGCCTGGGGCTGCGCAATCTGCGTGAGCGGCTGGAAGCCCGCTATGCCGATGCTGCCAGCGTCAATTTCGGGCCCGACGGTGGCGGCATGAGCTTGAGTTTGGAGCTGCCATGCGCGCGCTGATCGTCGACGACGAGCCCGCCGCGCGCGCCAAGCTGCGCCGCCTGCTGGCGGCCGAGACGGACGTGGCCGAGCTGATGGAGGCGCCCGACGCGCCGTCGGCCCTGGCCCTCGTGCGTTCGCTCGCCACGCCGCCCGACCTGGCCCTGCTCGACATCGAGATGCCCGGCGGCAACGGCGTGCAACTGGCCGCCGCGCTGCGCGAGGCCGGTGTGCGCTGCATCATCTTCTCGACGGCGCACGCCGAGCACGCGCTGCAGGCCTTCGAGCTGGCGGCGCTGGACTATCTGCTCAAGCCCTACACGGCCGAGCGGCTGGCCGCGGCGCTGGCGCGCGTGCGCGAGTCGCTGGCGCGCCCCGCGGCGCCAGTGGGCGAGTGGTGGGTTGAAGGCGAGCGCATTGCGCTGGCCGAAGTGCAATGGATCTCGGCAGCCGACAACTACATCGAGCTGCACCTGCCCCCGCGCAGCCTGCTGGAGCGCGCCACGCTGGCCGATGCGCTGGGCCGCCCCGGCTGGGCCGCGCGCTTTGTACGCGTGCACCGCAGCCACGCGGTGAATCCGGTGCATGTGCGGCGCATCGAGCGCCTGTCCAGTGGCGAGGCCGTGCTGACGTTGAGTTGCGGCGGAACGCTGCGCGTGTCACGCGGCTACCGCGGGGTTCTGGACGCGATCGCCGGCTGACGGTCGATACGTGTGCTAACGAAGCAAGCCGCTGACCGGGTTAGCATCGTCGCCCAATCAAAAGGCCACAGGCCGGGGGGGCGCGATGGGCAGGCGTGTGCGGTGGGCGTTGATGGCCTCTTGCCTGGTGCTGGCCGCCTGTGGCGGTGGCGGTGGCGGGGGGTCGAGCACGCCCGGCGGCACGACCACGCCGGTGACCCCGTCCAACGACATCGGCGCCCACATGTCGATGTCCAGCGTGACCGTGGAGCGCGACCTTTACCGGCGCAACCAGGTCGAGAAGGTCGAGCTCGCGCTGCTGGTGGATCGTCCGCCCGCCGAGGGCTACTACTACCGCGTGACCTACACGAAAAAGGCCCTGAACTTCATTGGCGAATCACCGCGCACCGACTCGGGGCTGGACCTGCAGGTCGGGTTGTCGTCTCCTGGCGTGCTCGGTTTGGGCAGCTATGACGACACGATCACCGTCGAGGTCTGCATCGATTCGAAATGCGCCACGCCCGCGCGCGGCAGCCCTTTCGTCGTGCCGGTCAAACTCAAGGTGGGCTACTTCGCCGAGCCCGAGGCCGGCCAACCGCCGCAGGTGCTGGCTGACGCCGTCACGCTGCCGCATGACGTCGTTGCCGCTGCCTACAGCGCGAGCCTGGATGCCGTCGTGTCGGTGTCCAAGGCGCCGGCCGCCGCGCTGAACCTGCGCTCGCTCGCCGATGGGCAGACGCGCAGCGTCGCGCTGGCCTCGGTGCCGACCTCGGTGGCGCTGTCGCCCGACGGCCGGCGCGCGGCAGTGGGGCATGACGGCGCCGTTTCATTCGTCGACCTCGTGCCGGCCACGTCGGGCGCGGCGATGGCGGTCAGCCGGTTTGCGGTCAGCATGCCGGTCGGCGCCGTCGTGCTGGACGGCCAGGGCCGCATCTACGCCTTCGGCTCGGCGCCGACCTGGGCCTACCTGCATTGGGTGGACACGGCCAACGGCATCGACAAGACCGCCACGGCCAACATCTACAGCCCGGTGCGGCCGGTACTGCACGCCGCCGGTGACCGCATCTATTTCTCGACCCGGGACGTCTCGCCCAACGACATCTACAACGTCACGCTGGAAGCCACTGGCCCGCGTGATGCCGTCGATTCGCCCTATCACGGCGACTATGAAATCTGCGGCCAGGTGTGGGCCTCGGCAACCAGCTCACGGCTGTACACCGCCTGCGGCAAGGTCTTCACGGCGTCCAGCGATCCAAGCCTGGACATGCGCTATGCCGGCTCCTTCGCGATGTCGGCGTCAACGTCAACGGCCAGCTTCGGCTATGCGGCGCTGTCCATCAGCGACAGCCTCGTGAGCAACCAGCTCGTGGTGCTGGAGCAGGACAAGTTCAATTGCGATCCTCGCCTGGACATGCTCTACGCCTGCTTCACACGGGTCGGCACCTTCAACGCGACCGACATGGCGTTGCAGGCACGTGCCTCGCTGGCGCCTGTCACCGTGGGCGCGGACCGCTTCGCGCAGGTTGGCCGCTATGTTTTCCATCGTGTCAACGGCAAGGCGGTGCTGCTGACCGAGCTGCGCGGCGCGCCCGACGCGGCGGCCAGCATCCGGCTCAGCAGCCTGCCCTGAGAGGCTGAGAGCCGTTGGCCCCTGGGGCGGCGCCACTCGCCCCAGCGCGCTGGCTCGCGCGCCGTGCTAGCGCGAAGCTGGCGGCCATGAACACGAACCGCCTCCCCTTCCTTGACGGCCTGCGCGTTGCCGCCTTCGCGCTGCTGATCCCGTATCACGTGGGCATGTACTACGTGACCTGGGACTGGCATGTGAAGAGCCCCGCGGCCAGCGGCGCCCTCGAGCCCTTTATGCAGCTCAGCTCGCCGTGGCGACTGGGCCTGCTGTTCCTGATTGCCGGCGCGGCCTGCCAGGGGCTGTTCACCAAGCGCGGCGCCCTGGGCACGCTGAAGGACCGCTCGCTGCGCCTGCTGCTGCCGCTGCTCTTCGGCATGGCCGTCATCGTCACGCCGCAGGCCTATTTCGAGGTGCTGACCAAGGTGCCGGCACAGTTGCCCGGCGACGGCGGCTACCTCGACTTCTGGGAGGCCTACCTGAAGGGCGGCAAATACTGCCGCGGCCAGGACTGCATGGACGTGCCGACCTGGAACCACCTGTGGTTCCTGCCCTATCTGTGGCTGTATGCGGTGCTGGGGGCGCTGCTGGCCCGTTTCATCCGCCTGCGCGGCGAGCTGCGGCTGCCCACCTGGGCCTGGCTGCTGCTGCCCGCCGTGCCGCTGGCGCTGATGCGCATCTTCATCAAGCCGCGGTTCCCGGTCGAGCACGACCTGGTGCATGACCTCTACAACCACCTGCAATACGGCTGGCTGTTTGCCATCGGCTGGGCCAGCCGCACGCCGTTGGCGCAAGACTTCTGGGCGGCGGCATTGCGGTTGCGCTGGGTGGCCCTCGGCGTCTCGCTGGCGGGCTGGGCCGTGCTGATGGTCTTCAGCCAGCAGTACGCCGAGGCGACGCCGAGCGATGCCGTCCTGACCGCCGCCCGCACGCTGCGGGGCTCGCTGACCTGGTTTGCCATCGTCGCCGCGGGGGGCTGGGCCCAGCGCGCCTTCACGAAGGAATCGCCGCTGCTGCGGGAGGCGAGCAAGGCGGTGTTCTGCCTCTACATCCTGCACCAGAGCGTCATCGTCGTGCTGAGCCAGTGGCTCAAACCTCTGGCCCTGCCCTGGGGGCTGGAGGCGGTGCTGCTGATCGTGCTGACCTTTGCCATCAGCGGCAGCGCCTATCTCGTGCTGCGCCGCGTGCCGGGGCTGGCGTTGCTGGTCGGCATTCAGCGCACGCCGCGCAAGGCGCTGCCGTCCACGCCGCGCGTGATGGGGCAGTTGACGACGATGCCCGTCACGTCGAGCTCGACGTCGCCCGAGGCCTGAGCGTCCAGCACCGCCTCTTCGGAGCGCAGCTCGCGCGGCGGCCTGGCCGGTTTCCAGCGCACCAGCACCAGCCGCCACAGGGGGCTGTAGTTCGGGTCGGGCTTGACCGCGCCCACGGCTGCCGGCCCGGAGGCGAAGACGCTGATCTGCGCGCCGTCGGCAAACTTGTAGACGCGCTCGGTCAGGGAGGCCGATCCCATGCCCACGGCGCCGGCCAGGCGCGGCACGTGGTGGATGCCCGCCTGCGCGGCCATCGTCCCGTCGGAGATGTCCGTCGTCACGTACTCGACGCGCTTGCCCTCGACCCAAGCCTGCTGGCGCGGCAAGGTGATGCCGGTTGGCGCAGCGCAGGCGGACAGCAGCAGGGCGGGTAGCAGGAACCAGGGAAGGTCTCTCATGGCGTGGCGGTCGTGCAGGCCGGGCGGCCCTGGTGCTATGGTGCGCCGCCCGTTCAACGCCCGGCCGCCATGATCGAGAAATTCCTGCCCGCCACGCTGCTGTTTTTCGCCGGCCTGGCCCATGCCGCGGACGCGCCCGTTGCGCCGCCCCCTGCCGAGCCCGCCTACGCCACCGTGCGGCCCATGATTGCCGATCAGCAGCGCCTCGTGGCGCCCAATTCGGTCGAGATCAGCGAGGCCGTCGAGCTGGGTGGGCTCAAGCAATGGATCACCATCCGCGGCGCCGACCGGGCCAACCCGGTGCTCATCTATGTGCACGGTGGGCCGGGCGCGGCCGAGATGGGGCGCAGCTGGCCCTACCAGCGCGGCTGGGAGGACTTCTTCACCGTCGTGCAATGGGACCAGCGCGGCACCGGCAAGACGCTGCGCCATGGGGGCGAGGCCGCCAACAAGGCCTCGCTGACGCGCCGGCAGATGGCGGACGACCTCATCGAGCTGATCGCCATGGTGCGCCAGCGCCTCCAGGTCGAGCGCGTCATCCTGCTGGGCCATTCCTGGGGCAATGTCATCGGCCTGGACGCGGCCATGGCCAAGCCGAGCTGGGTCAGCGCCTATGTCGGTGTCGGGCCGTTGATGAATCTGCAGGCCAACGAAAAGGCGCAATATGAGGCGCTGCTGGCCGAGGCGCGCAAGCGCCATGACACGGTCGCGTTGACCGAGCTGGAAGCCATCGTGCCCTATCCCGGCGAGGGCGAGATCCCCTTCGCCAAGGTCAATGTCGCGCGCAAATGGGTGATGGCCTATGGCGGCCTGGCCGCCTACCGCGACAACGCCGATTTCTACTTCCGCGCCGCGCGGCTGTCGCCCTATTACGAGTTCGAGGACCGCCTGGCCATCGACCAGGGCGGCCAGCTGTCGGTGCCGGCCCTGCTGCCCGACATGCGGCGCGTCGACCACACGCGCATCCGCGAGACGCGCTTCCCGGTCTTCATGTTCCTCGGCCGCCACGACCTGACCACGCCGTCCTCGGTCATCGAACCCTGGTTGACCCAGCTGAAGGCGCCGGTGAAGAAGCTCGTCTGGTTCGAGCACTCGGCGCATCTGGCGCCCCACGAGGAGCCCGGCAAGTTCCTGCTCGCTCTGGTCGAGCAGGTGCGTCCGTTGGTGCGTTAGTACCAGTACGCCGGATACGCCCGCCGCGTGGCCCGGTGATAAAGCACCGCGACGACCACCATCGTCAGCGCACCAAACAGCGTGGGAAAGAGCAAAAAGCCCCACTTGGGTGCGACGAGGAACACGATCACGGGATTGGAGCCCGCGGGTGGGTGCATCGTCCGCGTGAGCATCATCAATGCCACCGAGACCGCCGCGGCCACGGCGAGCGACCACCACGCCGGGCCGAACACCGCCAGCACCGCCAGGCCCACCGCTGTGCAGATGAAATGCCCACCGATGACGCTGCGGGGCTGCGAGAAGTGCAGCTCCGGGAAGGTGAACATCATCACTGCGGTCGAGCCGAAGGAGCCCAGCAGCAGCAGCACGCCCAGGTTGAACGAGCCGATCGCCAGCACGCCAATGATGGTGAACACGCCGGCGCAGGCGAGGACGCCCTGGCTCAGGGTGTAAGTGGGCGCCCTCGTGGGATGCACGACGGGCGCCGGCGCAGGCGGGCGGGCCACGACGTCGGGAGCAAGCTCGCTCATGGATGTCCTCGGCAGGTCTCGGAGTCGCAGCAAGGAGCGCGCCAACTCAGGGCATAAAAAGGGGGCAGGCCTGCAGCCTTGCCCCTGAGAACGCCACCGACACCTCTCAGCGATGGCGAGGAGAGCGAAACGAGGCCTCAGGCCGGGTTGCTGGCCGGCGTGCCGGGCACGGCTTCCAGCTCGCCCGATGCACGCGCCTTGCGGCCGTAGAAGATCTCGAACAGCGGCGTGGCCATCATGGTCGTCACCACCGCCATCAGCACCAGCATCGAGAACAGGGCCGGGCCGATGATGCCCTTCTGCAGGCCGATGTTGATGATGATGAGCTCCATCAGGCCGCGCGAGTTCATCAGCGCGCCGATGCCCAAAGCGGTGCGGTTGTCTTCACCGGCCATGCGGGCCGCCAGGTAGCAGGCGCCGAACTTGGCCAGCACCGAGGCGACCAGCACACCGGCGGCGATCAGCAGCAGCTGCACCGAATTGATCATGTCCAGGCGCGTGTTCAGGCCTGAGTAGGTGAAGAACATCGGCAGCAACAGGATCACCGTGAGCGGCTCGACCTTCTTCTTCAGCTCGGCAGCGAACAGGCCGCGCGGCATGACGGCGCCCAGGATGAAGCCGCCGAAGATGGCATGGATGCCGACGGCGTCCATGATGAAGGCCGACGTGCAGAAGCAAATCAGCGTGATGCCCAGCACCGTGTTGCTCATGTGGCCATCACGCTCGACCATGCGGCCCAGCGGGGCCAGCAGCTTCTTGCCGAACAGCATGACGAAGGCCGCCCACAGCACGCCGCCGCCGATGGCCAGCACGGCCACGCCGGGGCCCGCACCAAAGGCCGCCAGCACCAGGGCCAGCACGCACCAGGAGGCGGCGTCGTCGAAGGCGCCGGCCGTCAGCGTCAGGGTGCCCAGCGAGGTGTTGGCCAGGCCCTGCTCGTTGATGATGCGGGCCAGCATCGGGAAGGCCGTCAGCGCGATGCAGGCGCCCATGAACAGGGTCGCATTCGCCGTGGAGATGCCTTCGGCAAACAGCCCGGGAACCTGGAGCAGCAGCGGTGTGATCAGGAAGGCGATGAAGAAGGGCGCCGCGATGCCGGCGAAGGACACGCCCATCGCGCTCTTCGCCTTGGTCGCGAAGTGGTCCAGTCGCAGCGTCGTGCCGACCAGGAACATGTACAGCCCCACACCCAGCTGGGCACCGGAGTACAGCACGCTGCGCATCTCCTTCGGGAAGATGGCGGACTGCACGTCGGGGAAGAACAGGCCCAGCAGCGACGGGCCGAGGATGACGCCCGCGATCATTTCTCCAACCACCTGGGGCTGGCCCAGGAATTTGCGGCCGGCCCAGCCAACCACGCGGCACGCCAGCATGATCAGCCCGAGCTGCAGGAAGAAGTGGACGCTGAAATCGCCCGGCGCGTAGGTCTTGGCGGCCGCGGCCGCAGCGGGACCATGCTTGGCGAACACGTCGCCCATGATGGCAAGAAGGTCGAATTCCATGGCTGTTCCTGTAGATTTTTTGCCGTTGCCACGCACCGCCGCGCGGTTTTGTACAACGTTGTCTGCCTCTTTTGGTGAAAGCGCTCTCACCACGTGGAACACTTTGCCAGCCGGGTTTTCAATGTCCATTGGGTCGAACAGATCCGGGCCTATGTACCTACATCCCAATTGCGCGATTGCAGGTAGGTAGGTACATTGGCGAGGCCATGAAACTGCTCACCAGCCGCGATTTCAACCGTGACGTCAGCCTCGCCAAGCGGGCGGCGCAGGTCGAGCCGGTCGTCATCACCGACCGCGGCCAGCCCACTCATGTGCTGATGAGCATTGCCGAGTACCGCCGCCTGACCGGCGAGGGCGAGAGCATCCTGGAGCTGCTGGCCATGCCCGAGGTCGTGACGATCGATGCGGCCGACGCCGCGGCCGATGGCGCCTGGGATCACCGCGAAAACCTCCCCTGAGGGCGCCATGTTCCTGCTCGACACCAGCATCGTTCTCGAACTGCGCAAGGCCAAGGCCGGCCAGTCCGACGCCGGCCTGGCCGCCTGGGCCGCCGGCCTGCCGCGCCAAAAACTCTTCATCTCGGCGCTGAACCTGCTGGAGATCGAGAACGCCGCCGCCCGCCTGGGCCGCAAGGACCGCGCCGCCGGCCTCGTCGTGCGCGACTGGATCGATAGCCGCGTCATTCCCGCCTTCGAAGGCCGCGTGCTGCCGGTGGACGCGGCCGTCGTGCGCCGCCGGGCCCAGCTGCCCTATGCCAATACCCGCGACGGCCTGCTCGCCGCGACGGCGCTGGAACATGGCCTCACCTTCGTCACCCACCGCGTCTCGGCATTCCGCGTCGGGCGCGTGAAGCTGCTCAACCCCTCCGGCTACGTCGCCCAGCCCAGTGACGAGGACGAGGACTGGAGCCATGGCGCCCAGACCGGCCAGCAGTGGCTGAAGAACCTCTATACGAGAGCATGAACAAGCGACGCATTCTCATCGTCGGCGGCGGCACGGCCGGCTGGCTGACCGCCGCCTACCTGGCCAAGGCCCTCAAGCTGTCCGAGCGCAGCCACCTGGAGGTGACCGTGCTGGAGTCGCCCGACATCAGCAGCGTCGGCGTCGGCGAAGGCACCTTCCCCACCATCCGCAGCACGCTCCAATTCCTCGGCATCGACGAGGCGCGCTTCATCCGCGAGACCTCGGCCACGCTCAAGCAGGGCATCCGCTTCGTCGACTGGGCGCGCACGCCCACCGCGGGCCAGCATCAGCAGTTCTTCCATCCCTTCGAAGCGCCCTTCTACACGGAGGACCTCAACCTGGTGCCCTACTGGCTGCTGCAGGACGAGGCCGGGCGCATGCCCTTCGCCGAGGCCATGACGCTGCAGGTGCGCGTCGCCGAAGCCCACCGCGCGCCCAAGCGGGCCGGCGAAGCGCCTTATGCCGCGCCGCTGAACTACGCCTACCACTTCGACGCGCTCAAGCTCGCCAAGCTGCTGGCCGCGCGCGCCCGTGAGCTCGGCGTGCGCCACGTCGAAGGCACGGTGACTGACGTCGTTCTCGATGCGACGGGCGCCATCGCCCATCTCGACACCGCCCAGCTGGGCCGTTTCGAGGCCGAGCTTTATATCGACTGCACGGGCTTTCGCGCCGAGCTCATCGGCCGGGCGATGGGTTCGAACTTCAAGTCCGTGCGCCACCAGCTCTTCGTCGACCGCGCCCTGGCCTGCAAGGTGCCGCTGGATGCCAATGCGGTCATGGAAAGCTCCACCATCGCTACCGCCCACGAGGCGGGCTGGTTGTGGGAGATCGGCCTGAACGGCGCGCGCGGCATCGGCTGCGTCTATTCCAGCGACCATCTCAGCGACGACCGTGCCGCCGACATCCTGCGCGGCTACTGCGGCGCGGGCAACGAAGACCTGGCAATGCGCAGCATCCCCTTCACGCCCGGCTACCGCGAGCAGCAGTGGGTGAAGAACTGCGTCGCCGTCGGCCTGTCGGCCGGCTTCCTGGAGCCGCTGGAGGCCACCGGCCTCGTCCTCATCGAGGCGGCCGTCGGCATGATTGCCGAGATGCTGCCGCACAGCGGCCCCATGCACGCACCGGCGCGGCGCTTCAACGAGCTGATGACGGCGCGCTTCGAGAACATCATCAACTTCCTGAAGCTGCACTACTGCCTGAGCCAGCGGCAGGAGCCCTTCTGGCGCGACAACGCCGCGCCGGCCACCATCCCGGATCGACTGGCCGGCTTGCTGGAGGAGTGGCAGCTGCGCCCGCCGGGCCGTTTCGACTTCGTGCTCGACACCGAAACCTTCGCCTTCTTCAACTACCAGTACATCCTCTACGGCATGGGCTTCGCCACCGACCTCAGCGCCGGCCGCAGCGATTTCCCGCAGATGGCGGACGCCGACAAGCTGTTCGCCAAGATCCAGCGTTTTGCCGACCGCGCCATCGCCGATCTGCCCAGCCACCGGGCGCTGATCCAGCAGATCAACGCGGGGCGCTGAAGGCCTGGGGCGGCGAGGGTGTGTCCAGGGGCCTGAGCGCCTTCTGCCACCAGCCCACGTCGCGCCACTCGCCGTTCTTGAAGCCGACGTTGCGATACACGCCCAGGGCTTCGAAACCCACTGCCTCGTGCAGGCCGACGCTGCCCGCATTGGGCAAGGCGATGCCGGCAAAAGCCTGGAAGTAGCCGAGCTCGGCCAGCAGCGGCAGCAGCCGCTCGTACAGCGCCCGGCCGACGCCCTGGCCGCGCATGCCCTCGCGCACATAGACCGTCGTGTCCACCGACCACTGGTAGGCCGCCCGTTCGCGGTGCTTGCTGGCATAGGCATAGCCGCAGATGGCGCCGTCTGCATCCTCAGCCACCAGCCAGGGCAGGCTGGCCAGCGTCTTCTCGATGCGGCTGCGCATCTCCTGCGCGTCCGGCGGCTCCGTCTCAAAGGAGATGCTGGTGTGGGCCACGATGGGCGCATAGATGGCTGCGACGGCGGCGCCGTCCTCGGGGGTGGCGGTGCGGATCTTCAAGGCGGGTCCTCCATGAATGGCTGGGTGGTGCGCGCGGGCACATGGATGAAAAGCAGGGCGGCCAGCGCGCTCAGGCCCAGACCGGTCGACAACCACAGCACGCCGGTTCCGAAGTCCGCCAGCAGCAGGCCGAACAGCCATGGCGCCAGCGCCTGCGCCAGGCGCGCCGGCAGCACCAGCAAGCCCTGGCGCTGCCTGTAGCCCAGCGGCCCGAACAAGGCCAGCGGCAGCGTGCCCTTGGCGATGGTCAGCACGCCGTTGCCCGCGCCATGCAGCAGCGCAAACACCATGGCGGCAGGTGCGCCGATGACGGCCAGCAGGGCCGCGCCCAGCGGATGCATCAGCGCCGCGGCGCGCGCCGACTGCAAGGGGTGCAAGCGCCGCAGGAAACCGAACTCCAGCAGTCGCCCCGCGACCTGGGCCGGGCCGACCAGGGCGCTGATCAAGATGACCGCCGCCGGCGCGGCACCCGCGGCGTCCAGCAGCCGTGGCAGATGTGCAGCCATCGCCGTGCTGATGAACCACGTCACCGCGAACACCCAGGCCAGCAGCGCGGCGGTCCGCATCGGCGGCGCTTCGCCGTTCGCGGCCGCTGGCGCCTGGGTGGGCACCGCCAGCGCCGCGGCCTTGGGCAGCCAGGCGTTCAGTGGCAGGCCCACCAGGAGATGCAGCCCCGCCCAGGCCCAGCAGGCGCCGCGCCAGCCGAAGGTGTGCTCCAGCGCCGCCGTCAACGGCCAGCCGACCGTGCTGGCAAAGCCGGCGATCAGCGTGATGCCGGTGATGGCGCTGCGCGCGTCATGGCCGTACAGCCTCACCAGCGACGCGAAGGCCGCCTCGTAGAGCCCGCTGCCCATCGCCACGCCCAACACCAGCCAGGCGGCGAAAAGCCCGGCCGGCCCATCGACCAGGGCCAGCAGCGCCAGGCCGACGGCGAACAGCAGGCTGGTCACCATCAGCACCGGCCGGCCGCCCCAGTGGTCGATGCGGCGGCCCGAGTGCGGCCCAACGATCGCCGAGACGACCAGGGCCGCGGAAAAGGCCGCGAACACCGTCGGCTCCGACACGCCCAGCTCCGCCGCCATCGGCCGCGCCAGCATGGCCGGCAGGTAGTAGGTCGAGGCCCAGGCCAGCGTCTGGGCCGTGCCCAGCGAGCCGACGACGCGCAGGCGGCTGGCTGCCATGCTCAGCCGCAGCAGCGCGTGGCGCGCTCCGGCGTCGGCTTGGGGGCGCAGCTGCTCGGGCCGCAGCCCGACTTGGGCGCGGCCACGGCCACCACCGCTGCCGGGCCGCAGCAGCCGGACGCTTCGCCCTCGACCGCCAGGTTGACCGAACAGACACCCGTCTCCGGCAGCTCCAGTTCGACCCGGTCCGCCGCCGTCAGGTCGCCCGCGATAGCGGCGACGACCGAGCGCGCCTGCTCGAAGCCCGTCGCCATCAGGAAGGTCGGTGCGCGGCCATAGCTCTTCACGCCCACGGTGTAGAAGCCCGGCTCCGGGTGGGCCAGCTCGCGGTGGCCATGCGGGCGCACCGTGCCGCAGCTGTGCAGGTTCGGGTCGATCAGCGGCCCCAGCGCTTCGGTGGATTCCAGCCACGGGTCGAGCTTGACGCGCAGCTCGCTGGCCAGTGACAGGTCGGGGCGCTGGCCGGTCGCACAGATGATTTCGTCGACACCGTCAACGACGACGGGCTGCTGTTTCGGGTCCAAACCGCTGAGGCGCAGCTGCCCGCCCACGCGCTCGATCCGCGTGATGCGCAGGCCACCGAAGAACTCCAGTGCACCGCCATCGTGCAGCCGGCGCAGCGACGTGCCCAGCGCGCCGCGGGCAGGCAAGGCGTCCGCGGCGCCACCGCCGAAGACGCGCTGCAGCGTCGGCGTGCGCACGGCCCAGGCCAGGCGCGTGCCGGGCGACTGCCTGGCCAGTTGGGCCAGCGCCAGCAGCGCATTCGCGGCCGAGTGGCCGGCGCCGACGACCAGGGTGCGCCGGCCCTCGTAGCGCGCCCGCTGTGCGCCCGTCACGTCCGGAATGCCGTAGAAGATCTGCGCCCCTGCCTCGGTCTCGCCGATGGCGTGCAGGCCGTTGGCGCCGACCGGATTGGGCTGGTTCCAGGTGCCGGTTGCGTCGATGACGGCGCGGGCGCGCAGCTCGTGCACTTCGCCGCCTTGCTCGTAGCGGATCAGGAAGGCAGCCTGGTCGCGCCCGGCGCTCTTGACCTTGTCGAAACCCTCGCGGCTGATGGCCACGACGCGTGCGCCGAGCTTCAGCGCGGCAGCCGCCTGGGGCAGCGCTGCGAAGGGCTTGAGCACGCGCTCGACCACCTCGCCGGCCTTGGGCAGCTCGGCCGCCGGCGGCGCTGTCCAGCCAGTGGGCAACAGCAGGCGGGCCATCGCGGGGTCGACGTCGAACTGCCACGGCGAGAACAGCTGCACATGGCCGTAGTCAACGAGATTGGCGCCCACCGTCGCGCCGGCCTCCAGCGCGACAAACGGCAGGCCGCGCTCGATCAGCTGGGCGACGGCCGCCAGCCCGACCGGCCCGGCGCCAAGCACCGCGACCGGCAGCGGGCCATCGGCGACCGGCGCTTCACGCAGCACCAGCGTCATCAGCGCCGCGCAGGCCGGGCAGGCACCCTGGAATTCGGCCGAGGCCTTCAATGCGGCCGGTGCGTCCTCGATCTTCATGCGCTTGAAGCCGTATTGCGCGAAGTACTCCGGCGCCGTGACGGTCAGCAGATAGAGGGCCGCGATGTCGCGCGAGCGGGCTTCCTGCAGCAGCCGCTCGACGAGCAGGCGCCCGATGCCCTGCTTGTGCAAGCCCGGGGCAATGGCCACCGAGCGCAGCAGCGCGATGGTTCCGGCGACATGGCCGTAGACCTCGGCGCCGGCGCAGCCAACGACCTCGCCGTTGCTGATGGCAAGCAGATAGGTGGGCAGGTGCGCCTGCGCGCCCTCGGTGGGCAGCTTGTTCGCCAGCAGCAGGGCTTCGATGGCGGGCCAGTCGGCGGCGCCGGCCTGGCGCAGGGAGGGGGTGTCGTTCAACAGCATGGTTTGGAATCCTGGATGGGCTCCTTCAGCACTTGGGGCGGCAGGCAGCAGGTCGCGGCCGGGTCTTCGCGCAAGGCCTTCAGGAGCGTCAGCAAAGAGGTCTCGACGGCGGCGCGTTCGCGCTCGCTCAGGGATGCCAGCAGCTGCTGGGCATGGTCGTCGAGGGTCTGGTTCAGCTCACGGACGGTGCGTTCGCCGTCGGCGGTGAGCGTGACGAGCCAGCTCCTTGCGTCGAGCGGGTTCGGCTCCTTGCTCACCAGCCCACGGGCTGCCATGGCCTCCACGGCACGCGACACCCAGCTCTTCTCCAGACTGACCCGCGTGCCCAGTTCCGACAGCGGCAGCGGCCCGGAGCGGCCCAGCTCGGTCAGCAGATGGCATTGCGTGCTGGTGGTGCGGCAGCAGTCGGCCACGACGCGCTGGGCGCGGGTGTACAGGCGCGCCACTTCGCGCAACAGGCTGCCGGGGGTGGACTCGGTCATTTTGGTGTGTATAGCAACTATCTGGGCGCATGTTGAGGTCCGCTTTGTTCGTTGTCAATAGCAACTACCTGGGTCAAAAAGGCGGGGCTCGCAGCCCCGCGCGTTCAAGTCACGGTCAGGCCGCGCGTCGGGCCGTGACCTCGGCGGCCGTGCCTGACAGCACGCGGTTCACCGCCACGGCCATCACGGCGCCCACCAGTTCAGCAACGACAAAGCCCGGTGCACTGGCGGGCGCGATGCCGGCGAAGCTGTCGCTGAACATGCGGCCGAACACGGCCGCCGGGTTGGCGAAGGAGGTCGACGCGGTGAACCAGTAGGCCGCACCGATATACGCCGCCACCATGGCCGCGACGCGCGAGCCCGGCGCGCGCAGGATGACGAGCACGAGGCCGAAGGTCGCGACGCCCTCCGCGATCCACTGCCCCGTGCCGGCGCGCAGCTTGGTCGAGAACTGCAGCACGCTCATGTCGAACATTGCGTGGGCCAGCCACGCGCCCAGCATTGCGCCGGTCAGTTGCGCGGCGACATAGGGCAGCAGGGCGGCGACAGGCAGCTCGCCACGCCAGGCCATCACGGCGCTGACGGCGGGGTTGAAGTGAGCGCCGCTGACCGGGCCGAAAACCTCGATCAGCACGTACAGGCCGCCGACCGTGGCCAGCGTGTTGGCCAGCAGCGCGAGGGCCACGTTGCCGCCGGACAGGCGCTCGGCCATGACGCCGGAGCCGATGACGATGGCCAGCAGCAGGGCCGTGCCCAGGGCTTCGGCGAGGAGTCGGCGAGGCAGGTTCATGCCTTTGAGATCCCGACGAGGGCTTGCTGCAGCTCGGCCTTGCTCATCGTGGCCAGTGGCAGTTGCAGCAGCTGCAGGAGCCGAAAGCCGATGGCCTGGCGCGTCAGCTCGAAGGCGCGGCGCTTGCCCTCATCGCCGCCCTCGGCATTGGAAGGGTCCGGGTAGCCCCAGTGCACCTTGACCGGCTGGCTGCCGCTGCCACCGAAGAAGACCGGGCACTGCTCGGCGGCCGCGCTGTCGCAGACGGTGATGACGATGGACAGCGGTGGTGCGCCGTCCTGGCTGAATTCATCCCAGCTCTTGCTGCGGTAGCCCGAAATATCGACGCCGGCGTTGCTCAGTGCCTCCAGCGCAAAGGGGTTGATGCGGCCACTCGGGGCGCTGCCGGCGCTGTGCGCCTGCACGTCGCGGCCGAGCTTCCTTGCCCAGTGGTTGAGCATGCCCTCGCTGAGCACGCTGCGGGCGGAGTTGTGGGTGCAGAGGATGAGAACATGGGTGGTCATGGCGATCTCAGCAGCAGGATGCCGCGCCGCTCGGTACGGCGCAGCTCGCACCTTGGCAGCAGTTCTCGGTCAGATAGCCCAGCAGCGAGTTCATGCTGTCGTATTGGGCGCGGTAGATCAGGTTGCGGCTGGCGCGCTCCTGGGTCACCAGGCCCGCGTTGACGAGCTCCTTCAGATGGAAGGACAGCGTGGCTGGTGCTACGCCCAGCCCCTCCTGGATGGCGCCGGGTGTCAGCCCCGCATCACCGACGACGACCAGGGCCCGGAATACCTGCAGCCGCAGCGGCTGGGCCAGGGCTGCGAGGGCCTTGATTACAAATTGCTCGACGGCTTGTTCATCCATGATTCCATTATTATCGAATCATGGATTGAAGTGCAAGCGGTCCGGCAATGCCGGCGCTCAGCGAAGGGATTTGATCTTTGGCTGCTGCGCCTCGAACTGCCGGGCGACAAAGCGCCAGACCATGCGTGATGCGTCCGGCCCGTTGGCGTCGCTGAAGCGCTGGCGCGCCGCGCCGCCGCTCCAGGCGTGGCCCAGTCGGTCGACCTCCACCAGCGTCGCCACCACCTCGCGCGAGCGTTTGAACTGCGTCACCCGCATCGGGTAGCGCTTGCCGCGGCGCTGTTCTTGCGCCGGCTCCTGGTGTGCGCCGGCCGCCTCGGACCACATCAGCGCCGCAGAACCGGCGTTGCGGGCTGACACGACGCGGTCCGCGTCACCGTGGATGACCATCAGCGGCGGCCAGTCCTGGGCCGAGCCGGGTGGCAGCGGCTGGCGCCGTCCCTGCATCGCACCGACGGCCGAGACCGGCGAACTCGCCGTGCCGGGCGGCACGCCCGAGTGCATGACCAGGGCCTTGAAGCGCTGCGGGTAGCGCGTGGCCAGCAGGGCCGCCATGCTGGCGCCGGCCGACAGGCCGGCCACGGCAATGCGCTCGCGGTCGGCCGTGTACAGCATGCAGACCTGGTCGACGGCCTTCATGATCCAGCCGGCCTCGGCGAAGGCGCGGCCCGACTGTGTGTCGAACCAGTTCCAGCAGCCCTGGGTGTTGCACAGCCGTGGCTGCTCGGGGTAGAGCACCAGGAAGCGCTCGCGCGTGGCGACGGCATTCATGCGCGTGCTGGCGGCAAAGCTCTTGGCGTCCTGGTGGCAGCCATGCAGCATGACGAGCAACGGCAGCCGTTCGCCGAAGCGCGCGCTCGCGGGCCGGAACAGGTAGTAGCGGCGCGGCCCGTCCGCGGCCATCACCAGGCCCATCAACCAGCTGCCCGCGCTGGACGGCGGACGATGGCGCTCGCGAAGCGGCTTTGCGGCCTGTCGGAGCAGCGCGGCGTTGCGATTCAGCAGCGCTGCCCAGGACGGTTGCTTCATTGGCAATCCGGATGGCTTGGATCCCGCGTGCAGTCCGCCTGTTCCAGCTCCGACGGGTCCGGGTGCTCGCGCAGCGCGGCGTTCAGCTGGTCGATCTGCCCACACCAGTCCCCATCGTCTTGATGCCATTGCTCGCGGATGAAGGCGACCTGGCTGGCGTTCCAGAACGGGGCCTCCGACAGGTTGAGCGTCTGCGGCAGCGGCCGGTGCAGGCGGATGAACTGCTTGATTTCGGCCGGCGAATCCGGCAGGCCGAGCTGGCAGAACAGGGCCTGCATGTCATGGTGGGTGGTGGTGTCCATGGCGGATCCTCTTTCAAAGGGTTTCAAGGCGGAAACCGTGAGGCTTAGACCTTAGATGTCGGCGCCGCTGCGCGGTGTCAGCCGACACCCCGTCCACGACGGCCGTCCCTGTCAGCCGAGGCCCACACCGCCGGCTGTCACCCGCTGACAGACTGGCGGGAACGGCGCACCTACGGTCATGGGATTGAAGACTGCAGGAGGTCGCGATGACCTGGAATGAATTCATTGCGCGCATGCAGGCCGCGTGGCCCGATGTGGGCTGGACCGACGTGTTGCCCGCCGTGCTGGCCGGCGCCTTGACCATCGTCATCATCAAGGTCGGCCTGCGCTTCGTCGTGCAGCGCTTGCGCAAACTGTCGCAGCGCACCAGCAGCACGCTGGACGACGGCCTCGTCAGCGTGCTGGAGCGCACTAATGGCGCGCTGATCTGGGTGGTGGGCCTGCTGGTCGGGCTCAACATGCTGCCGCTGGACGACCGCTGGCATGACCGCGTGTCGCAGCTGTGGTTCGCCGTCGTGGCCCTGCAGCTCGGCCTGTGGGCCCAGCAGGCGGTGGCGCAGGTGCTCGCGGCCCAGCAGACGCGCCATGGCGGTACGGCGGCGCTGTCGGCCTCGGCCACCTTGCTCAGCTGGGGCTTGCGCGGCGCGCTGTGGGTGGTGGTGGTGCTGGCCGTGCTGTCCAACCTGGGCGTCAACATCACGGCCTTCGTCGCCAGCCTGGGTATCGGTGGCATCGCGCTGGCGCTGGCCGTGCAGAACATCCTCAGCGACCTGTTTGCGTCGCTGGCCATCGCGGTGGACAAGCCCTTCGAGGTGGGCGACTCCATCACCGTCGGCGACGTCACCGGCACGGTGGAGCGCGTGGGCCTGAAGACGACGCGCATCCGCAGCCTGGGCGGCGAGCAGATCGTCATGTCCAACGCCGAACTGCTCAAGCGCACGGTGGCCAACTTCAAGCGCCTGCAGACGCGCCGCGTCGCCTTCACCTTCGGCATCACGTCCGATGCGTCCGCCGACGACGCTGCCGCGGTGCCGCCGTTGGTCAAGGGGCTGATCGACGCCGACCCCAAGCTCGAACTGGTACGGGCCCACTTCAAGGGCTTCGGCGAGAACTCGTTGAACTTTGAGGTGGTCTACCGCGTCAACGATCCCAGCTATGACGTCTACATGGACCACCAGCAGACGCTGAACCTGGCGCTGATGCGCGAGTTGCAGCAGCGCGGCATCCGTCTGGCGTTCACCACCAACACCGTCAACGTTGTCGGCTTGCAGTCACCGGCGCCGGGCGGCCCGGCACCAACGCGCAAAGGCTCGTCGCCTGATGCGCCTGACATCGTGCCCGCCGCGGCAGGCTGAACTTTGTGATCCACAGCGCCGCCGCCGGCCCCGAGTTGCTGACGGCGGCCATTGCTGCGCTCGTTCTGGTCGCCATCGCCGGCGCCCTCTACACCCACCGCCTCGGCCTGTCGCATCTGCTCGTCTTCATGGCGGTTGGCATGCTGACCGGCGTGGATGGGCCGCTGGGCCTGCCCTTCGACGACCACCGGCTGGCCGTCACCGTCGGCAATCTCGCGCTCGCCCTCATCCTGTTCGATGGCGGCCTGCGCACGCGCTGGAGCGAGGTGCGCCGCGCGATGCTGCCGGCCAGCCTGCTGGCCACGGTAGGCGTCGCGATCACGGCCGCCATCGTCGCGGGAATCGCGAAGGCGGTGCTGGACATGCCGTGGACCGAAGGCCTGCTGCTGGGCGCGGCGGTCTCGTCCACCGATGCCTCCGCCGTGTTTGCGCAGTTCGCCGCCAGCAAGCTGCGCCTGGAGCCACGCCTGGCGGCCACCATCGAGGTCGAGTCGGCCCTGAACGACCCCATGGCCATGGTGCTGACTATCGGCCTGATCGCCTGGTTGATGCCCTTCGGCCAGCCGGGCGACGCGCAAGTGAACAGCCTGGTCGACCTGCTGCCCCTGCTGGGCGAGCAGCTCGGGCTGGGCCTGCTCGCCGGCGTACTGGGCGGCCTGCTGGCCGCATGGTGGGTGGGCAAGCTGCCCATCACAGATGACCACGACGGGTTGACGGCGCTGCTGATGGCGGCCCTGGGCTTCCTGTTGTTCGCCGTCACCAACCGCTGCGGCGGCTCGGGCTTCCTGGCTGTGTATGTGGCCGGCCTGCTGGTGCGCCACCGCGCCGAACGCGTGGCGGCGATGAGCCTGCCCGGGCTGAACGGCTACACCTGGCTGGCCCAGGCGGTGCTGTTCCTGCTGCTGGGCCTGTTGGTCACGCCGCATGAGGTCCTGCGCCTGATCGGCCCGGCCCTGCTGCTGGCGGCCGGCCTGATGCTGGTCGCGCGGCCCGCCGCGGTGTTCCTGTGCCTGGCGCCGCTGGGCTTTGGCTGGCGGGCGCAGTGCTTCGTGGCGTGGTCGGGCCTGCGCGGCGCGGTGCCCATCGTGCTGGCCACCTACCCGGTGCTGGCCGGCCTGCCGAACGGCTGGCGCTTCTTCGACGTGGCCTTCGTCGTCGTGCTGTTGTCCCTGCTCATCCAGGGCCCGACGCTGGCGCTGCTGGCGCGCTGGCTGGGGCTTGATCAGGGTGAGCGCTAGGTGTTGAGTTTCGATAGGTTGTACCCACCGAGCCGGGAGGCAGGAGGGCTGTAGCCAAGAGGGGAGTGAGGCCGTCGAGCGTTGTAGTAGGTCAGGAACGCTGGCAACCAGGCCGTGCGCTCACCGCTGTTGGCCCAGACGCGACCATAGGCCCACTCCCGCAGACACGTCTGGATGAAGCGCTCGGCCTTGCCGTTGGTCTGTGGGCAGTACGGCTTGGTGAAGCTGTGCTTGATGCCAAGCTCTTTGCAGGCCTTGGCAAACAGCTTGGAGCGGTAGGCGGCGCCGTTGTCGGTGAGCAGCCGCTTGAT
>NZ_JBFUMK010000015.1:0-137849 GCF_054049415.1 Roseateles sp. P5_D6 | reverse complement strand
TTCTTCATGCTGGCGAAGAGGCGGTGATAGAAGTCCAGGCCGGCCTGGTTCAGCGCACCGTCGCCGTTCGGATAGATGCGCGGCCAGGCCAGCGACAGGCGGTAGTTCTTGACGCCCAACGACGCCATCAGCGCGAAGTCGTCATCGAAGCGGTTGTAGTGATCGCAGGCGACGTCCAGGGTGTCGTCGTCATGCACCTTGCCGGGCGTGCGGCAGAAGCGGTCCCAGATGGACTCGCCCTTGCCATCGGTGAAGGCGGCGCCCTCGATCTGGGGTGCGGCGGCGGCAACACCGAAGACGAAGTCGGCGGGGAAGGGGCTGGAGTAGGTCAGCATCGCGCTGTTGCGCGCCTCGCTACTCAAGGCACTTCCGGGTGTCGCGGCGGTACCTTTGATGAAGGGGGCGCTTCCGGTGTGGCGGGCAGTCGCGGGCGCGACCGGAACGAAGTCGGGCAGCAATGGGAGAGCGTGGGTCATGGCAGGGCGTCGGCCTGTTGTTTTAACGAGGCCGGTCAGCCGCAGAAGCGGTTGACCAGGTTCTCGAAGACTTCCTGGCGGCCGGACACGGGCGCCACGTCGGTGTTGGCGGCGAGCACCTGGTCGGCGAGTTCGGTCAGCGAACGCCGGCCGTTGAGGATGTCCTGCCCGGCGGGCGCGTCCCAGCCGGCGTAGCGGCTGTCCACGGCGGCCTTCAGGCGGCCGTCGTTGACCATCTTCTCGGCGATCAGCAGCGCCTGCGCGCACACGTCCATGCCGCCGATGTGGCCGTGGAACAGGTCTTCGGCATCGATGGACTGGCGGCGCACCTTGGCGTCGAAGTTCAGCCCGCCCGAGCCCAGCCCGCCGGCCTGGATGACGTGGTACAGCGCGATSGCCGTCTCCGGCACGTTGTTGGGGAACTGGTCGGTGTCCCAGCCCAGCTGCGGGTCRCCGCGGTTCATGTCCAGGCTGCCCAGGATGCCCARSGCSCCKGCCGTGGCGATCTCATGCTCGAAGCTGTGGCCCGACAGCGTGGCGTGGTTGGCCTCGATGTTGACCTTSACTTCCTTCTCCAGGCCGTAGCGSACSAGGAAGCCGTASACGGTSGCGGTATCGAAGTCGTACTGGTGCTTGGACGGCTCGCGCGGCTTGGGCTCGATGAGGATGGCGCCCTTGAAGCCGATCTTGTGCTTGTACTCMACCACCATGTTCAGGAAGCGGCCGAGCTGGTCCAGCTCCTGGCCCAGGCGCGTGTTCARSAGCGTCTCRTAGCCCTCGCGGCCGCCCCACAGCACGTAGTTCTCGCCGCCGAGCTTCAGCGTCGCGTCCATCGCGTCGCGCACCTGCAGCGCGGCCATGGCGAACAGCTCGGGGTTGGGGTTGCTGGCCGCRCCGCTCATGAAGCGGCGGTGGCTGAACAGRTTGGCCGTGCCCCACARSAGCTTCAAGCCCGTGGCCTGCTGCTTCTCGCCGAGCACGTCGACCATGCGCAGGAAGTTCTCGTGGCTCTCGCGCGGCGTGGCRCCTTCCGGGGCGACGTCGCGGTCATGGAAGCAGTAGTAGGGCGCGCCSAGCTTSKCRAAGAACTCGAAGGCSGCGTCGGCCTTGAGCTTGGCCAGCTCCATCGGGCTGCCGCCCTGGAACCAGGGGCGCTCGAAGGTGGCGCCGCCGAACGGGTCCAGGCCCGTCCAGACGAAGTTGTGCCAGTAGCACACGGCAAAGCGCAGGTGGTCCTCCATGCGCTGGCCCAGGACGATGCGGTCCTTGTCGTAGTGCTTGAAGGCCAGGTCATTCTGGCTGTCGGCGCCCTCGAAGCGGATCGGGGCGATGGCGTGGAAATAGCTCGTCATAACTCGGGGGTCAGGCACCGCGCAGGCGGCGGTAGAGGTCACGGAAACGCGCCAGGCGGGGGGCCAGGCGCGCATGGCGTTCGGGGTCGGGAGAGAAGAGGGCAGTCACGGTGATTGGGTGCAGCTGAGATCGATGCCGAGATACATCAGTGACCTTCTAAGAGACCGTGACGGCACTGCCGCCGTTTGCCGAAGGCAGGGCGGGGTGCGTCAGGCGGTAGCGAACCAGTGCAGCCGCGCCAATGGCAACGGCATTCAGGCCAAACCGGGAGGTGCGGACCGTCGGACTGGCGGAACTGCCGAAAGTGTTGTGAGCGTCCAGTACATCCAGCGCCGGCTGCAGGAATGGCGCGCCCAGTTCGGTGACGGAGCCGCCAAGGACGATGCAGCCCGGGTCATAGGCGGTCGCCAGATTCAGCAGCAGCATGCCCAGATGGTGGCCAGCGGAGGTGACCGCTTTCAGTGTTTCGCGATCCTTTGAGGCAAGGTGTTCGCGCACCTCGCCGAGCGAGTGTCGAACGGCGGTGCCGGCGCTGCCGCGCTGGACGGCCCGTGTCGCGATCATGGCTTCAGCGCAACCGCGCCGCCCGCAGGAACACAGAGGCCCATTGAACTGCAGGACCATATGACCTACCTCCTCTGCGTATCCCCGGCTTCCAGTCAGCAGACGACCTCCCACGATGACACCAGCGGCGATGCCTTGGTTGATGGAGACATACAAGAGCGGGTCCGAGTCAGGGGTGGGGTTGAACTCCAGTTCTCCCAGCGCGGCCATGTCGGCTTCGTTCTGCACAAACAGCGGGGCATCGGCGAGCGAGGTGCCGCGAAGCTTCTCACTCAATAGTGCGGCGATGGGCACGTCACGCCAGCCCAGATGGGGGGCGAAGTTCACGATGCCTTGCGCCTCGTCGATGCTACCCGGCAACCCGATGCCGATGCCGAGGACTTGCTGGCCAGGGCGGACCTGCCTGTGCAAGTCCTGTAGCGCGCTTGCGAGACTGGCCACGCAGGCCTCGGCGGTCGGACTGGCCCCGTAGCGAGCGGTCACGCAACCTTGAATCTCGCCCGCCAGCGAAGTGGCGACAGTGCGCACGGACTCAATGCCAACCTCTGCGCCAATGAGGAGCAGAGGTGTGAGATCGGTCTTCAGCAGCTGTTGGCTCCCCGTCGCTTCGGCCAGCACGTGTTTGTCTCCTCCGTTTGCTTGGTCGGACCGGGCTTTATTTTCTATCAAATGCGGTCAGACCAAATATTAATTTGAGCGACGCACAAAGTAAAGCAAAAAAGCAATCGTTGGTTGCGCCATGCTGACCGAGCGCCAGTGCGGCCTTCACGGTCGGTCGTGGGCGCCGACGACAGTGTCGCGGCGCGTGGCACGGCCAGCCGCAGGGTGGGCCATCAGGCCATCACGGCGCAGGTCAGCGAGGGGGCGTTGCGCGAATGGGGGCTGGACGTGGATGGCCAGCGCCCGGCGCTGAAAAAGTCGTCAATCCAACGCCGGGGTGGCTCAACCCAAATCGAGCACCAGGCGACTGCTGCGCGCCCGTGAGCAGCAAGGCGTGAACTGGTCGTTTGCGGCCTGCTCCTCGGGCGTGAGGTACAGGTCGCGATGCTCGGGTTCCCCGCCAATCACCCGCGTCAGGCAGGTGCCGCAGACGCCTTGCTCGCAGGAGGTCAGCAGGGGTGCGCCCGCGGCGATGAGGGCCTGGGCGGCGGTCTGATGGGCGCCAACAAGGATCACGCGGCCGCTGCGCGCAAGTTCGATTTCGAATGGGCCGTCCTGACCGGTCGAGGCCGCCGGCGCGCCCGCGAAGAACTCATGGTGGACCCGACCCTCTGGCCAGCCGTGGCGTTTCGCGGCGTCGGCTACCGCATCGATCAGCCGCTTGGGGCCACAGACGTAGACGTGGGTGTCGGCATCGCGAGTAGCCAGCAGTGCTTGCACGTCGAGGCGGTCGCCAGCCACGTGAAAACGCGCAGCGCCAGCCCAGGCGCTCGCCTCGATCTCCGCTCGAAAGGCCATGCGCTCGGCGCTGCTCGCCGCGTAGTGGAGTTCGAAGTCCGCGCCATCAGCCGCGAGCTGGCGAGCCATTGCCAGGATGGGCGTGATGCCGATGCCGCCGGCGATCAACAGGCTGCGGCGGGCTTGCGCCGCCAGCGGGAAGTGGTTCTTCGGTGCGCTGATCTGCAGCGTCTGCCCCGGGCTCAACACCTCGTGCACCGCTCGCGAACCGCCGCGCGATGACGCTTCGAGCAGCACGCCCAGCACATAGCGGTCGGCCTCTGTGGGGTCGTTGCTGATCGAGTACTGACGAACGATGCCGCCGGGCAGGTGGACGTTGAGGTGGGCGCCGGCCGTGAAGGCGGGCAGGGCGCCACCATCGGCAGCCACGAGGGTGAGGGCGCAGACGTTCTGCGCGACCGCGGTCTTGGCCTCGATGCGGACCGTGATCAGTCCGCTCATGCCTGCGCTGCCATCACGCGATCGATGACCTTGCGCGACTGCACGCCGCCGCCGTCGATGTTGAGCATCAGCAGCTGGCGCTGCGGCCAGGCGAGCAGGTTGAGCTGCTGGCGCTCCAGCATCTCCTGGTCTTCGGCAAAGATCTTGCCCTGGCCTTCGCGGATCTGGGCCGTCAGCGCCTCGTCCTGCGGCTTGAACTTGCGCGCCATGCCCCAGAAGTAGTGGATGGAGGTGTCGGTCTCGGGGGTGATGAAGTCCACCACCCAGCTCGCTGCCTTTACTGCGTCGGGTGCCTCATAGCCGCCCTGGCCGGCCAGCGCCACGCCCACCTCGATCATGATGTGGCTGGGCGGCGTGAAGTGGCAGATCTGCCAGCGGTCCACCGGCTGGTCGTCGGGCAGGCCGTTCATGCGCAGGGCCATCTTCCAGAACGGCGGCGCCTCGATGCCCTGCATATGGCGCTCGGTGATGACGTGGTCGCCGTCGACGCGCGTCGTGCACGGGATCTCGTCGATCTCCTTCTGGCCGATGCTGTTGGCGTGCACATAGGTCTCGTGCGTCAGGTCCATCAGGTTGTCGACCATCAGCTTGTAGCCGCAGGCTATTGTGTACAGCCCACCGCCGTAGCCGAAGGCGGGGTTGCCCAGCCATTCGAAGGCGGGCAACTGGGCCACATCGGCCTGGGTGGCCTCCCCCGGCCAGACCCAGATGAAGCCATGCGCCTCATGGACCGGGAAGCTGCGGATGGCGGGGAAGCCACGCACGCGCTGGCAGGGCATGGCGACGGTCTTGCCGTCGCCGCCCATGGCCAGGCCGTGGTAGCCGCAGACGAGGGTGTCGCCGTGCACGCTGCCCAGCGACAGCGGCGCGCCGCGGTGGGGGCAGAAGTCCTCCACCGCGCTGACGTTACCGGCGCTGTTGCGGAAGAAGGCCATCGCGTGGTTGCAGACCTTGCGGCCCAGGGGCTTGGCGGTGCCGACCTCGTCGCTGCGGGCAGCCACGTACCAGGTGTTGGTGATGAACATGGGAGGGCTCCTGGCCGGTTCAGCGTGGGCCCATGCGCAGGGCGCCGTCGAGGCGAATCACCTCGCCGTTGAGATGGCCGTTGGCGACGATGTGGGCGGCCAGCGCGGCGAACTCCTCGGGCAGGCCCAGGCGCTTGGGGAAGGGGATGGACGCGGCCAGCGATGCCTGAACCTCCTCGGGCAGCTCCTTCATCAGCGGCGTGGCGAACAGGCCCGGCGCGATGGTGCAGACGCGCACGCCGAACTGCGCCAGGTCGCGTGCCAGCGGCAGCGTCATGCCGACGATGCCGCCCTTGGACGCCGAGTAGGCCTCCTGGCCGACCTGGCCGTCGAAGGCGGCGACCGAGGCGGTATTGACGACGACACCGCGCTCGCCATCGGCCAACGGTGCGAGGGCCACGATGCGGCTCACGGCCAGGCGCGTCATGTTGTAGGTGCCGATGAGGTTGATGCGCACGACGCGCTCGAAGTCCTCCAGCGGCGCGGGCGAGCCGTCGCGTTGCACGATGCGCTTGGCGCTGCCGATGCCGGCAAYGTTCATCAGGATGCGGGCCGGGCCGAAGGCGGCGGCTGCTGCGTCCAACGCGGCGGTGACGGATGCCGCATCGGTGATGTCGCAGCGCAGCGCCAGCGCGCGGTCGGCGCCGATGTCGGCGGCCACGCGCTGGGCGCCGGCTTCGTTGATGTCGAGCAGGGCGACGCGGGCGCCTTGGGCCGCGAGGGCGCGTGCCACGGCTTCGCCGAGGCCGGAGCCGGCGCCGGTGACGAGGGCGGTTTGTCCAGAGATGTTCATGGTGTTCAGCGGGGTCAGCGGTTTGGGGTGATGACGTCAGGGTGGCCGGCGGGGGCCTCGTGCAGCAGCTCGACCAGGGCCGCGCGGCGGCTCAGCACGGCGCGCTGGTTGATCGAGCCTTTGTCGGTGATCTCGCCGCCATCGATGGACGGCGGCTCGGCCAGCAGCAGCAGCCGGGCCGGGCGGGTGGCGCTGCCGGTGCCTTGAGCCCAGAGCTGGTTGGCCAGCGACTCGAAGAAGGCACGCACGGTCGAGTGGTTCAGCACGTCGGCGGTGGGGGCGCTGTCGGGCAGCTCGGCCAGGCGGCGGGCCTCGTTCACGCGCGGCACGATCAGCAGGCCGATCTCATCGCGCCCGAGGCCCGTGACGACGGCGTCATGCACGCAGGGGAAGCCCAGTGCGATGACGCGGGCGCGCAGCGGGCCGACGCTGACGAAGGTGCCGGTGGAGAGCTTGAAGTCCTCGGCGATGCGGCCGTCGAACATCAGGCCCTGCGTGGGGTCGGTGGGGTCGCAGGGCCGGGCGGCGTCGCCGGTGCAGTAGTAGCCCTCATCGTCGAAGGCTTCCTGCGTCAGCTCGGGCTCGCGCCAATAGCCGGGCATGACATTGGGGCCGCGAAAGCGCACCTCGGCCTTGTCTCCCATGGGTACGAGCTTGACATCCACGCCCGGCACGGGCCAGCCGATGAAGCCGGCGCGCGCCTCCTCGGGAATGGCGAAGGTGCAGGTGGGCGCGGTCTCGGTCATGCCCAGGCCGGCGGCGAGGCGGATGCGCTGGCCGATGGCCGCTTCGGCGAGCTGGTTGAAGGCGTCCAGCGTCTTCAGCGGCAGCCCCGCGCCGCCGCACTCGACCAACTGCAGCCTGCTGAAGAAGTGGTCGCGCAACGCGGCATCGGCCTGCAGCGCGGAGACGAGTTCGTCATAACCCTTGGGCACGTTGAAGAACATCGTCGGCGCCACCTCGCGCAGGTTGCGCAGCGTGGCCTCGAAGCGGCCCGGCACGGGCCTGCCCTCGTCGATGTAGAGGCTGCCGCCGTTGTAGAGCACCAGGCCCAGGTTGTGGTTGCCGCCGAAGGTGTGGTTCCACGGCAGCCAGTCCAGCACCACGGGCGGCTGCT
The DNA here is from genome assembly GCF_054049415.1 of Roseateles sp. P5_D6. Classification (NCBI taxonomy): domain Bacteria; kingdom Pseudomonadati; phylum Pseudomonadota; class Betaproteobacteria; order Burkholderiales; family Sphaerotilaceae; genus Roseateles; species Roseateles sp. P5_D6. Next base: position 130,622 of record NZ_JBFUMK010000015.1, on the reverse strand, counting down.
CGGCCAGGAAGGGCATGGCCTGCAGCGTCATCTGCTGGTTGGCGCACCACATGCGCTGGGTCATGACCACGCCCTTGGGCGCCTTGGTCGAGCCCGAGGTGAACATCAGCTTGGCGATGGTGTCGGGGCCGATCTGCGCGTGGGCGGCGTCGAGCGTGGGGCCGGGTGGCGTGTCGAGCAGGTCGGCAAAGCGCTCGGTGGCCCGGCCTTCGAGCCGGCCCTCGCCGAGGATGACGCGGGTGTCCGCCGTGACCGTGGCCTCGATTGCGCGGGCATAGCCCGCGTCCGCCGCGTAGACCGCGCCCGGCGTGGCCTTGGCGAGGATGTGGCGCAGGCGGCCGTGGTCGGTCGAGACCAGCGAATAGGCCGGCGAGATGCTGACGCTGGGGATGCCGGCCCACATGGCGCCCAGCATCAGGCTGAGGTGCTCCAGGTCGTTGTCGGACAGGATGACCAGGGGTTTTTCGACGCCCAGGCCACGGTCCAGCAAGGCCTGGCCGAGGGAGCGTGCCCGCTCGACCATCTCGGCGTAGCTGATGCAGCGCCAGCCGCCGTTCGCCTCGCGTTGCGCTGCCAGCAGCCGGTCCGGCGCCGCCTGTGCCCAGTGCAACAGACGCTCGCCCATATGTCCCGGGTAGGCCGCCAGCGGCTCGGTTGAGCGCAGCACGAAGCCGCCGTCGGCGCGGTGCTCGACGCTGGCGTTGTCCAGGCAGCCACCGATGGCGACCGGGCGGTAGCGCGGCTTCATGACTTGACGACCTTGGGCGTGCGCTTCTGCAGGAAGTCCTGCAGGCGCTGCTTGGCCACGTCGTCGCCCTGGGCGATGGCCGCCATCAGCGACTCCATGAAGAGGCCGTCGGCCTGCGACAGGTCGGCAATGCGCGGCAGGGCCTGGGTCACGGCGAAGTTGGACAGCGGCGCGTTCTGCGCGATGCGGCCGGCCAGTTCGATGGCCTTGGCAACAGCCTGGCCGGCCGGCACGACGTACTGCACCAGGCCGCGCCGTTCGCCCTCGTTGGCGTCCAGCACACGGCCGGTCAGCATCATGTCGGTCATGCAGGCCACGCCGGCCAGGCGCGGGATGCGGGCCGAGCCGCCGCCGCCGACGAAGATGCCGCGCTGGCCTTCGGGCAGGCCGAAGTAGGCGGTCTCGTCGGCCACGCGGATGTGCGCGGCGGCCGCCAACTCCAGCCCACCACCCACCACGGCGCCATGCACCGCAGCCACGACCGGCGCGCGGCAGAACTGGATGGCGTCCATGACGACATGCCAGCCGCGCGAGTGCAGCACGCCCTCGGCGACGCTGCGCTCGCTGAGGTCCGACAGGTCCAGGCCGGCGCAGAAGTGGCTGCCCTCGCCGCTGATGACCAGGGCCTTGGTCGACACCGGCAGGTTGAGCAGGGCGGTGTGCAGCTGGCGCATCAGCTCTTCGTTGATGGCGTTGCGCTTGGCCGGGCGGTTCAGGCACAGGTGCGTGACGGCGCCGGCATGCTCGATGCGCAGCAGGTCGAGCTGGGCCAGCAGGCCGCTGGCGGGGAGGAAGTCGGTGGCGGCGTTCATTCGTGGGTCTGCTTGGAGAGAGCGGCGGCCAGGCCGCCCCAGTGTGCTTGGAAGAGGCCGGCGTCCATGGTCTTCACGTCGCGCATCAGCGGGCGGAATTCCATGTGGGCCAGCACATCGCGCTCGAGGTCGATGCCGGGTGAGATCTCGGTCAGCTCCAGGCCTTCAGGGCGCAGCGCGAACACGGCGCGCTCGGTGACGAACAGCACCTCCTGGCCACGCCGTGCGGCATCGCGGCCGTTGAAGGTGATCTGCTCGACCTGCTCGACGAACTTGCGCGCGCGGCCCTCCTGGCGGATGTGCAGCTGGCCATCGGCCACGGCGAGGTCCACGCCGCCAGCGGTGAAGCTGCCGCAGAACACGAGGCGAGGCGTGGAGGCCGTGATGTTGATGAAGCCACCACAGCCCACGGGCCGGCCGTTGAACTTGCTGACGTTGACGTTGCCGTGGCGGTCGGTCTGGGCCAGGCCGAGGAAGCTGCAGTCCAGCCCGCCGCCGTCGTAGAAGTCGAACTGCGACCCCTGCTCGATGATGGACTCGGGGTTGTAGGCCATGCCGAAGTCGCCGCCCTGGGCCGGCACGCCGCCGTTGACGCCGCACTCCACGCTGAGGTTGAGCAGCTCGGACACGCCCTCCTCGGCGGCCACCGACGGGACGCCGGCCGGGATGCCGATGCCCAGGTTGGTGACGGCACCCGGCTGCAGCTCCATGGCGGCACGGCGGGCGATGACCTTGCGCTCGTCCAGCGGCATGGCCGGCATGCTGCCCAGCGGCACGCGCACATCGCCGCTGAAGGCCGGGTTGAAGGCCGTCGTAATGGTCTGCAGATGGTTCTCGGGCTTGGCGACGACGACGTAGTCCACCACCAGGCCCGGCACCTTGACGCTCTTCGGGTGCAGGCTGCCGGCGGCCACCACGGCCTCGACCTGCGCGATGACGATGCCGCCACAGGCGCGCGCGGCCTGGGCGATGGACAGCTGCTCCAGCAGCACGCCTTCCTTGTCCATGCTGAGGTTGCCGCGCTCGTCGGCGTAGGTGGCGCGGATGAAGGCGACATCGATGCGCGGCGAGGGGTGGAAGAGCCACTCCTTGCCCTCGAACTCGACCAGGCGCACGAGGTCTTCGCGCGCGGCGGCGTTGAGCTTGCCGCCTTCCAGCCGCGGGTCCACAAAGGTGCCCAGGCCCACCTTGGTCAGCAGGCCCGGCGAGCGGCTGGCGATGTGGCGCGTGAGGCTGGACAGCGACCCCTGCGGGAAGTTGTAGGCCTCGACTTCGCCGGCATGCACCATGGCCATCATGGCCTTGCCGGTCTGCCCGAAGTGCCCGGCGACGACGCGCTTGACCATGCCCGCGTGGGCCAGATGGGCCATGCCGCCGCTGCCGGCGTTGCCGATGGCGCCGCAGGCCCAGGTGGTGAGCTGGCGCGGGTGGCCGGTGGCGAGGAAGTGGCGCTCCAGCCCCTGCAACGCCTCTTCGGCCAGGCCCATCATGGCCAGGCCGCCGAGGAAGAGGGTGGCGCCGTCTTTGACGAGGGGGCCGACCTGGTCGGCGGTGATGATCTTCATGCTTGTGTGTTCTCGATGAGCAAGGCCATGCCCTGGCCGCCGCCGACGCAGGCGGAGACGATGGCGTAGCGGCCGCCGCGGCGCTGCAGCTCGCGGGCCGCGGTGAGGGTGAGGCGCACGCCGGTGGCGGCGAGCGGGTGGCCAAGGGCGATGGAGCCGCCGTTGACGTTGAGCTTGGTCAGGTCCAGGCCGAGCTCCTTCACGCAGGCCAGGGTCTGGGCGCCCTGGGCCTCGTTGATCTCGAAGAGGTCGATGTCCGACAGCTTCAGCTCGCAGCGCTTCAACAGAGCGCGGATGGCCGGCGCCGGGCCGATGCCCATGATCTCGGGCGGCACGCCCGCCGCTGCCGCGCCGCGCAGCCGGGCGATAGGCTTCAGCCCGCGGTCGCGCACCTGCGCGCCCGAGGCGACGACGACAGCCGCGGCGCCGTCGACCAGGGCTGCCGAGTTGCCAGCCGTCTGCACGCCGCCTTCGTAGACCGTGCGCAAGGCCGCCAGCGCTTCGGGCGACGAGGGGCGGGGATGGGTGTCACGGTCCGCCGCGGCCACCTTGCGTGGCAGCTTGATGCCGCGCGCTTCGTAGCCATCCAGCTCGAAACGCTCGCTCGTCACCGGCGCGATCTCGCCCGCGAGGAAGCCGTCGGTCTGGGCACGCAGCGCGCGCTCGAAGGAGGCGGCGGCATAGGCGTCGACCTCGGCGCGGGTGATGCCGTACTTCTTCGCCAGGTTCTCGGCCGTCTGGATCATCGAGACCTTGGCCGCAGGGTCGTCGAGGGCCTCCCAGAGGAAGTCCTTGAACTCGACCGGCGCGCCGAGCTTGAAGCCGCTGCGGTGGGTGTAGGCGCAGATCGGGTTGCGCGACATCGACTCCGCGCCCACGACGAGCGCGAGGCTGGCGTAGCCGAGGGTGATCTGGTCGGCCGCCTGGCGAATGATCTCGAAGCCGCTGCCGCAGATGCGTTGCACGAGGATGGCCGGCACCTCGATGGGCACGCCGGCATAAAGGCCGACGTGGCGCGGCAGCATGTAGGCGTCGAACGAGGCCTGCGCCATGGAGGCGGTGACGACCGAGTCGACCGCGCTGCCCGGCACGCCCGTACGCTCCAGCGCGGCGCGGGCCGCCTTGATGCCGAGATCGATGGGCGAGACCTCGGCGAGCGCACCGCAGTAATCGACCCAGGGCGTGCGCGCGCCACCGAGCAGCCAGTGGTCGTCGAATCGGGCGGAGAAGTCGGACATGGGTGCGGCTGGCGCAGGCCAGCTTCGAGGCTGTTGATGATTAACAGTATTAACTAAATCATCAGGACTGCATCTAGGGTTTGCACCGACAACTTGATCCTTGAATCGACGAGATCAACCTTATAAGTGCAGCCGTTCGCTCGCGGCGGGCCGAGTCTTCACTCGTCGCGGTGCTGGCAATTGATTTGTTAAAACAACTGATCTGCGCACTTCAACCAGGTGAAGGCGGCTGGGCGGCGCGTTGCAGCCGATAGGCCAGTTGCGCCCGCGTGATGCCCAGCCGACGGGCAGCCGCAGCCAGGTTGCCGTTCTCGGCCTCGGTGGCTTCCTGCAGCAGCTGGCGCTCGATGGCGTCCAGCTCGACATGGCCGGCCCCGCCGGTTTGCAGGGCCTCGCCGAGCAGGTCGAGCAGGCGCGGCGGCGGCGCGGCCGCCTTTTGCAGCGTGCCATGGGCGCCGATGGTCAGCAGGGCCTCATCGCTGAGCTGTTCGCGGCGGAACATGTGGGCCACGTCGATGGCCTGGTCGTCCTCGGCCGAGATGACGCCGCGCTCCACCAGGTTCTGCAGCTCGCGGATGTTGCCCGGGAAGGCGTAGTGCAGCATGGCCCGCACGGCGCGTGGCGTGAAGCCGGTCGGGTGGCGACCGTGGCGTTGCGCTTCGCGACGCAGGAAATGCGTCATCAGCAGSGGRATGTCGTCGCGCCGCTCGCGCAGCGGCGGCAGGTGGATGGGGTAGACGTTCAGGCGGTAGAAAAGATCCTCGCGGAAGCGCCCGGCGCGCACCTCGGCCTGCAGGTCCACGTTGGTTGCGGCGACGACGCGCACGTCCAGTTGCAACGTGCGCGTGCCACCCACCCGTTCGACCTCGCCCTCCTGCAGCGCGCGCAAAAGCTTCCCCTGGCTGACCAGGCTGAGCGTGGCGATCTCGTCGAGGAACAGCGTGCCGCCGTCCGCCCGCTCGAAGCGCCCCGGGCGTGACTGGCTGGCGCCGGTGAACGCGCCGCGCTCGACGCCGAAGAGCTCGCTCTCGATCAGCGTCTCGGGAATGGCGGCGCAGTTCACGGCCACGAAGGGCTGGGCGGCGCGCGCGCTGATGCGGTGCAGCCGGTGCGCGAAGGCCTCCTTGCCGACACCCGACTCGCCGGTGAACAGCACCGTGGCGCGCGTGCCGGCCACGCGGGCCAGTTGATGGCAGGCGGACGTGAAGGCCGACGACGCGCCGACGATGTCGTGGCGCTCGGCGCTGGGCCGTTCATCCGAGCCTGCGGGAGTGGCGGCCGCCGGCGCCTCGGCGGGCGCGGACTCGGCGGCGTTCAGGCGATGGAATTCCTTGGCTTCGAGATAGCGCAGGTCTTCGCTGATGTCACCCCAGGCCGCAGCGTGGCGGCCGATCACGCGGCAGGCGCTGGCGCCCATCGAACGGCACTCGATCTCGCGAAAGATCACGAGCTGGCCGAACAGGCTGGTCACGTAGCCGGTGGCATAGCCCACCTGCGACCAGCAGGCGGCCTCGGTGCCGACACCGTAGGCGCTGATGTGCTCATCGTCTTCGCTGGAGTGCTCCCACAGGAACTCGCCCTCGTAGGTGCCGCGGTGGATGTCGAAGTCGAAGGCGAGCGGCGTCACCTTGACCACGCCTTCGAGTGCATGCAGCCGCGTGCCGGCCATGAAGACGTTGGCCGCGTCGGCATTGGGCCAGCGCTCGCGCACGAGCTGGGCGTCGCGGGCGCCGGACACATAGCCGGCCCGCGTCAGCAGGCCGCGCGCTCGCTCCATGCCGAGGGTGTCGATCAGCTCGCGGCGCAGGTGACCGACGGAGGAGCTGTGCAGCAACAGCATGCGCTGGTCGTTCAGCCAGATGCGGCCATCGCCGGGCGAGAAGAACAGCGACTCGGTCAGGTCGCCCATCGTCGGCGCCTGGTCCTCGACGAAGTGCTTGCTGTCGCCCCGCTTCAGCATGGTGCCGGTCTGGCGGGCCACTTCGGCCAGGGAGATGCGAGGTAGCTTGGTCATGAGGTGATGAATTGAGCAGGTCGGCGGCTTGTCACTCCCTCGAATTGTTTTCATTTGATAAATATCAATGTCGGGGGATAACCCGCGTTTGGTGCATTTTTTCCGGGGCCAGGGAAAGTCCCGAGGGAGGTCGATGTTTTCACTCTGAAAACGATCTGTCGTGGCGCAGTGGTGCACCTCGGTGGCGCGGCGCGCTGGCACGGCGTGGCACACGCGTTGCACTGCAAGTGGGCAAGCGAGCACCGAGTTCGCGCTTTTCGCAACCCACCTCAGCAGCCCCGCCATGACCCCTCAGCCCCTACTCGACCCCACGCTGTGGCGTGAACACCTGTACAGCAGCGGCTGGCGCGCCGCCTCGCAGGCCGCCGACCTGATCGAGCCCGCGACGGGCGCCGTGCTGGTGCGCACCGGCCGCGCCGTGGCCGCCGACGTGCCGCCCGCGACCCTTGCCGCCACCACCGCCCAGGCCGCCTGGGCTGCGCTGCCGCCGCGCGAGCGCGCCGCCGTCTTCCTGCGCGCCGCCCAGCTGTTCCAGCAGCATTTCGACGAACTGGCGCTCTTCGTCACCCGCGAGAGCGGCGCCATCCTGCCCAAGGGCCAGCACGAGCTGCGCGAGGCCATCGCCTTCTGCCAGATCGCCGCCGCCATGCCGCTGCAGTCGCAGGGCCAGGTCTTGCCCAGCACGCCGGGCCGCATGTCCATCGCCCGGCGCGTGCCGCTGGGTGTCGTGGGCGTCATCTCGCCGTTCAACTTCCCGCTCATCCTGACGCTGCGCGTCGTCGCCCCGGCGCTGGCCGCAGGCAACGCCGTCATCATCAAGCCCGATCCGCGCACGCCGGTCAGCGGCGGTTTCATGATCGCCCAGGTCTTCGAGGCCGCCGGCCTGCCCGCCGGCCTGCTGCACGTGCTGCCCGGCGGTGCCGATGTGGGCGAGGCGCTCGTCACCGACCCGGCCGTTGCGATGATCTCCTTCACCGGCTCGGCCGGCGTGGGCCGGCGCATCGGCGAACTGGCGGGGCGGCACCTGAAGAAGGTCTCGCTGGAACTCGGCGGCAGCAATGCGCTCGTCGTGCTCGATGACGCCGACCTCGACCTCGCCGCCAGCAACATCGCCTGGGGCGCCTGGCTGCACCAAGGCCAGATCTGCATGGCCAGCAACCGCGTGCTGGTGCACGAATCCATCGCGCCGGCCATCACCGAGCGCCTGGTGGCCAAGGCCCAGCACCTGCCCGTGGGCGACGGCGCGACCGGCCAGGTTGCCCTTGGGCCCCTGATCGACGAGCGCCAGCGCGACCGCGTGCACGCCGCCGTGCAGGCCAGCGTCAAGGCCGGCGCCCAGCTGCTGGCCGGTGGCAGCTACGACCGCCTCTTCTACAAGCCGACCGTGCTGGCCGGCGTGAAGCCCGGCATGCCGGCCTTCGACGACGAGACCTTCGGCCCGGTCGTCAATCTCGTCACCTTCAAGACCGACGAGGAGGCCGTGGCGCTGGCCAACACCGGCCATGGCGGCCTGGCGGCGGGCGTGATCTCCAAGTCCGTGGGTCGCGCCCTGGCGGTGGGCAACCAGCTGCGCGCCGGCATGGTCCACATCAACGACCAGACCGTCAACGACGACGCGGTCAACCCCTTCGGCGGCCCCGGCATCGCCGGCAACGGCAACTCGCACGGCGGCCCCGGCGATTGGGAGCAGTTCAGCACCTGGCAGTGGCTGACCGTGAAAGACACGCCTCCTCAATTCCCGTTCTGACGCGACAACAAACCAACAGGAGACAAGCATGAACTTCCAAGGCAAGACCATCGTCATCACCGGCGTCAGCTCCGGCATCGGCGCCGAGACCGCGCGCTTCCTGCGCCTCAAGGGCGCCCGCGTCATCGGCGTGGACCGCAACGAGCCGCTGCTGACGCTGGACGGCTTCATCAAGGCCGACCTGTCCGAGCAGGCCGCCATCGACGCCGCCTTCAAGCTGCTGCCCGAGCGCTTCGACGCGCTGTGCAACATCGCCGGCGTGCCCGGCACCGCGCCGGTGGACCTGGTGGCCCGCGTCAACTACCTCGGCCTGCGCCACCTCTGCACCCGCGCGATGGAGCGCCTGCCCCAGGGCGGCGCCATCGTCAACATCGCCTCCATCCTCGGCGCCGAGTGGCCGGCGCGGCTGGACCTGCACAAGGCGCTGGCCGAGACGCCGAACTTCGAGGCCGGCCTGGCCTTCCTCGCGAAGAAGCCGGTGCCGCAGGAGACCTGCTACCAGTACTTCAAGGAAGCGCTGATCGTCTGGACCCTGACCCAGTCGCAGAAATGGTTCCTGGGCAGCGGCGTGCGCATGAACTGCGTCGCGCCCGGCCCGGTGCTGACGCCCATCCTCGGCGACTTCGTGCAGATGCTCGGCGAGGAGCGCGTGCAGAAGGACTCGCACCGCATCAAGCGCCCGGCACTGGCCGACGAGGTCGCGCCGGTGGTGGCCTTCCTGTGCGCCGACGAGTCGCGCTGGATCAGCGGCGTCAACCTGCCCGTCGATGGCGGCCTGGCCTCCACCTACTACTGACCCTCCCGCGCATCGAGGAGACACACATGCAACACCCCCCGCACGACACGGGCTACGAGCGCAAGACGCTCGTGCTGATGGGACTGGGCTTCGGCCTGGTCGGGCTGGACCGCTGGATCATCGCGCCGCTGTTCCCTCACATCATGAAAGACCTGGGGCTGGACTACCAGCAACTGGGCACCCTGATCGGCGTCCTCAGCCTCACCTGGGGGGCCTGGGCCATCCTGATGGGGCGGCTGTCGGACAGCATCGGTCGCAAGAAGATCCTGGTGACGACGATGGTGGCGTTCTCGCTGCTGTCGGGCCTGTCGGGCCTGGCCAGCGGTTTCGCCAGCCTGATGTTGATCCGTGCCGTCATGGGCGTGGCCGAAGGCGCGTTCACGCCGGCCAGCATCGCCGCCACGGGCGAGGCCTCGCTGCCCGCGCGGCGCGGGCTGAACCAGGGGCTGCAACTGAGCATGTTCTCGCTGCTCGGCCTGGGCTTCGCGCCCATCATCGCCACGCAGCTGCTGCAGGTGCTGCCGTCATGGCACTGGGTGTTCATGGTGTCGGCGCTGCCGGGGTTGGTCGTTGCGGTGTTGATCGCGCGCACCTTGCGCGGCGATGCGCCGCCGGCACGCGCACCCGGGGCCGCCGCCGCCCCGGCGCCGCGTTGGAGCACGCTGCTGCGCTCGCGCAATGTCTTGCTGGCCACGCTGGCCGTGCTGTGCGCCATGGCCGGCATCTTCGTCATCAGCGCGATGGTGCCGATCTACCTGGAGCATGTGCTCAAGCTCAGCACGCAGGAGATGGGCTACGTGGTGTCGGCCATCGGCTTCGGCGGCTTTGTCGGGTCCTTCGGCCTGTCGGCCCTGTCGGATCGCATCGGCCGCAAGCCCGTTGCGATCAGTGCCTTCATCGGCTCGGCCGTGCTGCTGTATGCCTTCGGGCAGACCGGCGCCAACCCGCAGATGCTGTTCACCCTGCTGTTCGGCCTGTCGGTGTGCGCCTTGGGCTTGCTCGGCCTGATCTCGGGGCCCATCGCCACCGAGGCGGCCCCGGCTGGGCTCATCGCTTCGTCGGTCGGCTTCGTGTCGGGCGCGGGCGAGATCTTCGGCGGCGGGCTGGCACCCGTCCTGGCGGGCTATGTGGCCCAGCACCACGGCCTGCCCGCCACGCTGCACGTTGCCCTCGCGGGCTTCATCTGCGGGGCCATCGCGTCGCTGTTCCTGCTGGAAACCGCGCCGTGTCGCCAGCAGCGCAGCGGCCTGCCCGTGGAGGGCGGGCTGACCTCGACCTCACTCTGATTTCCCGCACGGGCCGGTGAGCCCGAGATTTCTACAAAACCGGAGACAACATGACAAGACATACCCGCCATGCGCTGGCGGTAGCGGCAGCGCTCGCCCTGCCCACCGCTTCCCACGCCTTTGACATCGAGTTGCCCAGCAGCGACTACAAGCTGCGCCTGGACTTGACGCCCAAGTACAGCACCGCCGTGCGGCTGAAGAACCCGTCCGACGCGCTGACGCGGCTGGACGTGGCCAAGGACCCCGGCACCGTCAATGAGGACGACGGCGACCACAACTTCAAGCGCGGCCAGATCTCCAACCGTTTCGACCTGCTGGCCGAGATCGACCTCGCCGGCCCCGGCTGGGGTGCCCGAGTGAGCGGCAACGCCTGGCGCGACTCGGTCTATCTGCGCCAGAACAGCTATGCCGGCACCGCGCTGTATGCCGGCGGCCATGCCCTCGGCCCGGTGATCCCGACGTCCAACACCTTTGGCGGCCAGGCCAGCAACGACTTCCTGCCCGACACCCGCCGCCAGCATGGCCAAAGCGGTGAGTTCCTCGACGCCTTCGTCTACGTGAAGGGCGAGGTCGGTGGCATGAAGAGCACGGTGCGCATCGGCCGCCACACGCTGCAATGGGGCGAAAGCCTGTTCTTCGGCCAGAACGGCATTGCCAACGCGCAGGGGCCGGTCGACGTCGCCAAGATCGTGTCCGTGCCCGGCTGGCAGTTCAAGGAAGTGCTGCTGCCGGTCGAGCAGATCTCGGGTTCGCTGCAGATCGCCGAAGGCATCTCGCTGGGCGCCTACTACCAGCTCAAGTGGCGGCCGAGCAAGATCCCGGGCGTTGGCAGCTTCTTCTCCAATCAGGACTACGTCGGCACGGGCACCGTCAACTTCGGCCTGACGCCGCAGGGCGCGCCCATCCTGCTGAGCTACGACAAGAGCAAGGACCTGCGGCCACGCAACTCGGGGCAGGGCGGCGTGCAGCTCCGCCTCAGCCCGACGGGCGGCGACTACGAGTTCGGCCTCTACGCGGCGCAGTACCACGACAAGACGCCGGCCGTGCCGGTGTTCGACTTCGTCAACGGCAACGTGCACCTCGCCTACGGTGACGACATCAAGACGGTCGGCGCCAGTGTCACGTCGTCGGTGGGCCAGCTGAACTGGGCCGTTGAAGGCTCGGTGCGCTGGAACGCGCCGCTGAACAGCGACCCCGCCGTGCTGGGCCTGGGCCCCGTGCTGGCCTGCGGCGGCAGCGCCAACCCCTGCTTCGCCGTCGGCCGCACGGCCCACCTGCAGGCTTCGGGCATTTACGTGCTGCAACCCGGCGCGCTGTGGCAGGGCGGTGCTCTGGTGGCCGAGCTGGCCTACAACCACCGGCTCAGCATCACCAAGGACATCTTTGCGACGCCGACCGGCGCCAGCATGGGCATTGGCGGCCTGGACCCGAACACCACCAAGGGCGCCTTCGCCTTCCGCATGCTGTTCGAGCCGCAGTACTTCCAGGTGCTGCCGGGGCTGGACCTGTCCGTGCCCATCGGCCTGGGCTACAACTTTGGCGGGCGCTCCTCGTCCATCGCCAACTTCGCCGGCGGCGCGGCCAGCGCGGGCGACTACAGCATCGGCGTCAAGGGCAAGTACCAGAACGACTGGAACTTCGCGCTGACCTACAGCGACTTCTTCGGCACCGCCAAGACCTTCACCGAGACCCTCGTCGCCGGCAGCGGCTCGCCGCGCCAGCTCACGTTCGGCCAGTCGCTGCGCGACCGCGCCAACGTCAGCTTCACCGTCTCGCGCACTTTCTGAAGCCCCACGGAGCACTTCACATGAACCGCACTCATCTCAAGGCCACGCTGCTGGCCACCGCCCTGCTGCTGGCCGGCCCGGCCCTCGCCGCCGTGTCGGCCGACGAAGCCGCCAAGCTCAAGACCACGCTGACCCCGTTGGGCGCCGAGCGCGCCGCCAACAAGGACGGCACGATCCCCACGTGGGACGGCGGCCTGACCAAGGCGGCCGCCGGCTTCAAGGCCGGCGACGCCAGGCCCGACCCCTTCGCCGCCGAGAAGCCGCTGTACAGCATCAGCGCCAAGAACATGGCGCAGTACGACGCCAAGCTGAGCGATGGCGTCAAGGCGCTGATGAAGAAGTACCCCGACTTCCGCATCGACGTCTACCCGACCCACCGCACGGCCGCCGCGCCGCAATGGGTCTACGACAACACCTTCAAGAACGCCACGCGCGCCAAGCTGGTCGACAACGGCCAGGGCACCGAAGGCGCCTATGGCGGCACGCCGTTCCCCATCCCCAAGGACGGCTATGAGGTGTTCCAGAACCACCGCCTCGCCTGGGTCGGCACCTATGCGCAGGCGCCGGTGCGCGTCTGGGTCGTGACGGCCGACGGCAAGCGCGCGATGGCCTCCGGCGGTACGCAGAGCTTTCGCCGGCAGTTCTACGACCCTGAGGGCAGCCTGGAGAAGTTCGACGGCTATGCGGGCCTGGGCAAGTTCGTCGTCAGCGAGCCCGGCTCCAAGGCGGGCGAGGCCATCCTCGCTCACGACAACCTCAATGCCGGCAACCCGCGCGGCCTGTGGCAATACCTGGTGGGCCAGCGCCGCGTGCGCAAGGCGCCGTCGGTGGCCTACGACACGCCCGACTCGGTGACCTCGGGCATCGGCCTCTTCGACGAAGCCTTCATGCTCTTCGGCCCCAGCGACAAGCACAACCTCAAGCTGGTCGGCAAGCGCGAGCTCTTCATCCCCTACAACAACAACCGGGCGGCAGCGGCCAAGGTGGCGGACCTCGTCACCCCCAACACGCTGAACCCGAGCGTCGTGCGCTGGGAGCTGCACCGCGTCTGGGAAGTCGAGGCCACGCTGGCCGAGGGCAAGCGCCATGTCGTGCCCAAGCGCAAGTACTACATCGACGAGGACAGCTGGCAGATCATCCTGTTCGACGGCTGGGATGCCAAGGGCGAGCTCTGGCGCACCAACTACACGCTGACCCTGCTGGCGCCGGACATCCCGGCCGTCATCGGCAGCATGTTCTGGGGCGGCTACGACCTGCAGACCGGCGCCTACTACCTGAACATGGCCAGCAACGAACTGGCCAGCCAGTACAAGATCGTCGCACCGCTGCCGCGCAGCTTCTTCAGCCCCGAAGAGCTCGCCAACGAAGGGGCCAGGTAATGCGCAGGCTGGCGTTCCTCGCGCTGGCCTGTGCGGTGTCCGCCCAGGCCGCCGCACCGGCGCCGGCCGCGTTGTCCGAGCCGGCGCTGATCAGCCCCAAGGCGCTCAGCGCGGCGACGCTGGCCGTCGCCCGCGCCGGTGAGCGCCTCGTCGCAGCCGGTGAACGCGGCACGGTGCTGTGGTCGGATGACGGCGGCAAGGCCTGGCAGCAGGCTGCGGTGCCGGTGCGCTCGGGCCTCACGGCGCTGCGCTTCGTCGATGCCAACAACGGCTGGGCCGCCGGGCATCTCGGCGTCATCCTCAAGACGAGCGATGGCGGCAAGACCTGGCACAAGCAGCTGGACGGCCTGCAGGCCGCGCAGGCCCTGTTGGCCGCAGCCACCGACGACGCCGGCCGCCGCGCCGCGCAGCGCATGGTGGAGGAGGGCGCCGACAAGCCCTGGTTCGACCTTGAGGCCATAGACGCCCGCCAGGCCATCGCCGTCGGCGCCTACGGCCTGGCCATGGTCACGCGTGACGGTGGCGCCAGCTGGCAGCCGCTGCCCACCCGCGCCACCAACCCGCGCGGCCTGCATCTCTACGGCGTTCGCGTCGTCGACGGGCAATGGTTCATCGCCGGCGAACAAGGCCTGCTGCTGCGCTCCAGCGACGGCGGCGCCACATTCACGGCCCTGGCCTCGCCCTACAAGGGCAGCTTCTTCGGCCTGCTGGTCTCGCATTCCGGCACGCTGCTGGCCTACGGCCTGCGCGGCAGCGTCTACCGCTCCGGTGATGCGGGCGCCAACTGGGACAAGGTCGAGCTCGGCACGCCGCTGAGCCTGCAGGCCGGCATCGAACGGCGCGGCGGGCTGACGCTGCTGACCCAGACTGGCGAGCTCTTCACCAGCACCGACGACGGCCGCACGTTTACGCGCCAGCCGCCTCCCGCCGGACCCTTGCCCGCCGCCGGCCTGGCCGCCGCACCAGACGGCGCCTGGGTCATCGCCAGCCTGCGCGGCACCCGCCGCGCGTCACCCACTCCCTGACCTCGACGATGCACGCCGCCACCGACACGCTGGGCACCCAACCCGTGGTGACCCAGCTCGACGACTTCGACACCCGCTCCGGCTCCTGGGCCGAGCGGCTGCTCTTCAACCATCGGCCCTGGGTGATGCTGCTGTGCCTGCTGGCCACGCTGTGGCTGGGCCAGCAGGCCTTCAAGCTGACGCTCAACGCCAGCTTCGAAAAGACCATCCCGACGCAGCACCCCTACATCGCCAACTACCTGGCGCACAAGGGCGACCTGGGCGGCCAGGGCAATGCGCTGCGCATCGTCGTCGAGGCTCGCAAGGGCACGATCTACGACAAGCACTACCTGGAGGTGCTGCAAAAGATCAGCGACGAGATCTACCTGATGCCGGGCGTGGACCGGCCCTTCATGAAGTCGCTGTGGACGGCGAACACGCGCTGGGTCGCCGTGACCGAGGAGGGCCTGGACGGCAACACCGTCATGGGCGACAGCTACGACGGCTCGCCCGCCGCGCTGGCCGAGGTGCGTGCCAACGTCGAGCGCTCCGGCGAGATCGGCCAGATCGTCGCCGGTGACGCCAAGTCCAGCATCGTTTTTGTGCCGCTGCTGGACGTGAATCCCAAGACCGGCCAGGCGCTGGACTACGGCGAGCTGGGCCGCCAGGTCGAGGCGCTGCGCAGCAAGTACGACAGCGACGCCATCGCGCTGCACGTCACCGGCTTCGCCAAGGTCATGGGTGACCTGATCGAGGGCTTGCAGCAGGTGTTGGTGTTCTTCGCCGTGGCCCTGGTCATCTGCGCCGGCGTGCTGTGGGCCTACACCCGCTGCGTGCGCAGCACCGCGCTCGTGGTCGCCTGCTCGCTCATCGCCGTGGTCTGGCAGTTCGGCCTGCTGGCGCTGCTTGGCTATGCGCTGGACCCGTACTCGGTGCTGGTGCCCTTCCTCGTCTTCGCCATCGGCATGAGCCATGGCGCGCAGAAGATGAACGGCATCATGCAGGACGTCGGCCGCGGCACGCATCGCGTGGTGGCCGCGCGCTACACCTTCCGCCGCCTCTTCGTCGCTGGCCTCACCGCGCTGTTGTGCGACGCCGTCGGCTTCGCGGTGCTGGCCCTGATCAAGATCCAGGCCATCCAGGACCTGGCGCTCGTCGCCAGCATCGGCGTGGCGGTGCTGATCTTCACCAACCTCGTGCTGCTGCCCATCCTGCTGTCCTATGTGGGCGTGGGCGCGGCGGCAGCCAAGCGCAGCCTGCGCGACGACCCCGAGTTCAACCCAGGCGCGGGCAGCTCGTGGATGTGGCGCCAGCTCGACCGCTTCACGCAGCGCGGCCCGGCGCTGGTGGCCCTCGGTGTGTCGGCCGCACTGGCCGTGGCGGGCTATGCCGTCAGCACGCGGCTGCACGTTGGCGACCTGGACCCCGGCGCCCCCGAGCTGCGCGCCGATTCCCGCTACAACCGCGACAACGACTACGTCACCCAGCACTACGCCGCGTCCAGCGACATCCTCGTCGTGATGGTTGCCACGCCGGAAGACCAGTGCACCCGCTACGGCACCTTGGCCAAGGTCGACCAGTTGGCCTGGCAGCTGGAGCAGTTGCCAGGCGTCGAGTCCACCAACTCCATGGCCGCGCTGTCCAAGCTCGCGATGGTGGGCTACAACGAGGGCCAGCTGAAGTGGTACGAGCTGATCCCCAACGACAGCGCGCTCGGCGGCGTGCAGACCCGTGCGCCGCGCGAGCTGTTCAACCAGGGCTGCTCCTTCCTGTCGCTCTACGTCTACCTGAAGGACCACAAGGCCGAGACGCTGAGCACGGTGGTGAGCACGGTCGAGGGCTTCATCAAGGAGAACTCGACAAAGGACGAGCGCTTCATGCTCGCGGCCGGCTCGGCCGGCATTGCGGCGGCGACCAATATCGTCGTCAAGCAGGCCATGAACGAGATGCTGTGGTGGGTCTACGGCGCCGTTGTCGTGCTGTGCTGGGTGACCTTCCGCTCCTGGCGCGCCGTCGTCGTGGCCGTGCTGCCGCTGGTGCTGACCTCCATCCTGTGCGAGGCACTGATGGTGGGCCTGGGCATGGGCGTCAAGGTCGCCACGCTGCCGGTCATCGCGCTGGGCGTGGGCATCGGCGTGGACTACGCGCTCTACGTGCTCAGCGTCATGCTGGCCAAGCTGCGCGCGGGCGAGAGCCTCTCGGCGGCCTATCTGCACGCATTGCAGTTCACGGGCCGCGTGGTGATGCTGACCGGCGTCACGCTGGCGCTCGCCGTGGGCACCTGGGCGCTGTCGCCGATCAAGTTCCAGGCCGACATGGGCATCCTGCTGGCCTTCATGTTCGTGTGGAACATGGTGGGAGCGCTGGTGCTGGTGCCGGCGCTCGCGCACTGGCTGCTGAAGCCAGCCCGGAGCGCTTGAAGTGAAGACCAAACAAAGCCACAGAGGCACAGAGGCACAGAGGCAGCGGGATGAAGGTCCCTCTGTGTCTCTGTGCCTCAGTGGCTGTGTTCTCTTGGCGCACGTCGCCTCGGACAACTGAGATGAGGCCGTGGCATCGCTGGTTCGCCAGCCTGGTGGGCCGCATCTGGCTGGGCATGGGCGGCTTGCTCGTGCTGATGCTGGTCATCGCCGGCATCGGCCTGGTCCAGTCGCAGGCCGTTGAGACCCAGCTCCTGTCGGCCCAGGCCGAGGCGCAGCGCCTGACGGCGGCCGGGCGTCGCATGCACGACCGCGTGACCGACGCCTACCTGGCCACGCTGCTGGCCACGATGGTCGACGACCCCGAGGACCTGAAGTTCGAACTGAACAGCCTGGCCAAGGCGATGGCGGCTTACGACGAGCAGTTCAAGGAGGTCTTTGATCAGCCGTCCGCCGAAGCGCTGGCGCAGCGCGCCGACGAGCTGCGCCGTGCTGAGACCGAACTGGCGCCCTTGCTGGCCAGTTC
Source organism: Roseateles sp. P5_D6 (assembly GCF_054049415.1). NCBI lineage: Bacteria > Pseudomonadati > Pseudomonadota > Betaproteobacteria > Burkholderiales > Sphaerotilaceae > Roseateles > Roseateles sp. P5_D6. The sequence continues at coordinate 113,300 of NZ_JBFUMK010000015.1, read as the reverse complement.
CGTCAAGCGCTTGCAACGAGCGGCCGAGGATGCGGGCGCCGGCTACCAGCACGACTCGGCCATCCAGGAGCTGGTGGTCAGCAGCCTCAAGCCCTTGTTCGACCAATGGCTGCGCGCCATCGACGCGCTGGACACCACGGCCGCCGAGGCCAGCGAGGCGGCCAGCGCGGAGGCCTCGGCCGCTGCCCGCTTGGGACGCTGGGCGCAGGCAGGCATCGTCGCGGTGGGCCTGGCCATCGGCCTGATCGCAGCGTTCGGCGTGGCACGCAGCCTCACAGCGCCGGTGCGCGCGGCGGTGGCCGTGGCCTCGCGCGTGGCCGAGGGCGACCTGGGGCAGGCCGTTCCGCCGGGCGGTCAAGACGAGATCGGCCAGCTGCTGCGCTCGCTCGGCGACATGCAAGGCGGCCTGCATCGTCTGGTGGCCTCGGCACGGGACGCCGCCGAGCAGATCGACGTCTCCGCCGGTGAGGTCGCGTCGGGCATCTCGGACCTCTCCCACCGCACCGAGCTTGCCGCCGCCGAACTGCAGCGCACCGCCGCCGCCACAACCCAGCTCTCCGCTGGCGTGCGGGCCCTGGCCGAATCCGCGGGCAGCGCGGGCGCCGTCACGCACGGTGCCACGCAGGCGGCCCTGGCGGGCAACAACTCGATGGGCCAGGCCCAGCAGTTGATGGGCGCCATTGGCCGCAGCTCCGAGCGCATCGCCAGCATCGTGGGCGTCATCGACAACATCGCGTTTCGGACCAACATCCTGGCGCTCAACGCCGCCGTGGAAGCCGCCGGCGCAGGCGAGCACGGCCGGGGCTTTGCCGTCGTGGCGGGCGAGGTGCGTTTGCTGTCCAAGGGCGTGGCCGACGCGGCGCGCGACATCCGCCGGCTGGTCGAGTCCTCGGCCGACGAGGTCAAGGCCGGCCAGGCGCTGGTCTTGCAGGCCGGTGGCGCCATGCAGGAGACGGTGGCGGCCGTGCAGCGGCTCACCGACTTCCTTGGTGGCATTGCCGCCGCCATGCCCGGCCAGGCGAGCCAGGTGGCCGCCGTCGACAGCGCCGTGCAGGCGCTGGAGCAGGTGACCCAGCAGAACGCGGCGCTGGTGGAGCAGGGCGCCGCCTCGGCCGTCGCGCTGGGCGACCAGGCGCACCGGCTGAAGTCGCTGGTGGCGGTGTTCCGGCTCCAAGAGGAGGAGGGCTCATGAACTGGCGCCCATTGCTTTTGCTGCTGCTGGGCCTGTTGCCGCTTGCCGCGGCGGCCGAGCAGGCGCCCCTGGTGCTGGGTCAGTCGCTGCCGCTGACGGGCGCCGCCTTCCCGATCAGCAACCGCGTGCAGGCTGGCGCCAAGGCCCTGGTGGAGCGGGTCAACGCCAACGGCGGCATTGGCGGGCGGCGGCTGGAGCTGGTGAGCCTGGACGATGGCGGCGACAGCCAGCGCCGCGCGGCCAACCTGCGCAAGCTGGCCCGCGAGCACCAGGCCATCGCCTTCGTCAACTGCCTGGGCGAGCGCGCCTGCCTGCAGACCGCCAGCATCGCCCGCGAGTTGAACGTGCCATTGGTCGGTCCGTTCTCGGGCGCCGCCGCGCTGCACCAGCCGGCCCAGACTACGGTGTTCAGCCTGCGGCCCGATGACCGGCGCGAGGCCGAGGCGCTGGCTGCGCAATTGCGAGCCATCGGTATCGAGCAGGTCGCACTGCTCGGCGACGGTGACGAGCCGGCCCGCGAGCGAGCCCTGTCGGCGGCGTTGCAAGCCGCTGGTATCCGGACCCATGCGCTGGCGATGCAGGCAGATTCCGCCGCCACGCTGCGCGAGCTGGCCGCCGTTGCGCCGCAGGCCCTGGTGCTCAATCTCGGTCCCGAGTCGCTTGACCTGCTGACCCGCCACGAGGCCGCCTGGCGCGCCGCGGTGCCGCTCACCGTGGCGGCACTGTCGTCGCCGGGGCTCACGCAGCTGACGCGGCTGCTGCGTGACCGGCTGATCGGCTTCACCAGCGTCGTGCCCAACCCCGAGATCTCGCAGCTGCCGCTGGTGCGCGAGTTCGAGCGCGACGCGGAAAGCCACGTCGGCCCCGAGGCCATCAGCCTGGAGGGCCTGGCGGCCTACCTGCATCTGCGCGTCTGCGTCGAGGCGCTGCGCCGCGCCGGCAACCGCGTCGACGGGCCTGCGCTGGCGGCCGCGCTGGAGAACCTGGGCGTGCTCGACCTTGGCGGCTTCAGCGTGCGCTTCAGTCCCCGCCAGCACCGCGGCTCCGAGCACGTCGAGATCGGCCTTCGCGGCCGCGACGGGCGCCTGCGGCGATGAACTTCACTTTCCCAGTCCCTCAAAGGAGACATTCCATGCTCGATCTGCACCTGCAACACGTGCTCGCCCAAGCGGCCGGCGCGCCCGACCTCTGTGACCTGCCGCCCGAGGCCTGTCGCGGCCTGTACCGGCAGATCTGCACGTTGGCGACCGTGCCGCCCGCCGACGTCGACGTGACGCCGCATGAGGCCCGCTTCGGCGGCCAGGACGTGCGCGTGCGCATCTACAAGCCCCGCAACGCCGCTGGCGCCTTGCCCGTGGCGCTGTACTTCCACGGCGGCGGCTTCGTGCTCGGCGATCTCGAAAGCTATGACGCCGTCTGCCGCCAGCTCTGCGCCGACAGCGGCGTGATGGTCGTCAGCGCCGCCTACCGCCTCGCGCCCGAGCATCCCTACCCGGCAGCCATCGAGGACAGCTTCGCCGCGCTCGGCTGGGTGGCCGAAGCCATCCGCAGCTTTGGCGGCGACCCCAGCCGCCTGGCCGTGATGGGCGACAGCGCTGGCGCCGCGCTGGCTGCCGCCGCCGCCTTGATGGCGCGCGATGCGGGCGGGCCGGCGATTGCCTTCCAGCTGCTCGTCTACCCGCCGGCCGCCGGTGGCCATGACGGCGACTACCCGTCCCGCGAGCAGCATGCCGCCGGCCCGACGCTGACGAAGCGGACGATGGACTACTTCAGCCGCCACTACTTCGGCGCCAGCGGCAAGGCGCCCGACTGGCGCGGCGCACCGCTGCTGGCGCCCAGCCTCGCCGGCCTGCCGCCGACGCTGCTGGTGCTGGCAGCCCATGACGCACTGCGTGACGAGGCCATGGCCTACGGCGAGGCGTTAGGCGCGGCCGGCAACGCCGTCACCGTCGTCGAGTACCACGGCCTGGCGCATGGCTTCATCAGCATGGCCGGCGCCGTGCCGGCGGCGCGGCTGGCGCTGGGGCAGATGGCGAGCGCCTTGCGGCAGGCCTTGCAGGCGTGATCTCCTGGTTTCACCCATGCCATATCGAAACTGGCATGGGTTGAGAGGAAATCGCCATTGGATTGTTGTCGCGCAATGCCGTACACCTGCAGCCACAACAACCGAGACAAGAGAACATCCCATGGCATTGAATCGCAGGGGCCTGATCAGCGCGGGCCTCACCGGCATCGCCGCGTCCACGCTGCCCGCTCAGGCTGCCTCCACTGCAGCCACGCCCGCCAAAGGCCTGCTGGCCCCCACGCCGCCGATGGGCTGGAACAGCTGGAACAGCTTCGCGACCACCATCAACGAAGCCCAGGCCCGCGAGACCGCCCGCATCATGGCGGACAAGCTGCTGCCGGCCGGCTACAACATCTTCACCATCGACATCCAGTGGTACGAGCCCACGGCGTCAAGCTACAGCTACAGCGCCAACCCCGAGCCGGCGATGGACGGTCACGGCCGGCTGATCCCCGCCGTGAACCGGTTCCCGTCCAGTGCCGAAGGCCGCGGTTTCGCGCCGCTGGCGGCGGATGTCCATGCCATGGGCCTGAAGTTCGGCATCCACCTGATGCGCGGCATCCCGCGCCTGGCCGTGAAGCGCAACCTGCCCATCCTGGGCACGCCCTACCGCGCCGCTGACATCGCCGACACCAGCAGCGTCTGCACCTGGAACCCCGACATGTACGGCGTGGACATGCGCAAGCCCGGCGCGCAGGCCTACTACGACAGCGTCTTCGCGCTCTACGCCTCCTGGGGCGTGGACTTCATCAAGATGGACGACATGAGCCGCCCCTACGACGCCCATGCGCCGGAGATCGAGGCCGCCCACCGTGCCATCCAGCGCACGAAGCGGCCGATGGCGCTCAGCCTGTCGCCCGGCGAGACGCCCGTGAGCCGCGCCGAGCACGTACGCCAGCATGCGCAGATGTGGCGCATCTCCGACGACTTCTGGGACGACTGGCATGCGCTGGACGCCCAGTTCACGCGCCTGGAGAACTGGAACCCCTGGCGCCGGCCGGGCGCCTGGCCTGACCCGGACATGCTGCCGCTGGGCCGCCTGGCCCTGGGTGAGCGCGACACCAAGTTCACCGCCGATGAGCAGCGCACGCTGATGACGCTGTGGGCCATCACCCGCTCGCCGTTGATCATGGGCGGCGACCTGCGCCACCTGGACGAGCCGACGCTCGCGCTGCTCACCAACCCCGAGGTGCTGGCCGTGGACCAGGCGAGCGCCGACAACCGGCCGCATTTCGTCGAGGACTTCGTGCGCATCTGGTCAGCCCGGCCCGCCGACGGCAAGGGCCGCTACGTCGCGCTGTTCAACCCGACGGACAAGGCCCGCGAGGTCGGCATCGCGCTGCGGGACCTGGGTCTGGACGGCGTGCGCCAGGTGCGCGATCTGTGGGCGCGCAAGCCTCTCGATGCGGCATCGGGCCGCTTCGCCCAGCAGCTGCCGTCGCATGGCGCCGGGCTCTACCGGCTCAGCTGACAGCTCAGCGGGCGACCTTGGCGAGCAGCTCCTGCAGCAGAAGGCGCTCGCCGCTGGACAGCACACGGTCCAGCGCTCCTTCAGCGACCTGCAGCGCCGCGAGGCTTTCCCCGGCCAGGCGCTCGCCTTCGGGCGTGAGCCGCAGGTGCAGCGCGCGGCGATCATTGGCGTCGCGTTCGCGCTCGACCCAGCCGCGCTCCTGCAGGCGGTCGAGGATGAGCGTCATTTGCGGTGCCGGCACGCGCAGCAGGTCGCACAGGCGCTTCTGCGTGGTGTTGCGGTTGGAGAGGATCAGCTGCAGCAGCGTGAACTCCACCGGCCGCAGGCCAAGCGGCTCGCCCACGCCCTGGCTGAACAGCTGGTTGGTTGTGACGGCCGCGCGCGCGATGGCGTAGCCCAGCGTGTGGGCCAGGCGGGACTGATCGAGGGGAGGGGACTTCTCGCGGGTCGGGCTCATGGGTTCGCAGGATAACCATGGCCTGCTGGCCGCCGTGGTTGTCAAAACTCTTCGGTGTCGATCTCGGCCTGTGTGGCGGCGCTGTAGCGCGCGCCGCTGACCGTGTGGCGGTTGATCAAGGTGTCGAGCCGGGCGAGTGTGGCGGCGTCGAGCGCCAGCTGCGGCGCCGCGAGCAGGTCACCCAGGTGATCGGGGCGCGAGGTGCCGGGGATGGGGACGATGTCGTCACCCTGGTGCAGCAACCAGGCCAGCGCCAACGTGGCCGGCGCGCAGCGCAGCCGGGCCGCTTCTGCTTCGAAAGCGTCCAGCAGGCGCAAGTTGGCGCTGTAGTTCTCGGGCGAGAAGCGCGGCATGGCGCGGCGGATGTCCCTGGGCTCCAGCTTGCTGATGTCGCGCAGCTCGCCGCCGAGAAAGCCGCGCGCCAGCGGGCTGAAGGCGACGAAGGCGATGCCCAGCTCACGGCAGGCTTCCAGCACGGCGATCTCGGCGTTGCGCGTCCACAGCGAGTACTCGGTCTGCAGCGCGGCAATCGGGTGCACCGCATGGGCGCGCTTCAAGGTGGCGGCAGAGACCTCGGACAGGCCCAGCGCGCGAACCTTGCCCGCCTGCACCAGGTCGGCCATCGCGCCGACGCTGTCCTCCACCGGCACCTTGGCGTCCAGCCGGTGCAGGTAGAGCACGTCGATGACGTCGGTGCGCAGCCGCTTCAGGCTGGCCTCGACGCTGGCGCGGATGGTGTCTGGCCGGCCGTCGATGACGCGCACACCGTCCACGCCCTGCATGCCGCATTTGCTCGTCAGCACGATGCGCTCGCGGTGCGGGGCCAGCAGGCCGCCGAGCAGTTCCTCGTTGGCGCCGAAGCCGTAGAGCGCCGCTGTGTCGAACAGCGTGATGCCGCCGTTGAGCGCGCCGTCCAGCACGGCCGCGGCCACGTCCCGCGGTGGCGGCGTGCCGTAGGCATGGCTCAGGTTCATGCAGCCCAGCCCCACGGCCGAGACGTGGAAGGGACCGATGTGGCGTGTCTTCATGCGGCGGCGTTGAGTTGTTGTTCCAGTTGGTGCAGCACGCGGTAGCAGGGCAGCACTTGCGCCACGCTGCTGTTGGGCTCGCGGCCCTCGCGGATGGCGGCGAAGAACTCGCGATCCTGCAGCTCGATGCCGTTCATGGACACGTCCACCGCCGACACGTCGATCTTGTTCTCCTTGCCATCGAACAGGTCGTCGTAGCGCGCCAGGTAGGTGCCGGTGTCGCCGATGTAGCGGAAGAACGTCCCCAGCGGGCCGTCGTTGTTGAAGGACAGGCTCAGCGTGCAGATGGCGCCGTTGGCGGCCTTGAGCTGGATGCTCATGTCCATCGCGATGCCCAGCGTCGGGTGGATGGGGCCTTGCAGCGCATGAGCCTGGACGACCGGGCTCTGCGCCTGGTAGGCGAACAGGTCCACCGTGTGCGCGGCGTGGTGCCACAGCAGGTGGTCGGTCCAGCTGCGCGCCTGGCCGAGTGCATTCATGTTGGTGCGGCGGAAGAAGTAGGTCTGCACGTCCATCTGCTGGACGTTGAACTCGCCGGCCGTGATCTTCTTGTGCACCCACTGGTGGCTGGGGTTGAAGCGCCGCGTGTGACCGCACATGGCGACCAGGCCGGACTTCTGCGCGATGCTGATGACCTCCTCGCCATCGGCCAGCACGTCGCACAGCGGGATCTCCACCTGCACATGCTTGCCCGCCTTCAGGCAGGCCAGGGTCTGGCTGGCGTGCATCTGCGTGGGCGTGCAGAGGATGACGGCGTCGACTTCGGGCAGAGCCAGCGCATCGGCCAAGTCGGTGGTGACGTGACCGATGCCGTATTTGTTCGCCACCTCGCGGGTCTTGTCCAGGTCACGGCTGATCAGCGAGACGACTTCGACGCCGGCTATGTTCTTGATGCCGTCCAGGTGCTTGATGCCGAAGGCGCCGGCGCCGGCCAGCGCAACACGAATTGGTTGAGTCATGTGTTCTCCAGAATCAGATGGCCGACCGCCGTGTTCGAGGCAGGCACGTGATAGAAGCGATGCGCGACGCGCGGTGCCGAGCCACCGTTGACGTCGGCCATCGCGCCGCGGGCGATCAGCCACATGACGAGCTCGATGCCTTCCGAACCGGCTTCGCGCACGTACTCGTCATGCGGCACGCGCGACAGGGCGTCGGGCTCGGCGATCAGGCGGTCCAGGAAGCGGGTGTCCCACTCGCGGTTGATGAGACCGGCACGCGGGCCTTGCAACTGGTGGCTCATGCCGCCGGTGCCCCAGATCTGCACATTCAGGTCCGGCCCGAACGACTCGACCGCGCGGCGGATGGCCTGGCCCAGCATGAAGCAGCGCCGCCCCGACGGCACCGGGTAGTGCACGACATTGACCGCGAACGGGATGACGGTGCAGGGCCAGGCGCCTTTCACCGGGTCGGGCTGGCCGCACATCAACGACAGCGGCACGGTCAGGCCGTGGTCCACGTCCATCTTGTTGACGATGGTCAGGTCGAAATCGTCCTGGATGACGCTGTGCGCGATGTGCGCGGCCAGCTCCGGGTGGCCGATGACGGTCGGCACCGGGCGCGGGCCCCAGCCCTCGTCGGCCGGCTCGAAGCGGGCCGCGGTGCCGATGGCGAAGGTGGGAATCAGGTCGAGGCTGAAGGCCGTCGCGTGGTCGTTGTAGACCAGGAAGACGACATCCGGGCGGTTGTTGTCGAACCAGCGCTTGGAAGGTTCATAGCCCGCAAAGACGGGCTGCCAGTAAGGCTCGGTGGTCTTGCCGAGGTCCAGTGCCGCGCCGATGGCGGGCACATGCGAGGTGTAGACGGAAGCGGTGATGCGGGCCACGGTTACTTCTTCCCTGCTTTGCCTTGCGGCTGGCGGTGCGCCTGCGCGTCGCCGTCCTCGCCAACGCGGCGGTTGCCTTCTACGGAGCGGCCACCGGCGATCATCATGTTGCGGTACTCCTCTTCGGTCATGCCGGTCATGCTGCCCGCCATCTGCTGGAAGCTCTTGCCGTCGGTCGCGCCGATCTTGGCCAGGAAGTAGATGTTGCCGCCCAGGCGGATGCACTCGTTGAGGTCGCGTGCCAGCACCGCCGCCTTCTGCGCATCGGTCATCGGCCACTCGTCGAGATAGGCGCGCTCGTCGGCCTTGAAGCGGGCGCGGTTGTCGGCCTTCATCAGCGACATGCAGAACTGGTTGAGCCAGTAGCCCTTGCGGGATTGTTCGGCGTCGAAGATGGTGGTGCCGGGGATGTCGGTGTAGGACTTGTCGAGCGGCATCAGCTTTCCTCCGGCCAGTACAGGCGCATGGGGTTGTCCACCAGCAGCCGGCGTTGTAGCTCAGGCGTCGGGGCGATGTGGGGGATGAAGTCGACCAGCAGCCCGTCGTCGGGCATGTGGTCCTTGAGGTTGGGGTGGGGCCAGTCGGTGCCCCACAGCACGCGGTCAGGGAACTCATCCATGACGCGGCGGGCAAAGGGCAGGACGTCACGATAGGCGGCCTGTTCGCCGTCCAGCGCGCGCGGGCCGGTGACGGACAGGCGCTCGGGGCAGCTGAGCTTGCTCCACACGTTGTCGTTCTCGCGCATGAACTTCAGGAAGAGCTCGAACTCGGGGCCGTCCACTGGTTTGCTCACATCCGGCCGGCCCATGTGGTCGACGACGACGGTGGTGGGCAGCGCGGTGAAGAAGTCCCACAGCTCGGGCAGGTCGGCCGCCTCGAAGTAGATGACGACATGCCAGCCCAGCCTGGCGATGCGCGTGGCGATCTCCTGCAACTCATCCTTGGGCGTGAAGTCCACCAGCCGCTTGACGAAGTTGAAGCGAACGCCGCGCACGCCGGCCTCGTGCATGCGTTGCAGCTCGGCATCGCTGATGCCGCGCTTGATGGTGACAACGCCGCGGGCCTTGCCGCCCGAGCTTTGCAGCGCGTCGATCAGCGCGCTGTTGTCGGCGCCATGGCAGGTCGCCTGCACGATGACGTTGCGCGCAAAGCCGAGGTGGTCGCGCAGTGCGAACAACTGTTCCTTGCTGGCGTCGCAGGGCGTGTACTTGCGCTCCGGCGCGAACGGGAACTGCGCGCCGGGGCCGAAGACATGGCAGTGCGCGTCGACGGCGCCGGCCGGGACTTGGAAACGCGGTTTGGAAGGAGCGGCGTACCAGTCCAGCCAGCCAGGGGTCTTGGTGAAGTCCATGGTTTCAGTCGATGTAGCGCAGGCCGGCTTTTTCCAGCGGCTCACGCATCTTGTACATGTCGAGGCCAAGCACGCCGGAAGCCAGCTTGGCGCGCTTCTCGCCTTCGAAGCTCTCGCGCTTGAGGGCGGCTTCCAGCGTGTCGACCGCACGCGCGGACGGCACGCAGACGACGCCATCGTCGTCCGCCACGATGACATCGCCCGGCGTGACCCACATGCCGGCGCAGACGACGGGGATGTTGACCGAGCCCAGCGTGGCCTTGATCGTGCCCTTGCTGCTGATTGCGCGGCTCCAGACCGGGAAGCCCATCTGCTGCAGTGTCTTCACGTCGCGCACGCCGGCATCGATGACGAGGGCACGCGCGCCGCGCGCCTGGAAGGAGGTGGCGAGCAGGTCGCCGAAGTAGCCGTCGGTGCAGTCGGCGGTGACCGCCGCGACGACGATGTCGCCGGGCTGGATCTGCTCGGCGGCGACATGCATCATCCAGTTGTCGCCGGGTTGCAGCAGCACGGTCACGGCCGTGCCCGACACCTGCACGCCGGCGTAGATGGGCCGCATATAAGGCTTGAGCAGGCCGACGCGGCCCATGGCCTCGTGCACGGTGGCCGAGCCCAGCGCGGCCAGGCCGTCGGCGGCCGTGCGATCGGCCCGTTGGATGTTGCGGTAGACGACGCCGAGTTCGTACATATCAAAGACCCTTGGCTTTCAGTTGCGCATCCAGGCGCGGGAAGACGCGGCGGGCATTGCCCTCGTAGACGGCGTGGCGATCCTCGTCGCTGAGATTGGCCGTGGCCTCGACGTAGCGCTTGGTGTCGTCGTAGTAGTGGCCGGTCTCGGGATCGATGCCGCGCACGGCGCCGATCATCTCGCTGGCGAACAGGATGTTCTTGACCGGGATCACCTTGGTCAGCAGGTCGATGCCTGGCTGGTGGTAGACGCAGGTGTCGAAGAAGATGTTGTTCAGCAGGTGCTCGCTCAGCAGCGGTTTCTTCAGTTCCTGGGCCAGGCCGCGGAAGCGCCCCCAGTGGTAGGGCACCGCGCCGCCGCCGTGCGGGATCAGGAACTTCAGTGTCGGGAAGTCCTTGAACAGATCGCTGGTCAGGCACTGCATGAAGGCCGTCGTGTCGGCGTTCAGGTAGTGCGCGCCGGTGGTGTGGAAGCAGGCATTGCAGCTGGTCGACACATGCACCATGGCCGGGATGTCGTACTCGACCATCTGTTCGTAGATGGGGTACCAGTGCCGGTCCGACAGCGGCGGCGACGTCCAGTGACCGCCAGAGGGGTCGGGGTTGAGGTTGATGCCGACATTGCCGTACTGCTCCACGCACTTGACCAGTTCGGGGATGCAGGTGGCCGGGTCCACGCCGGGGGACTGCGGCAGCATGGCCGCGGGCACAAAGTGATCTGGGAAGAGCTGGGCCACGCGGTAGCAGAGCTCGTTGCAGATGGCGGCCCAGGTGGCGGACGTGTTGAAGTCGCCGATGTGGTGGGCCATGAAGCTGGCACGCGGGCTGAAGATGGTCAAGTCCGAGCCGCGCTGCTTCATCAGCTTGAGCTGGTTGGTCTCGATGGACTCGCGCAGCTCGTCGTCGCTGATCTTCAGCTCGCTGGCCTTGGGGGCGCGCGACGGGTCCTTGAGGCCGGCGATCTGCAGGTCGCGCCAGGCGCCGAGGGCCGCCGGTGCGGTCGTGTAGTGGCCGTGGACGTCGATGATCATCAGAGCTTCTCCTTGTTGTCAGTGCGCGAGTGCCGTGCGGGCAGCGCGGCCGTCAGGGTCATCGGCGAAGCCATCGGCATCACGCTTGATCCACAGCGCTGCGGCGGCGAGGGCGCCGGGCACGGCCAGCACCAGGAAGACGGTGCCGATGCTGGCATGCATGGCAGCCATTTGGGCCACCAGCAGCGAGCCCAGGATGCCGCCGAAGCGGCCGATGCCCAGCATCCACGACACGCCGGTGGCGCGGGCGTTGGTGGGGTAGAAGGCCGCGGCCAGCGCCGGCAGCGAGGACTGCGCGGTGTTCATCAGCACGCCGGCCAGGAAGACGCAGACAACCAGCGCAGCCACGTTGCCCGTCATCTGGCCGATGGACCAGATGGCCACCGACGTCAGCGCAAAGCCCAGGGCGACGATGCGGTTGGGCTCCACGCGGTCCATCAGCCAGCCGAAGAACACGGCGCCCACGCCGCCCAGCGGGAACAGGGCGGAGATGAGCGTCGCGGTGCGCGGCTCGATGCCGGCTTCCTTGAACAGCAGGGGCATCCAGTTGATCAGCGCATAGAAGATCACCAGGCCCATGAAATAGGCCACCCACAGCATCAGCGTGCCCAGGCGATAGGAGCGGGCCAGCACCTGTGCCAGGCCACCGCGCTCGTTGGTGACGACGCGTGTCTCGCTGAGCGTGAAGCGCTCGATCTGGTGCACCTGCGGGCCGGCGATGCGTGCCAGCGCGGCGCGGATGCGTTCGACGGGATGGCGGCGCGTGACCATGAAGCGCACCGACTCGGGCAGCAGCGTCAGCAGGCCGATCGTCAGCAGCAGCGGCGCGATGCCACCCAGCACCAGCACGCTCTGCCAGCCCCATTGCGGGATCATCCACGCGGCCAGGAAGCCGCCGAAGGCCGCACCGAGCGGGAAGCCGCAGAACATCAGGTTGGTCAGCGTGGAGCGGCGCGCGGTGGGGCAGTACTCGCTCATCAGCGTGACGGCGCTGGGCATGGCCGCACCCAGCCCGAGGCCGGTGATGAAGCGCAGCACGCTGAGCTCCGTCAGGTTGGTGGCGAAGGCCGAGGCCAGCGTGGCCACGCCGAAGAGCAGCACCGTCACCGTCAGCACGCGCTTGCGGCCCAGGCGGTCGGCGATGGGGCCGGACAGCAGCGCGCCGGCGGCCAGGCCGAAGAGGGCGGCGCTGAGCACCGGCGCCAGCATGGGCTTGGTGACGCCCCAGTCCTTGATCAGCGACGGCGCGATGTAGCCGATGGCCGCGGTGTCGAAACCGTCCAGCAGCACGACGAAGAAGCACAGCGCGAAGACGACCCATTGCCAGCCGGACAGCGGGTGGTCGTCGATGAGACGCTGCACGTCCACGGCGCGCGTGCCGGGGGCGGGGATCGGTGAGGTCTGCAAGCTTGTCTCCTGTTGTCGTTGGGGTCAGCGCGCGTCCGAAGCCGCGCGCATGCCGTGTTGCCGTTTGATCGCCTCGGTGGCGGGGCTGGCCATGAAGTCCAGCAGGGCCTGTGCCGCTTCGGGCTGGGTCGCATGGGCCGTGATGGCGCCGCTGAAGCGGCTGACGATGTCGACCCCCGGCGGCATGCCGCCGAGCAGCGTGATGCCGGATACATCCATCAGCTCGCTGAATTGCTGAAAGCCCAGCTCGACCTCGCCGCTGGCCACCAGGCTGCCCACCGGCAGGCCGGGGCGGGCCTGCACGAGGCGAGCCTTCAGCGTGTCCATCAAGCCCCAGCGCTCGAACAACTGCATCAAGGCCGTGCCGCTGGGGCCGGTCGAGTAGCCGATGCTGCGGGCCTGCAGCACGGCGGCGCGCAGGGCGGCTTCGGTGCTGATGTCCGGTTGGGCAGCACCGGCGCGCACGGCGATTGCGACGCTGGAGTCGGCGATGGCCCGCACGCTGCCGGGCTTCAGGCGGCCGGCAGCCTCCAGCTTGGCGATGGCATCGCTGGCCAGCACAACCACGTCGAAGGCCTCGCCGTCGTGCACGCGACGCGCGGCGTCCACGCCACCGACCGATTCGAGGTGGACGGCCGGTGCGCCGGTTTGAGCATGCGCTTGTGCGAGTGCCGTCAGCAGATGGCGCGTGGCCATGGACGAGATCAGGGTGAGGGCGGTGCTCATGGGCCGCGATTCTTCGCAGTGAAGCTCTGTCACGCTAGGTCTGGCTGCTGCTATCAGCTATAGCGATCCGGCATGGGCTCTGCCAAGATGCGCACATGACGTTGAACCAGATCGAGTACTTCATCCAGGTCGCGGAGCACGGCAGCTTCAGCAAGGCCGCGCTGGTGTTGAACGTGGCGCAGCCGGCGCTGAGCCGGCAGGTGCGCGCGCTGGAGACGGAGCTGCACGAAACCCTCTTCCTGCGCAATGGTCGCGGCGTGACGCTGACCGAAGCCGGGCGCCGGCTGCTGGAGCATGGTCAGGGCATCCTGCACCTGGTAACGCAGGCACGCGAGGATCTCAGCGAACACCGCAACGAGCCGGTCGGCCAGATCGTCGTGGCCATGCCGCCGACACAGGCGCGCATGCACACGCTGCCGTTGATCAGGGGTTTCACCGCCAGCTGCCCGCGGGCGCGCCTGGTCATCATGGAAGGCTTTTCGACCCACCTCACCGAGTGGCTGGTGTCGGGGCGGGCGGACCTGGCGCTGGTCTACAACCCCGAGCCGCTGCCGTCGCTGGAGATCCTGCCGCTGCGCGAGGAGTCGCTGCTGCTGCTGAGCCCGCCCGAGGCGGCACCGAGCGGGCCACTGACGCTGGAGGAGCTGTCGCGCTTGCCGTTGATCATGCCGCAGCGGGGCCATGTGTTCCGCAAGCGCATGGAGGAGGCCGCAGCGATGGCCGGCGTGCAGTTGCGCGTGGACTGGGAGGTGTCCAGCGTGCCGGCCATCCTCGACCTGGTGGCTGCCGGCCTGGGCCACGCGGCACTGGGCGAAGACGTGCTGCGCGCCTTTGAACACCCGGAGCGCCTGGCCGTCACCCGCTTCAAGGCCAGCGATGTGAAGACGACACTGTGTCTGGTCACGCCGGCGCTGAAGCGCTCGACGCCGCTGACGCAGCGGACGGCGGCGCTGCTGATGAAGCTGGTGCGTGAGCCCTACCAGGGCAGGCCGACGTAGTTCTCCGCCATCGACGCCATCGCGGCCTCGGAGCTGACGACGTATTCCAGTTCGGCGCGATGCAGCTTGGCATCGATCTCGGGCTCGTTCGGCAGGTTGTGCATCAGGCTGGTGAACCACCAGGAGAAGCGCTCGGCCTTCCAGATGCGCGACAGGCAGCGGGAGGAGTAGTGCTCGATGCCAGCTTCGCTCTTCTCGCGGTAGTGCTCGATCAGCGCCTGGGACAGATAGCGCACGTCGGATGCCGCCAGGTTCAGCCCCTTGGCACCGGTGGGCGGCACGATGTGGGCGGCGTCGCCGGCCAGGAAGAGGCGGCCAAAACGCATCGGCTCGGCAACGAAGCTGCGCAGCGGCGCGATGCTCTTTTCCAGTGAAGGGCCGGTGACGAGGGCCGCCGCCGCCGCAGGGTCCATGCGCGCGCGCAGCTCGTTCCAGAAGCGTTCGTCGCTCCAGTCGCCCACCTGCTCGGTCAGCGGCACCTGCAGGTAGTAGCGGCTGCGTGTGCTTGAGCGCATGCTGCACAGCGTGAAGCCGCGCTCGTGGCGGCCGTAGATCAGCTCGTGCGAGACCGGCGGTGTGTCGCTCAGCATGCCCAGCCAGCCAAAGGGGTAGACCTTCTCGTGCGTCTGGATGGCGTCCGCCGGCACGCTGGCGCGGCTGACGCCGTGATAGCCGTCGCAGCCGGCGATGTAGTCGCACAGGATCTCGATGCGCTCACCATTCACCGTGCAGCGCGCACCGGGTGCATCGCCGTCGAAGCCGAACAGCTCCACGTTGGAGGCTGAATACAGCGTCTGTTCGCCCACCGCCGCGCGGGCTTCCATCAGGTCGCGCGTCACCTCGGTCTGGCCATAGACCATGACCGACTTGCCGCCGGTCAGCCGGCTCAGGTCGATGTGATGGCGCTGGCCGTCGAACATCAGCTCGAAGCCGTGGTGCACCAGACCTTCGGCATGCATGCGCGCGCCGACGCCAGCTTCATCCAGCAGATCGACGGTCGTCTGTTCCAGCACGCCGGCGCGGATGCGGCCGAGCACATAGTCGCCCGTCTGGCGTTCGACGATCAGGTTGGCCACGCCGGCCTTGTGCAGCAATTGGCCGAGCAGCAAACCCGACGGCCCCGCGCCGACGATGAGCACCTGGGTGCGCAATGTCTTCATGTCTCGCTCCGTTCTTGTCAGATACCTGTGAGCGTAGGCCGGTGGGGGTGTAGGAACAATGGACGACAGGAACGTGCGCTTGCACAATTCGAACCTATGTCAAGGTCTCAAGCCCGTTCCTCACCACCTCTGTATGAGCTTTATGGCGAGCTGGGGCGGGATGAAGCGCTGGATGGTCTCCACATGGAGTCCATCGCCGATCGCAGCCGATTGCACAATTGGGAAATCCAGCCGCACCGGCATGCGGCGCTGGTGCAGCTGCTGCTGATCGAGTCCGGCACGGCGCGCGTGCAGATCGACGGGCAGCTGCTGGAGCTACGTGCGCCCGCCGTCGTCTGGGTACCGATGCTGGTGGTGCATGGCTTCGCGTTCTCGCCGGAAACTGAGGGGCACGTCATCACGCTGGACCAGGCGCGGATCAGGAGTCTGATCGGCGGCTCGCGCGGCCTCTGGGAAGGCTTGGGAGCCTCGCGCGGCGTGGCATTGGAAGCCGGCTCACCCCACGCGCAGACGCTACTTGCGATTGCCCGCGTGCTGCGTGCCGATTACGCCTGCACGTCGCCCTGGCGCGCCCAGGTGCTTGACGGCGCTGTGCTGATGGCTGCCGCCCTCATAGCCCGGCTGCCTGCGCTTGCTGCGGAAGCGGCGGAAACTGCCGAGCCCGAAGGTCGGGCCATGCAGCATCTGGCGCGCTACCGCGAGCAGGTCGAGCGCCACTACCGCAGCCACCCGACGCTGGACATGCTGGCGGCGCCGCTGGGCATCACGACGACGCAGCTCACCCGCCTGTGCCGCCAGCATCTGAACTGCTCGCCGCTGGACATGCTGCACCAGCGCCTGTTGCTGGAGGCCAAGCGTGAACTGAGCTATACGACGTTGCAGGTACGCCAGATCGCCGATGGCCTGGGCTTTGCAGACCCGGCCTACTTCACGCGCTTCTTCCAGCGGCTGACGGGGCAGTCACCGAGTGGCTGGCGGGCCGACATGGCGTCGCGCTCGATGGTTACCCGAAATCATTGAGCGCTGCCAGAACCCTGCGAATTTGCATACCTTCTCAGATGCGTGGCCGTCTCACCTGAGCCCGTCGCGGCCATCTCCGCCACGGGGCCCTCGAACACCACGCGACCGCCGAATCGGCCAGCTTCCGGCCCCATGTCGATCAGCCAGTCTGCCTGGGCGATCATGTCCAGCTGATGTTCGATCACGACAACGGTGGCGCCGCGTTCGATGAGTTGGTCGAGCAATCGAAACAATCGATCGATGTCCGAAAGATGCAGGCCTGAGGTGGGTTCGTCGAACACATAGATTCGGCCCGACTGGCCCAGCTCCGTGGCCAGCTTCAGGCGTTGCCGTTCCCCGCCCGACAGGCTGGACAAAGGTTGGCCGAGCGACAGGTAGGCGAGCCCGACTTCATCGAGGCGGGCCAGCGCAGGCGCGATCTCCGGTTCGGCAAAGAAGGCGCTTGCTTCAGCCACGCGCATCGCCAGCACTTCGGCGATGTTCTTGCCGCGCAGGCGGTACTGAAGAGCCTCGTCAGTGAACCGGCGCCCTCGGCAGCGCTCACAGATGCTGACGATGGGTTCCATGAATGCGAGGTCTGTCTCCGTAGTGCCAAGGCCTTTGCACGCGGGACAGGCGCCGCCCGAGTTGGCGCTGAACAGCGACGCGCTGGCCGCGTTCGCCTGGGCAAAAAGGCTCCGGATGGGATCGAGGATGCCCGTGTAGGTCGCCGTGTTCGAGCGACGCGAACCTGTGATGGCACCCTGGTCGATGCACACGACCTCGGGGTAGGTGCGGGCGAAGGCGGCGTTGATCAGGCTGCTCTTGCCCGAACCGGCCACGCCTGTCACGACCGTCAGGACGCCCATCGGGATCGAAACGCTCACGTCCTTCAGGTTGTGCTGAGTGGCGTGTGTGATCGGCAGCCAACCCGATGGAGTGCGCGGTGTGGTGTTGATGCGCGCCGGGCGAGCCAGGCTGCGCCCCGTGGGCGTGTCGGCCTGCCGCAGGGCCTGCACATCGCCCTCGAAGACCACGGTGCCGCCTGCGTCCCCAGCGCCCGGGCCAATGTCGATGACGTGGTCCGCCGCCACGATGACGTCGGGGTCGTGTTCCACCACCAGCACCGTGTTGCCCTTGTCGCACAGGTGGCGCAACAGCTTGTTCAGGCGCGCAACGTCGCGCGGGTGCAAGCCCACGCTGGGTTCGTCGAAGATGTAGCTCATGTCGCTGAGGCCGCTGCCCAGGTGGCGAACCATCTTCACGCGTTGGGATTCCCCGCCCGACAGGCTCGTCGTTTCGCGACCGAGGCTCAGGTAGCCCAAACCGATGTCAACCAGATGCTGTACCCGGTAGGCCAGCGCCGGCACCATGCTGGCGGCAAGCGGCGCATCGACCTGGCCGATGACGGCCAGCAACTCACCCACCTCCATCTCGCACCAGTCGGCGATGTTCCTGCCGTCAATGCGGCAACTCAACACCTTCTCGTTGAGGCGCGCCCCGTGGCACCGCGGGCAAGGGCCGGCCGTCACCAACCGATCCCATTCGGCGCGGTCCAGCCCTTTGACCTCGCTGATGTTGCGGGTCAGGAAGTTGCGGCGGATGCGCGGCAGCACCCCCTCGTAGCGGCTGGTCGGTGGCCAGCCTGGCCCGGGGTTCAGGATGGGTACGTCCTGCGCATGGAGCAGCGTCTCCCACTCCTCGTCGGTGTAGTCCTTCAGCGGCTTGTCGTTGTCGAACAGG
This sequence comes from Roseateles sp. P5_D6, assembly GCF_054049415.1. Lineage (NCBI taxonomy): Bacteria > Pseudomonadati > Pseudomonadota > Betaproteobacteria > Burkholderiales > Sphaerotilaceae > Roseateles > Roseateles sp. P5_D6. Next base: position 95,163 of record NZ_JBFUMK010000015.1, on the reverse strand, counting down.
CCGCTGTGGACATAGCGCTTCCAGCGGTAGCCGCCGACGGCGAACGCGCTGAAGCGGATTGCTCCCTGGTTGAGCGAGCGCTGCCTGTCGAACAGCCGGTCGATGTCGATGGTGTCGACCTTCCCCAGGCCCTCGCATCGCGGGCACATGCCGTCAGGGTGGTTGAACGAGAAGATGTTGGAGTAGCCGACGAAGGGCTGCCCCACCCGCGAGAACAGCAGGCGGATCAGCGCGAGGATGTCGGTGGCCGTGCCGACCGTGGAGCGCGCATTGCCACCCAGGCGGCGTTGATCGATGACGATGGCCGCACAGAGGTTCTCCAGCACGTCGGCATCGGGCTGGGCGTGATGCGGCAGGCGGTGCCTCACGAAGGTGGAAAAAGTGTCGTTCAGCTGCCGCTGCGACTCGGCTGCAATGGTGTCGAAAACGAGTGAAGACTTGCCCGAGCCCGAGACTCCTGTGAACACGGTGATGTGCTTCTTCGGGATGTCGACGCTGACGTTGCGCAGATTGTTCTCTCGGGCACCGACGATGTGGATGAAGTCGGTGGACGGCGATGGATGTTTCAGCACGGAGGAGCTCTTTGCCTGCATGGACAGCGGCGGCAATCAATGTGCCCAGCTGCGGCGAATGCCTAGCAAACGTTCGTCCTGCCTCTGCCAGGGCAGAGCGCTGCCTGACCCTGCGGGGGTGCTCGACTGCTGGAAGCGATTTGGCCCTGACGTGAACATCGTCCAAAGAAACCTCACCTCGCGCGCCAGTCGGATTGACGAGAGGTTTGCAGACCTTCTCTAGCGCCTGGTGCCGGGCGATGACCAGGATTGCGACTCCGCTGTGGCGCGCTCAAAATGATTCAGATGGACCTGGGGCCTTCAATTGTTCATCGTCGGTTGATCAGCCGTCGTGCCGCGATGCTGGGCTTGGGTGCCACCCTCGCTGCCCCGTCCATCGCAGGCCAGCTTCTAGAAGTCGTGTATCCACGTACGCACGAACGGCCCACCGACGGTACGCCGTTCAAATTGCTGACAGCCGCGTTGGAGGCTTCTGGACGTCCCCACACTCTTCGAGTGAGCGAGGCGCCGCTGCCGTCGATGAGGGCTTTTTTGGAACTCAAAGGTGGCGGTGTCAATGTCATGGACACGGGTGCATCGCCAAAGGTGGCTGAGCGTACTCTGATCCTCCCCTTTCCACTGGATCTAGGACTGAGCGGCTACCGCCTCATGCTGGTACGTCGCGATCGACTCGACCGCCTGAGGGCCGTGCGTGAACACGATGACCTTCGGCAATTGGTTTTCGGTCAGGGGCCTGATTGGGTGGACTCCAGCATTCTGCGAGCCGCTGGGCTCAAGGTGCAGGAGGCAGAGTTCTTGCACCTGTTCCGTATGCTGGAGGCGGGTCGATTCGATGCCTTCCCGCTGGGAGCCGATGAGGCTGGCATGTTGCTGGACATGTTCGGCCACCTGGCGCCATCGGTAGTGTTGTTCGAGGATTGGTGTGTTCACTACCGGTTCGCGCGCGTCTTCGCTGTGCGTCGAGACGAACCGGCGCTGGCTGATGCTTTGAACGAAGGCCTGAGCAGACTTTTCGTCACGGGCCGCGCGAGAGAAATCCTGGCTCGGGATGCCCGCATCGGCCCCCTGCTCGACGGCCGCAGACGGCTACCTGCGTCAGTCTTTGAACTCGACAACCCCCTCTGGACGGCGCCCTTCCGGGCGATTCCCGAAGCATTGTTTTTCAAGCCGCACTGACCAACGGCCGCGGCGAAATCCGTTCCTTCCCCGGTAGGCAGCGCAAAACGGCGGGCTGGCGCCCCTCAAAGCCTGTCATGCGGGTCGGCCCGCCGAATCGGCTTGTTGGCCGTGGACCCGGGCCCCCGAAGCCTTTTTCCGGTGGCCCCCCTTGGAGCCTTTCCGAGGCCACAAAGGAAAACGGCCTAGCTGCCGAAGCTGCTAGGCCGTTGATTCTCTTATTGTTTTATGGTCGGGACGGCGGGATTCGAACTCGCGACCCCTTGCACCCCATGCAAGTGCGCTACCAGGCTGCGCTACGCCCCGACTGAGCCAAAAAGTATAACCGAGGAATTGCGCTTTCAGCCCAGAAGGCTGGCTCGGATCGCAAGAAGTTCGGCTCGAACCTGCTCCAGAGAGGTCAGCGGGTCCACGGCGAGCACCGGCAGTGTCAAGGATGCCCCGGAGGCCTTCAGCGGCTGGGCATGTGCATGCGATGCCAACCGGACGGCGGGCAGATGCGCCAGTTCGACCGGCGCGCTGGCGTCGTCGTCACCGTCGAGTTCCCCATCCATGGCTTCGAGCGCCTGTGCGGCCTCGGCTTCATCTCGGAAGTTCTGCGCCGCGGCCGCCGATGGCAGGCCTTCGCTGAGCTGGTTGCGCGCGCCGCTGATGGTGAAGCCCTGGTCGTAGAGCAGGTCGCGGATGCGGCGGATCAGCAGCACCTCGTGGTGCTGGTARTAGCGCCGGTTGCCGCGCCGCTTCATGGGCTTGAGCTGGGTGAACTCCTGCTCCCAATAGCGCAGGACATACGGCTTCACACCGCACAGCTCGCTGACCTCACCAATGGTGAAGTAGCGTTTGGCGGGAATGGAAGGCAGCGCTTTGTCCATTGAAATCAAGGGCTTCGGAGCGAAAGCTGAGGCAAGGCGTCAGACTCTACTCGAAGTCTTCGCCGCTGGGCGTATCGCCTTGCACCAACCCCTTGAGCTTGTGGGAGGCGTGAAAAGTCACGACGTTGCGGGCCTTGATCGGGATGGACTCGCCGGTGCGCGGGTTGCGACCCGGGCGCGGCGCCTTGCGGCGGATGTTGAAGTTGCCGAAGCCCGAGAGCTTGACGTCCTGGCCCTTGACGAGGCTGTCGTGCAGCATGTCGAAGAAGGCCTCGACCATGTCCTTGGACTCGCGCTTGTTCAACCCGAGCTTGTCGAACAGCAGCTCGGCCAGCTCGGCCTTGGTCAGGGTGGGCGTTTCCAGGCTGCCGATGACGACCGCAGCGGATTCGGATTTCTTGGCGTCGTTCGCGTCCATTCGTGTTCCTGTTCCTGGGGTCAGCCGCGCAGGCGGCCGCCGAGCTGGTCGCCGACAGCGGCCACGATGGCGGCCACGGCCGCATCGATGCGCTCATCGGTCAATGTGGCTTCGTCGTCGAGCAGTTCCAGGCGCACGGCCAGGGAGCGCTCGTCGGGTTGCAGATCCGTGCTGGCGCCAGCAGCGGGTTTGAAGACGTCGAAGAGCTTGGCTGAACGCAACAGCGCGCCGCCAGCGGCCGTGATGGTGGCCATCAGTGCATCGTGGGGCGTGCTGTCCTCGACGACCAGGGCCAGGTCGCGCTGCACGGCCTGCTGGCGCGGCAGCGGCTGGCCTTGCGGCAGCGTGCGAGTCAGCGCGGCGTCGAGATTGAGCTCAAAGACGACGGGGGCGCTGCCGCTGATCTCATAGGCCTGGCGCCAACGCGGGTGCAGTTCGCCGACGATGCCGATGGCGACGCCGTTCAGCTTGACGCTTGCGCTGCGGCCGGGGTGCAGGGCAGGGTGCTCGGCGGTTTCGAAGCTCAGTGTCTGCGGCGCGAATAGGGCTTCGAGGTCGCCCTTGACGTCGAAGAAGTCGACGGCGCGGTCACGCTGGCTCCACTGCTGCTGGTCGGCGGGGCCCCAGGCCAAGCCACCCAGGCGCAGCGGCTGATCGATGCCGGCCACGGACAGCGGCCCGTTGGCCACGCCAGCATCCCGCTTGAACACGCGGCCCAGCTCGAACACGCGCACGCGCGTCGCGCGGCGGGACTGGTTGTGGCGCAGCACCTGCACGAGGCTGCCGATCAGGCTGGTGCGCATCACCGACAGCGGCGCGGCAATGGGGTTCAACAGCTTGATGGGGTCGGTGACACCGGCCAGCTCGCGCTCCCAGCGTTCCTCGACGAAGCTGAAGTTGATCGTCTCGAAGTAGTCGCGTGCGGCGACGGCGCGGCGCAGCGCGTGTGTGCTCTGGCGCGATTCCGAGCCCGTGCGGCCCACGATGGGCGCCAGCGGCGCGGTCGATGGCAACGTGGGATAGCCCAGCACGCGGATGACTTCCTCGATGAGGTCTTCCTCGATCAGGATGTCGAAGCGCCAGCTCGGCGGAGTCACCGTGATCACGCCGTCAGCGGCCGTGAATGGCAGGCCCAGACGCGTGAACACGCCTTCGCACTGGGCTTGCGTCAGCGGCATGCCGATGACCTTGGCAGCGCGCGCCACACGCAGCATCACGGGCTTGCGCGTGGGCACGTTGGGCGACTGGTCGTCCATCGGGCCGACCTGGGTGCCAGACGTGCCGCAGATGTCGATGATGAGCTGCGTGACGCGTTCGATGTGCTCGACGGTCTGCGACGCATCGACGCCGCGCTCGAAGCGGTGGCCGGCATCGGTGGAGAAGTTGTAGCGGCGGCCCCGGCCCATGACGGCCTCGGGCCACCAGAAGGCGGCCTCGACGTAGACGTTGCGCGTGTCGTCGGACACGGCGGTGTGGTCGCCGCCCATGATGCCGGCGAGGGACTCGACCTCGCGCGCATCGGCGATGACGCCGACCTTGTCGTCGACGGTGATGGTGTTGCCGTTCAGCAGCTTGAGCTGCTCGCCGGCCTTGCCCCAGCGCACGACCAGCTCACCGCTGATCTTGTCGAGGTCGAAGATGTGCGACGGGCGGCCGTACTCGAACATCACGTAGTTGGAGATGTCGACAAGGGCAGTCACCGAGCGTTGGCCGCAGCGCTCCAGGCGCTGGACCATCCAGGCAGGCGTCTTGGCCTTGGTGTCGATGCCCTTGACGATGCGGCCGGAGAAGCGGCCGCACAAGTCGGGCGCCTCGATACGGATGGGCAGCTTGTCGTCGATGCCGGGCTTCACCGGCGGAAACTCGGCCTTGAGCAGCGGTACGCCGGTCAGCGCAGCCACCTCACGGGCCACACCGAAGACGCTCAGCCCATGGCCCAGGTTGGGCGTGAGCTTCAGCGTGAAGAGGGTGTCGTCGAGATTCAGGTGTTTGCGGATGTCTTCGCCAATGACGGCATCGGCGGGCAGTTCCAGCAGGCCGCCGTGGTCTTCGCTGAGCTTGAGCTCGCGGGCCGAACACAGCATGCCGAAGCTCTCGACGCCGCGCAGCTTGCCGACACCGATCTTGAAGGGCTTGGCTGCGTCATCGGTGGGCAGCTCGGCGCCGACGGTGGCCAGCGGCACCTTGATGCCGACACGGGCGTTGGGTGCACCGCAGACAATCTGCAGTGGCTCCGCGCCACCAGCGTTGACCTTGCAGACACGCAGCTTGTCGGCGTTGGGGTGCTGTTCGGCTTCGAGGATTTCGGCGACGACGATGCCGTGGAAAGGCGGCGCCACGGGGCGCAGCTCTTCAACCTCCATGCCGGACATGGTCAGCAGTTCGGCCAGTTTTTCAGTGGACAGCGGCGGATTGCAGAACTCGCGCAGCCAGGACTCGGGGAATTGCATAACGATTTACTTGAACTGCGAGAGAAAGCGGAGGTCGCCGTCGAAGAAGGCGCGCAGGTCGTTGACGCCATAGCGCAGCATGGCCAGGCGGTCGATGCCGGAACCGAACGCGAAGCCGATGTAGCGCTCGGGGTCCAGGCCCATGTTGCGGATGACCTGCGGGTGCACCTGGCCGGAGCCCGACACCTCCAGCCAGCGGCCCTTCAGCGGGCCGCTCTCGAACATGATGTCGATCTCGGCGCTGGGCTCGGTGAASGGGAAGTAGCTGGGGCGAAAGCGCAGCTGCAGCTGGTCGGTCTCGAAGAAGGCGGTGATGAAGTTCAGGTAGACCGCCTTCAGGTCCTTGAAGCTGATGTTCTCGCCCACCCACAGGCCTTCGACCTGGTGGAACATGGGCGAGTGGGTCGCATCGCTGTCGACGCGGTAAGTGCGGCCCGGCGCGATGACGCGGATTTCGGGCATGGTGTCCTGGCCCGCGTAGCGCTTGGCGTGGGCCTGGGCGTAGCGGATCTGCATCGGGCTGGTGTGCGGACGCAGGTTCAGCCAGGCACCGTTCTCGTCCTTCATGTCGACGTAGAACGTGTCCTGCATGGAGCGGGCCGGGTGGTTCTCGGGGTTGTTCAGCGCCGAGAAGCTGTACCAGTCGGTCTCGATCTCGGGGCCGTCCGCGACGTCGAAGCCCATGGAGGCGAAGATGGCCTCGATGCGCTCCATCGCGCGCGTGATCGGGTGCAGGCCGCCGGTGCCGCGGCTGCGGCCGGGAAGCGTCACGTCGAGGGCCTCGGCCTTGAGTTGCTTCTCGAGCTCTGCGGCGGCGAGCGCGTCGCGGCGTGCAGTCAGGGCGGTTTCGATGCCGACCTTGAGCTGGTTGATCTCGGCGCCGCGAGTCTTCTTTTCCTCGATGCTGAGGGCGCCCAAGCCCTTCATCAGTTCGGTCACACGGCCGGACTTGCCGAGGAAGCGCGCCTTGGCGTTTTCGAGTTCAGCGGGCGTTGGCGCGGCGGCAAAGTCGCTGCGTGCCGCTTCAAGAAGAGCGTCGAGATCAGACATTCGGAATTCGGAATGAAAAAGGGCCGACCCTGGTGGGCCGGCCCTGAAAGTTTGCGTGCCCCGACGCGAGCCAGGGCGAATCGCAATCAGGCGAGCGCGGCCTTCACCTTGGCGAAGATGCTGGCAAAACCAGCCGGGTCGTTCACGGCCAGATCGGCGAGGACCTTGCGGTCGATCTCGATCTGGGCCTTCTTCAGACCCGCCACGAACTTGCTGTAGGACAGACCCAGACCACGCGATGCAGCGTTGATACGGGCAATCCAGAGCTGGCGGAAGACGCGCTTCTTGGTACGACGGTCACGGTAGGCGTATTGGCCCGCCTTCATCACCGCCTGCTTGGCGATGCGGAAGACGTTCTTACGACGACCCCGGAAGCCCTTGGCCAGAGCCAAGACCTTCTTGTGACGGGCACGAGCGGTTACACCACGTTTGACGCGAGGCATGTGTTTCTCCTTGAGTCAGTGATGAATTACAGGCCAGCAAAGGGCAGCATCTGAGCGATGTGACCCATGTTGGTTTCGTGCACGGTGACGGCGCCGCGGAGCTGACGCTTGTTCTTCGTGGTCTTCTTGGTCAGGATGTGGCGCTTGAACGCCTGACCGCGCTTGACGGTGCCACCCGGACGAACGCGAAAACGCTTTTTCGCGCTGCTCTTGGTCTTCATTTTGGGCATGTTGATGCTCCTTCTAAGTGCGTCCCTGGGGCGGCGCCGGTGAGCCCGGCGCACTTGTTGGCCTCAGGAGACTAATGAACCCGTCGGCGACCAAACCGGCGGGTTGAACTCTTCGGTCTTTAGCGCTTTTTGGGCGCCAGGACCATGATCATCTGCCGACCTTCGAGCTTCGGCATGTTCTCGACGATCGCCACGTCGGCCAGTTCGTCGCGAATCCGCTCCAGCAGGCGCATACCGATGTCCTGGTGGGTGATTTCACGGCCCCGGTAGCGCAGCGTGACCTTGCCCTTGTCGCCGTCTTCGGCAATGAAGCGGCGCAGATTGCGCATCTTGATCTGGTAGTCGCCTTCGTCCGTGCCCGGGCGGAACTTGACTTCCTTGATCTCGATGATCTTCTGCTTGGACTTGGCTTCGGCAGCGCGCTTTTGCTCCTGGTACTTGAACTTGCCGTAGTCCATCAGCCGGCAGACCGGCGGATTGGCGGTGGCAGAGATCTCGACCAGATCCACATCCATGTCGCCCGCCATACGCAGGGCTTCCTGGATGCTGACGACGCCGATGGGTTCGTTCTCGGGGCCGTTCAGACGGACTTCGGGAGCCATGATTTCGCGGTTCAACCGGTGCTTGCGCTCCGGAATCGCACGACGGTCAGCAAACGTAGCGATGGTGTAGACCTTTCAACGGGCCCCCAGGCGAGAGGCCCAAACAAAACAAATCGCGCCCGAAAGGCTTCAGACCTTGTTGGTGATGTCTGCGGAGATCCGAGAGAGGAAGTCCTGCAGGGGCATCACGCCGAGGTCCTGGTTGCCACGGGCGCGTACCGCAACGCTGCCATTCGCCTTTTCCTTGTCGCCTACGACGAGGATGTACGGCAGCTTTTGCATGGAATGCTGGCGGATTTTATAGGTGATCTTCTCGTTGCGCAAATCTGCCGAGGCCCTAAGCCCTTGTTTTTGCAGCGATTTCACAATTTCAGACACGTAATCGGCCTGCGCGTCGGTGATATTGGCCACCACGACCTGCGTCGGAGCCAGCCAGACGGGCAGCGCGCCGGCATGCTGCTCGATCAGGATGCCGATGAAACGCTCCAGGCTGCCGACGATTGCGCGGTGCAGCATGACGGGTGTCTTGTGCTGGCCGTCCTCGTCGACGAACTCGGCGCCCAGGCGCCCCGGCATCGAGAAATCGACCTGCATCGTGCCGCACTGCCATTGGCGGCCGAGGGCGTCCTTGAGCGTGTACTCGATCTTGGGGCCGTAGAAGGCGCCGTCTCCGGGGGAGATGATGAAGTCCACGCCCGAGGCACGCAGCGATTCCATCAGCGCGTGCTCGGCCTTGTCCCAGACCTCGTCGGAGCCGATGCGGGCGTCAGGGCGCGTCGCGACTTTGTAGATGATGTCCGTGAAGCCGAAGTCCGTGTAGACCTTCTGCAGCAGGGCCGTGTAGGCCACGCACTCGGCCAGGATCTGGTCTTCCGTGCAGAAGATGTGGCCATCGTCCTGCGTGAAGCCGCGCACGCGCATGATGCCGTGCAGGCCGCCGGTGGGCTCGTTGCGATGGCACTGGCCGAACTCGCCGAAGCGCAGCGGCAGGTCGCGGTAGCTTTTGACGCCGTGCTTGAAGATCAGGATGTGGCCCGGGCAGTTCATCGGCTTGAGCGCGTAATCGCGCTTCTCCGACTCCGTCGTGAACATGTTGTCGCGGTACTTGTCCCAGTGGCCCGTGGCCTCCCACAGCGTCTTGTCGAKSAKCTGSGGGCCCTTGACCTCCTGGTAGCCGTTGTCGCGGTAGACGCGGCGCATGTACTGCTCCACCTCCTGCCAGACCGTCCAGCCCTTGGGATGCCAGAAGACGACGCCCGGGGCGTGCTCGTCGATGTGAAAGAGGTCCAGCTCGCGGCCCAGGCGCCGGTGGTCGCGCTTCTCGGCTTCCTCCAGCATCACCAGGTACTTCTGCAGATCGTCCTTGGTCGCCCAGGCCGTGCCGTAGATGCGTTGCAGCATCTCGTTGCGATGATCGCCACGCCAGTAGGCGCCGGCCACCTTCATCAGCTTGAAGTGCTTGAGCTTGCCCGTGCTGGGCACGTGGGGACCGCGGCACAGATCTTCAAACGCGCCCTCGGCGTACAGCGATACGTCCTGGTCAGCCGGGATGCTTTCGATGATCTCGGCCTTGTAGGCCTCACCCATGGCCTTGAAGTGCGCCACCGCCTCGTCGCGCGGCAGCACGCGGCGCGAGACCTTCTCGTCCTTCCTGGCCAGCTCGGTCATCTTGGTCTCGATGGCGGCCAGATCGTCGGGCGTGAACGGGCGCTTGTAGGCAAAGTCGTAATAGAAGCCGTTCTCGATGACCGGGCCGATGGTGACCTGAGCGTCGGGGTAGAGCGACTTGACCGCGTAGGCCAGCAGGTGGGCCGTCGAGTGGCGGATCAGCTCCAGGCCGTCGGCGTCCTTCTCGGTGACGATGGCGAGCTGCACGTCGTGGTCGATGACGTGGCTGAGGTCGACGACCTTGCCGTCGACCTTGCCGCCGAGGGCGGCCTTGGCCAGGCCGGCACCGATGCTGGCGGCGACGTCGCCGACCGACAGCGCGGCGGGGTATTCACGGCGCGAGCCGTCGGGGAGTTGAATCGAAATCATGGGTGCTCCGAAGAGGCGACAAACAAAAAAGCGCGGCCACTTGCCGCGCTTTGTTTGTGCCCGAAGGCGAGAAGACGTGACGAGCCGCGGCCGACTAACTACCGGTAAACGGGAACGTAGTTCGCGGTGTCATAACCAGGGTGCCTTTCTCGCTCTTGTGAGGGGAGGAAGGCGAGATTCTAAAGCGGTAGGGCGGAAATGGAGTCGCGCTGGGCCAACGCAGCGAATTCATCGGCCAGGCGCTGGCTTTCCGTCACGGCGACGCGCCAGCGGCGGCGGCGCTCGGCGGCGTCCAGCGCCATGAAGTCATTGCGGTCGGGCAGCTTGGCGCCGGGCAGCCTGGCGATGAAATCGGGCGACGGGCACAGCAGCACGACGTTGTCGAGGAAGTCCGTCGAGCGGTGGCGGTGTTTCAACGCCTTGTCCAGCCAGCCGGGCACCACCTGGCGCTGGAAATGCGGGTAAAGCACCAGCGGCGCGGTGGACGACTGCAGTGCGCGGTAGTCCAGGTGCAGGTGGTAGTCGGTGATGCCGCCGTCCCAGTAGGCGCCGCGCGGGGCGCCGGGCAGGTCGTGCTGGGCCTGCAGCCAGAAGGGGATGGAGCAGCTTGCCAGCAGCGCGCCGCGCAGGTTGGCGCGCGACAGATGCACCTCGCGGCTCGTGAAGTCGTTGAGCTTCAGCGGCAGGCGGTCGCGCGGGTCGGAGAAGACGACGCGCTCCAGGAAGCGGCCCAGCAGCGGGCGTGACATGGCGTTCGCCGCGAACGCGCCGAGGTAGCCCAGAGGCGTGCGCAGCTTGCCTTCTCGCGCCAGCAAGCCAGCGCGGCCTCGCGACGTGACCACGTGCAGGCGCAGCCGCGGGTGGGCCAGCACTTCGGCCTCGCGGCCCTCGAAGATATCGCCCAGGATCTCGCCGAAGCGCTTGCTGACACCCTCGGGCCGCGGGCGCTTCTCGCCGGGCAACACGTCGTACTCCTGTGTCACATAGGCCTCGGCCATGGTGTTGAACGCATCCGGCACGTCGCGGTGCGCCAGCGCAGCCGTGGCCATGCGCCAGGCACCGATGCTGGCGCCGACGAGATGCACCGGATGCTGGCTTTGCGGCAGCCATTCACCGAAGACGAAACGGTCCAACCCGTTGAGGATCAGCCCCTTGGGACCGCCGGCGGCAGCGGGAATCAAGCCAATATCCTCGGCGCGCAGCCCGCGCTCGGCCAGCCGCGCTTTCGCGGCCGGGCCGGCAAAGACCTGCAGGGCGCCCGAGCTCATGCGCTGAAGATAGCCCGGATCAGAACTTGTGTTCCCAGTTCACTGCCCACCATGGCACCGGATCGCGACGGTTCAGGTTGTAGTCGGGCGTGCCGATGATGACGACCCGCGTGCCCTGCTGGGGCTGGAACAGGCCGTTGACGCTGACGCGCACGCTGTCCTGCTTGCTGACCTGCATCGCCGCGAAGGCGTCCAGCGAGCGCGAGGCCAGCGAAGTCTGGCTCTGCAGCACGCTCTGGCGTACGTCGAACTCCGGTGCGATCTGTGCGCTGAATCCCATGTTGATGGGCAGAGTCTTGAACCGATAGTCCGCACCGAAGTTGAATTGCCATGGCTGCTGGCCTTCCAGACGGTTGTCGGGGCCGGGGATGTCGGCGACCGTGGACCGGTACAGGTTCAGCGACGCACGCAGATTGAGGTTGGTGCTGGGCTCGAAGAGGCTGGGGAAGAGTTCGCCGGCACGGCCCTTGACCTCCAGCTCCAAGCCCTGGGTCGTGGCCTTGCTGAGATTGATCTGGGTGATGACGTAGCGCTGCGTGTCGGCATAGTCGACGGTCATCAACCGCGGGCGGTCGGTGCGGATCAGGTTGGTGATGCGGCGATGGAAAACGCCAACGGAGATCAGCCCCCCGGCCGGAAGGTACTTCTCGTAGGCCACGTCCAGCCCCGTGGCCAGTTCAGGCTTGAGCTGCGGGTTGCCGATGCGGTCGGGACCAAGCTCGGTGTTGATGTGGGCATTGGGACCGCGCACCTCGTAATCGGTGTTGACGGTCGGCCGGGCGATGAGCTGCTGGACGTCGGCAGCCTTGTAGCTGCGCGTGAGGCTGGCGCGCACCAGGTCGCGGCCCTTGGGGTCGGGCTTGAAGTTCAGGTGCAGCAATGGCGTGGTGACCTTGCTGGTGCTGGCGAACTGGCTGCTTGCGCCTTCGCTGGCCATCTTGATCTGCTCGTGGCGAACGCCGGCATAGGCCGACCATTGCGGGTTGATCTCCCACTCGTCCTGCACATACAGGGCCGAGCGCGTGATCGTCGCGTCGAAGGGCTGGCCTTCGACGCCGGTCAGCAGGTCCTCCCATTTGGGGTTGGCCTTGCGGTAGTCGAACTGCTGGGTGCGACGGCTTTCGTCACGCGTGCGACGTTCCAGTTCGGCGCCGGTGGTCACGGTGTGGGCATCGCCAGCGTACTGGCTGTATTTGCCCGACAGCGTCGTGTTGCGATTGCGGTTTTCGCCGGTAGTGAGGCGGTCGATCGCCGGCGTGCCGTCCTTGTTGCGGCCGAAGAAGCCGGAGTTGAAGTCCGCGCCGCCACTGCCCGCACCGGCGCGCAACTCGATGCGGCGATCCTCGCCGAAGCGGTTGTTGTATTGCAGATTGACCCGCTGGGCCGAGAAGGTGCCACGGTTGCGGGTGGTGTCGAGCAGGCTGGGCGGCAGCACGCTCTTGCTCGGCGTGGCCGGGTCTGCGAACAGCACCTCGGTGGTGTTGGCGCCTTCGCTGCGGAAGCGGTTCTGGATGAAGAAGCCCTGCACGCTCAGCGTCTCGTCGTCGCCGAGCTTCCAGTTCAGGCGCGGCGCCATGTTGAAGCCCTGGCCGAACGAGCGGTCGCGCCCGCTGTTGCGCAGGCCGGTGAGGCCGCGGTCACGCACGCGGTCGCCCTCGTTCTCGTTGACGAAATTCCACTGTTGGACATTGATCGGCAGCACGAAACCCAGGCCGCCGATGACGCGGTCGCCATAGGTGAAGCCGGCGTTGATGACGGGCTTTTCCGACGCATAGGCCATTCCCAGCCGCAGGTCCTTCTGCACGACGCGCGGGGCGTCCTTCAGGATGATGTTGAGCGTGCCGGCAATGGCCTGGGCGCTCTGGTCGGCCGTCGGGGCCTTGCTGACCTCCAGCCGCTCGACCTGGGCGGGGTTCAGGTTGTCCAGGCTGAAGCCCGGGGGCGCCGGCTCGCCGTTGACGAGGATCTGCGTGTAGGCGCCGCCCAGGCCGCGCATGCGCAGCTGGCCGCCGGAGACGTTGATGCCCGGCAGGCGCTTGAGCACATCGCTGAGCTGGGTGTCGCCGTATTTGTCCAGCTCGTCGCGGCCATAGAGCTGCTTGGCCACGGGCTCGCGGCGGCGCAGGTCGGTGTCGGTCTGCTGGCGCGTCACCGAGACGCGCTCGAGCTGGTTGTTGCTGGGCGTGGGTGAGTTGTTCGAGGCGCGGTCGACCTCCTGCTGGGCCAGGACCAGGGCTGGGCTGAGCAGAAGCAGCAAGGCGAGGGCGGGGGTTTTCAAGACGGACTCCGAGAGATGCGATTCAGCGCGCGGCGCGCACCATAGCGGCAGCGCTGTCATGGCGCGGCGGTGCTGCGACCAGTTGCGGGTTCAGGGGCACCAATCGACGCCCCGCGGTGCGGGCCGCGATCATGGCAGCTCGCTGTGGCAATGACGAAGGTCAGCGCTTGAGCTTGGCAAAGGCCGCGGCCATCGCACCGCCGGCAGGGGCCTGGGAGTCCTGAGACTGGCGCGGGCCACGTTCGTTGCGCGCCGCGGGGCGGAAGTTGTTGTCCGGCTTCGGGCCTCGCGGTGCCTGGGCGTCCAGCTTCATCGTCAGGGAAATGCGTTGGCGCGCCAGGTCCACTTCCAGCACCTTGACCTTGACGATGTCGCCGGTCTTGACCACCTCGCGCGCGTCGCTGACGAACTTGTTGGACAGCTGGCTGACATGGATCAGGCCGTCCTGGTGCACGCCCAGGTCGACGAAGGCGCCGAACTGCGCGACGTTGCTGACCGTACCTTCGAGCAGCATGCCGGGCTGCAGATCCTTAACGTCTTCGACGCCGTCATTGAAGCGCGCCACCTTGAAGTCTGGGCGCGGGTCGCGGCCGGGCTTTTCCAGCTCGGCCAGCACGTCCTTGACGGTGATGAGGCCGAACTTCTCGTCGGCCAGCAGTTCGGGCTTGAGCGTACGCAGCACCTCGCTGCGGCCGACGACGTCAGCGGCCGGGCGCTTCAGGATGCTGAGCGCCTTCTCGACCAGCGGATAGGTCTCGGGGTGGACGCCGCTGAAGTCCAATGGGTTGTCGCCGCCACGGATGCGCAAAAAGCCTGCCGCCTGCTCGAAGGTCTTGGGGCCGAGGCCGCTGACGTCCAGCAATTGCTGGCGGCTTTTGAAGGCGCCATTCGCGTCGCGCCAGCGCACGATGCTGCTGGCGACCGACGCCGACAGGCCCGACACGCGGGCCAGCAGGGCCTGCGAGGCGGTGTTCAGGTCCACACCGACCTTGTTCACGCAGTCCTCGACGACGGCATCCAGCGTGCGCGCCATCTCGCTCTGGTTCACGTCGTGCTGGTACTGACCGACGCCGATGCTCTTGGGGTCGATCTTGACCAGTTCGGCCAGCGGGTCCTGCAGGCGGCGCGCGATGGATACGGCGCCGCGCAGGCTCACATCCAGGTCGGGCAGCTCCTTGGAAGCGAACTCCGACGCCGAGTAGACCGAAGCGCCCGCCTCGCTGACGACGACGCGCTCGATCTGCACCGACGCATCCAGCGCCTGCAGCTTCTTGATCAGCTCGCCGGCCAGCTTGTCGGTCTCGCGGCTGGCCGTGCCATTGCCGATCGCGATGAGGTTGACGCCGTGCGTGGCGCACAGCTTGGCCAGCGTGTGCAGGCTGCCGTCCCAATCGCGGCGTGGTTCGTGCGGGTAGACGGTGGACGTGTCCAAAACACGGCCGGTGTCGGAAACGACGGCGACCTTCACGCCGGTGCGGATGCCCGGGTCCAGTCCCATGACGACGCGCTTGCCGGCGGGTGCGGCCAGCAGCAGGTCGCGCAGGTTCTCGGCGAAGACCTTGATGGCGGTCGCTTCCGCCGCCTCGCGCAGCCGGGCGAACAGGTCGCGCTCCAGGCTCAGCGACAGCTTGACCTTCCAGGTCCAGCCCACGGTCTTGCGGATCAGCGCGTCACCGGGGCGGTTGGCATGGCGCCAGCCGAGGTGGCTCGCGATGCGGCCTTCAGCGAGGGTGGGCTGGCCGGCGATGACTTCTTCGTCCAGCACCAGCTTGGCATCCAACAGCTCCAGCGTGCGGCCGCGAAAGACGGCGAGCGCGCGGTGCGACGGCACCGTCTTGATGGTTTCGGCGTAGTCGAAGTAGTCGCGGAACTTGGCGTTGTCCGGCGTGTCCGGGCTCTTGCCGTCCATCAGCTTGGACTGGAAGAGACCGACGTCCCACAGCCACTCGCGTAACTTGCCCACCAGCACGGCATCCTCGGCCCAGCGCTCGGCAAGCAGGTCGCGCACGCCATCGAGCACCGCGTGGGCATCGGCAAAACCGGCCTCGGCGTTGATGAAGCTCGCGGCTTCATCGAGCGGCGTCAGTGATGGGTCTGCGAAGAGCTTGTCCGCCAGCGGCTCCAGGCCGGCCTCGCGGGCGATCAGGCCCTTGGTGCGACGCTTGACCTTGTAAGGCAGGTAGAGGTCTTCCAGCTCCTGCTTGGTCGGTGCCGTGCGGATGGCGGCTTCGAGCTCCGGCGTCAGCTTGCCCTGCTCGGCGATGGACTTGAGCACGGCCTCGCGGCGCTCGGCCAGCTCGCGCAAGTAGGCCAGGCGCGCGTCCAGCTCACGCAACTGGATGTCGTCGAGACCGTCGGTGGCCTCCTTGCGGTAGCGGGCGATAAAGGGCACGGTGGCCCCACCATCCAGCAGCTCGACGGCAGCCTGCACCTGGGCGGGCCTCACCTTCAGCTCGGCGGCAATCTGGGAAACGATCAGCTTGTTGTCCAAAACGGGCTCTGGAAATCGGGCGAAAAGCCTGCGATTTTCCCACACGAGTTTCCTGCAACGGGATACCTGAAACCCGTCGCGCGACTTCTCCAGGTTTTCCGTCGCGCAGGGCGCCGCCCGCTGCCGCGGACCGGCGGGCCCTGAGTGTCAGCAGCGCAGGCGGCGGCGCGTGGCAAGACCCAGGCCGATGAGGCCGGCCACAAGCATCGCAGCCGATGCCGGCTCGGGCACGGCTGAGACTGCGTTGAAGGGCTGTGGCGCGTCGTTGCCGATGCGGATGCTCGTGACGTCGAGCGTGTGCGAGAAATCGGCGGCGCCACCGTTCTGCGCACCCGTGAACAGGAATGCGCCCACCATGTAGAAGTAGCGGCCGCAGGCGGGCGAGATGGGAGTCTGGCAGTCGATCCGCGTGCCATTGGCGCTCACGTGGAGGGTGGTGTCGACGTCCAGCGAGCGGCTCATGGTGTCGCTTTGCACACCGAACACGTCGAGATGGGTCTGCGTGCTGGGGTGGGCGGCAATGAGTTGCTGCAGCAGGGGATCGCCCCCGACTTCGAAGGCATCGAGCCCCGCGGCCTTGAACAAGGCGTACTGGCTTTCGGCCGTGAAGTTGGCTTGCGAGCCGACGACGAAGGCGGTGACGGCAGCGCCCGAGCGGTCGGCGCCCAGGGCGCGGTCACCCGTCGTCGCCAGATGGCCATCAAGCTTCAGGTCAAACTGAACGGTCGTGTCCTGGTCCAGCATGGCCCAGTAGCCCACGAAGGAATGGCCGACTGCAACGCTGCTGATGGCGGTCGGATTCAACGGCGCCAGCGCGGAGGCCGACGCACCGAGGCTGGTCGGTCCGACGCGGGCGAAGGCCGAGGCCAGCTTGTCATTGACGGCTTGCGAGTCAGCCGCGCTGCGGCTCAGCTGGGCAGCGGACGGAAAGTTCAACCAGGCGCCGTCCTGGCTGAGCGTGCCGTCGATGATCGTGCCGGCCGTGGCCTCGTTGGTGGCGACAAACCACTGGTTCAGTTCCAGCCCGTACAGGTTGGACGCATTGGGCATGCCCAGGGAAATGGGCGGCAAGGTCGCGTCGGCCGATGCCGGGAGGTGGGCGAACGCGGCGGTCAAGCTCAGGGCCAGGGTGGCGAGGCGCAGGGACGTCATGAGATGAGGCGTTAGCAGGGACGGCGGAGTCTAGGAGTCGCTTCGGCTCACTCCGTCCCCGTGGCACCCAAGGGCTAGGGATGCCTGCCGGTTGGATTGCAACCAGCTGTGACTGTCAGGACGTCAGCCAAGCCGCAAGCCCGGCGGCTGCTGCGCGCCCGCTTGCCATGCTGGCCGTCAGCAGATAGCCGCCGGTGGGCGCCTCCCAATCCAGCATCTCGCCGGCGACGAAAACGCCGGGCAGGGCGGTCAGCATCAGGCCACCGGTCAGCGCCTCGAAGCGCACGCCGCCGGCCGTGCTGATGGCTTCGGCCACGGGGCGGGGCGCGTGCAGCGTCAGCGGCAGATGCTTCAGCGCGGCAGCCAGCGTAGTGGCGTCCAGCATTTGCTCGCGCGTCAGCAACTCGTGCAGCAGGCCGAGCTTGAGTGGGTTCAGGTGCAGGCGGCTCTTCAGGTGCGAGGACAGGGACCGGCTGCCGCGCGGGTGCCTGACCTCGGCGAGCACGCGCTCGGGCGCCAGCTGGGGCAGCAGGTCCAGGTGCAGCGTGGCGACGCCGTCACGCGCGATCTGCTCGCGCAATGTGCTGCTCGCTGCATACACCAACGAGCCCTCGATGCCTGTGGCCGTGAAGACGAACTCGCCGGCGCGATTCGCGAAGCCTTCGGTCTCGAGTGCGACCGGCTTGATCGGTTGGCCGGCGAACTCGGTGGCAAAGCGTTCGCTCCAGCCGGGGCCGTCGGCGTGGGCCGCGGTGGGCCCCACGTCGAAGCCGCAATTGGCGGGATGCAGCGGCGCGATGTCCACGCCCCGCGCAGCGAGCCGCTCGACCCAGGCGCCGTCCGAGCCGAGTTGGGGCCAGGAAGCGCCACCCAGCGCGAGCAGCGTGGCGCGTGGTGTCACCAGGCGTTCACCGTCGGGGGTGTCCAAGCGCAGCGCGCCATCGTCAGCCCAGCCCGTCCAGCGGTGCCGCATCGCGAACTTCACGCCGGCCGCGCGCAGGCGGTGCAGCCAGGCGCGCAGCAGCGGCGCGGCCTTCAGGTCTTTCGGAAACACGCGGCCCGAGGTGCCGACGAAGGTCTCGACGCCCAGTCCCGAGGCCCAGTCGCGCAGCGCGTCGCCGTCAAAGGCGCGCAACAGCGGCTCGATCTGCGCGGCGCGCTCACCGAAGCGGCCGACAAAAGGCTCGAAGGGCTCGGAATGGGTCAGGTTGAGGCCGCCCTTGCCGGCAAGCAGGAATTTGCGGCCCACGCTGGGCTTGGCGTCGAAGACGGTGACCGCCAGGCCGGCGGCGGCCAGCACTTCGGCCGCCATCAGCCCGGCAGGGCCGCCGCCGATGATGGCGATATCGGCCGTGAGATCTTTGGGATGCATGCCCGATTCTAGGAACCGGTGCTTGCGGCGCTGTGTTTGGGCCGTGCAGCCTACGGAGCTCCTCGCCCGTCAGGCCCGTACCGCCGGTTTCGCCCCCGCCGGCGCCAGGGCGTTGTTGCCCCAGCACTGCTCGTACTTCCATCCGGTCAGTTCCTCGGCCACGGCGCGGGCCTGCGCAGGGGCGTCGGCGATGCGGCCACCGGCCTTGATGCGGGCGATTTCTTCCAGCAGGACGGCGTGGTTCTTGCGGTCGAGCTTCATCTGGGTGGTGTAGTAGATGCCGCCCAGCGCCAGGCCGATGACGCCCAGCGTGAAGATGCCGACGATGGCGTTGATCGCGCTCTCCGGCTGTGTGGCCTGGCCGGAAAGGAAGCCGAACTGGCCGAGGATCCAGCCCATGACAAAGACGACAGCCGAGCGCGTGATCTTGCCTGCGAAGGTCATGGCGCCGGCATAGATGCCTTCGCGCCGCCGCCCGGTCAGCACCTCATCGACGTCGGCCAGGAAGGTGTAGACCGTCCAGGGGATGTAGTAGACCCCGCCGGTGCCCAGGCCGAACACGGCCGTGACGGCGAAGAGAGCGATGGCCGTGGTCTGCTTGCTCCAACCCAGGTAGAACAGCGCGGTATAGGCCAGCACGCTGCCGCAAACGATGAGCAGGGCAATACGGTAGGGGCGCGCAAAACCGAATTTGATGCACAGGCCGATGAATAGCATGGTGGATATCAGCTGCATCACCGAGCTGAAACTGTTCAGATAGCCGACAACCGACTTGTCCTGCCCCATGCAGAAGACGATGAAGTAAGTAAATATCGAAGCAAACAGCCATTCCGCCCCAAACCCCAGCAGATACATGCCAAGGTGCTTGCGAAAGATCTTGAGATGGAAGGTGGACAGCATGTCCATGCCGAGTTTCTTGAGCGCCTGGCCCAGGCTGCCGGCGCGCTCCTGCGCCACTTCATGCACGGGCCGCTCCCAAGAGGAGAGGTAGAGGGCGGTCATGGCGCCGCACATGATGAGGGCGTAGATGATGCCGGTCAGCAGGAAGGGCGTGGCCGATTCCTTGCTGTAGACCAGGAAGAGCTGGGCCGGGATGAAGGCGGCCAGGAAGTTGGCCGCCTTGCCGAACATGGCCTTGGCGCCGGTGAGTTTGGAGCGAGCCGAAAAATCCGTGGTCATCTCGGTCGCCAGGGTTTCATACGGCACCATGATCGAGGTATAGACCAGCTCGAAGAGGGCATACATGCTCAGGTAGTACCAGAACCCGAAACCCTCGATCCACATCAGTGGATAGAGCAGCACCAGGGGTATGCCCGTCAAGATGAAAAAACGCCGGCGCCCGAACTTTCGGCCCAATCGCGTGTTGTAGAAGTTGTCGCTGATATACCCCATCACGGGGTTGCTGATGGCATCCAGGATGCTGGCCAGGGAGAAGATCGTGGCCGCCTCGACGACCGTCAGACCGCAGAAGGTCGTGTAGAAATAGAGCAGCCATGCGGCCGCAATGGCCAGGGCACCGCTGCCCAGCAGGTTGGCGCCGCCGTAGCTCAGCGTGTGCCTCATCGAGATCGTTTTGCTCATGACTTGCTGTCTCTCATTTAACTGGAAGACAGTTTCATTTTTTGTGGCCTGCCGTTCCGTGAAGCAAGTATCCCATTTACAGATGCTTTGGGACCTGCCGTCAACCCTGGGCTGAACCGGTCGCAGGTGGCCTGAACTTCTCGTTCCCCCATGCACTGAGCCCTGCCGGCTGGGGCCGGCAGGGCTCAGTGCAGCTGCAGTCGCTGCGCAAGGGGGCCCGCGAGGCCGACGCGATGGTCAGGCCCCGCTGGGCGGGCTCAATCGGCGCGCAGCTTGGCGCGCAGGCCGGCGCCGATCTCGGGCCGATCGAGGAAGGGATCGGTCGGGTTGCGCAGCAGCATGACGTCCTCCAGCCGCGTCTGTACGCCGGCCAGGGCCTGCGGGTGGCTGAAGATGTAGAACTTGTTGTGGTCGATGGCGTCGAACACCATGGCCGCCACATCGGCCGCGGTCAGCTTGCCCGAGGACACAGCCTTGTCGCTCTGGGCCTGGGAAATCATCTGGCTCTTGGTCGGCTTGCTCGCCGCGAACTCGCCGGGGCGGTTGCGGTGGCTCTGGCTGATGCCGGTGGGCACGAAGAAGGGGCAGAGCACCGAGGCATGGACCTGGTCGGTCACCAGGGACAGGTCCTGGTACAGCGTCTCGGACAGCGACACGACGGCGTGCTTGGACACGTTGTAGACRCCCATGTTCGGCGGGTTCAGCAKCCCRGCCATGSWGGCGGTGTTGACGATGTGGCCCGAGTAGCCCGGGTCGGCCTTGGCCGCAGCCAGCATCATGGGCGTGAACAGGCGCACGCCATGCACGACGCCCATCACGTTGACACCCATGACCCATTCCCAGTCGGCCAGGGAGTTCTCCCAGATCAGGCCGCCCGAGCCGACGCCGGCGTTGTTGAAGACGAAGTGGGGTGCGCCGAAGCGTTCCTGCACGGCCGCAGCCAGTGCTTCCATCTGATCGGCCTTGGCCACGTCGACGACCCGGGCCAGCACCTCGACGTCCTTGAACTCGGAGGCGGCCTTGTCCAACGCATCGGCCTGCACGTCGACGAGGACGAGGTTCATGCCGCGCCGGGCGGCGAGGCGGGCGGTTTCCAGGCCGAAGCCGGAACCGGCGCCGGTGATGACAGCGGTTTTCTTGGTCATGTTCAGGTCTCCTGAGAAGGCGAAGGGCCGCCCCGAGGCTTCTCAACCCCCTCGGGGGGCTGAGGCGCTTGCGCCGATTGGGGGCTACGTTTCTGCATCTCTTGGTGAGCGATGCCGTCTTCCATGTATTGCTCGCCAACGGGCGAGAAGCCGAAGCTTGCGTAGAAGCGCTCCAGGTGCGCCTGCGCATGCAGCGTGATCGACTGGCCGGGCCACAGCTGCTCGCACTGCGCGACGGCTTCGGCCATCAGCGCGCGGCCCACGCCACCACTGCGTGCCGCGGGCGATGTGACGACGCGGCCGATGAGGGCGTCGGGCGCCTTCAGTCCCG
The DNA here is from genome assembly GCF_054049415.1 of Roseateles sp. P5_D6. NCBI lineage: Bacteria > Pseudomonadati > Pseudomonadota > Betaproteobacteria > Burkholderiales > Sphaerotilaceae > Roseateles > Roseateles sp. P5_D6. The sequence continues at coordinate 73,695 of NZ_JBFUMK010000015.1, read as the reverse complement.
GTGGGATCAGCCGCGCATAGGCCTTGAGCTGGCCGTCATCGCCGTGACCAAGCAGATGCCAGGTCTTGGCGTCGAGGCCGTCGATGTCAAGGAACACGCAGTTCTGCTCGACGACAAAGACCTCGGAGCGCAGGGCCAGCACACTGTAGAGCTGCGGCACGCTCAGCTCGTCAAAGCGCAGGCAGGTCCAGCGCATCAGATCAACTTGACGAGCTGCTTGCCGAAGTTCTTGCCCTTGAGCAGGCCGATGAAAGCCTCGGGCGCGCTGGCGATGCCGTCGGCAATCGACTCGCGGAACTTGAGCTTGCCCGTGGCGACCATCGTGCCCAGTTCCTTCAGCGCCTCGGGCCAGACTTCCATGTGCTCGGACACGATGAAGCCTTCGACTTTCATGCGGTTGACGAGGATGAGCTGGGGCGCCGCCATCGGGATGGGCTGGCCGTCGTAGCCGGAAATCATGCCGCACATCGCGATGCGGCTGAAGGCGTTGGCGCGCAGCAGGACGGCGTCCAGGATCATGCCGCCAACATTCTCGAAATAGCCGTCGATGCCGTTCGGGCACTCGGCCTTCAGCGCGGCAGACAGCGAGCGCACGTCGGGGTGCTGCTTGTAGTCGATGCAGGCATCAAAGCCCAGTTCCTCGACGACATAGCGGCACTTGTCGGCGCCGCCGGCGAGGCCCACCGCGCGGGCGCCGCGCGCCTTGGCGAGCTGGCCGACCACACTGCCGACCGCACCGCTGGCGGCACTGACGACGACGGTTTCACCGGCCTTCACGTTGATGATCTTCGTCAGGCCATACCAGGCCGTCACGCCGGGCATGCCGACCGAGCCCAGGTAGGCGGACAGGGGGATGTGGGCGGTGTCGACCTTGTTCAGCACGCCGCGCTGGGTGGCGTCGACGGTCTGGAATTCCTGCCAACCGCCCATGCCGACGACCTTGTCGCCGACGGCGAAATTGGCGTTTTTCGACTCGACGACTTCGCCGACGGTGCCGCCGATCATGACTTCATCGAGCGGCTGCGAGGCCGCATAGCTCTTGCTCTCGTTCATGCGCCCGCGCATGTAGGGATCGAGGCTGAGGAAGTGGTTGCGCACGCGCACCTGGCCCTCGGTCAGCGCGGTGAGCGGCGCTTCGACGAGGCGGAAGTTGGCGGGCGTGACCTCGCCCTTGGGGCGGGAGGCGAGGACGATCTGGCGGTTGATGGGGCTCATGGGGCTGCTGGTTCACACGACAGCCGCCATTGAAGCACCCCGGGGGAGGCCCCTGCGTCCCAGGCGCGACAACGCTTTAGAGCGGTCGACTCACGGTGCGATCGTGATCGGGTAGCTGGTGCAACCCAGCTTTTCGGAGATGTCCTTGCTGGCCGTCTGCAGCATCCTGACGACCTCGGGCGCCTTTTCGACATCGAAGCGGAAGGTCGGGAAGGACACGCTCATGCCGGCGATGGGCTGGCCGAGGCGGTCGAAGATGGGCACGCCCAGGCAGCGGATGTGATCGTCGAACTCTTCGCGGTCTTCACCGAACCCCTGCTTCTTGACCTGCTCCAGCTCGGCCAGGAAGGCCGGGCGTTCCGTGATGGTCTTGTCGCGAAAGCGCTTGAACTCGGCCCCGTCGAGGATGCGGTCGCGGCGCTCGGGGTGTTCCCAGGCCATCAGCACCTTGCCGATGGCCGTGCAGTGCAGCGGCGCGCGGCGGCCGATGCGCGAGTACATGCCCAGCATGTGGCGCGAATCGACCTTGTGGATGTAGATGATCTCGCTGTCGATGAGGCTGCCCAGGTGGACGGTCTCGCCAGTGGCGTCGGCCAGCATCTGCATGTGGTGCTTGGACAGGTCCACGAGTTCGGGCGAGGGCAGGGCCTTGGCGCCGATCTCGAACATGCGCATGGCCAGGCCGTAGCGCTCGCTGTCGGCCTCCTGGCGCACATAGCCCAGGCCCTTCATCGTCTGCAGGAAACGGTAGACCGTGGCCTTGGGCATGGCCAGGCGCACCGACAGGTCGGTGATACCGATGTCACTGCGCTCACCCAGGGCGTTCAGGATCGCGAACACCTTGAGTACCGCGGCAACCGACTCCGGCTGCTTGGAATCAGCAATGTCGTCGTCCATCGTTTCGATTCTTTCGGGTGCGTGTTTCAGTAGCCGGATTCTGACTCAGGCGCGGCGCGGCCCGACGCCTGCGCGGATTTGCTCAACCAATTGATCGGGACGGGCCGGGCGCAAGGCTGCCGCGTCGTAGGACTCGTCGGGGCGCCAGCCGACGTCGGCGGACAAGGTCTCGCCGGGGTGCGTGGCTGCCCAAGCGGCCAGGATGTCGACCGGTTGGCCGTTGAGCCGGCTTTCACGGTCGGTGAAGGCGCTGCCCTTGAGGCGGCGGATCAGCCGGTCGGCCTTGATCTCGGGCGGCAACTCCCAGCGGTTGTGCTCGCTGTACAGGCGCGAGCGGATGCCCACGCCCAGGGAGTAGCCAAAGTCCTCGGCACGCTCGGCGCTGAAGAGGTTGGCGACGACATGCACGCGGCCAAAGCGAACCCGCGGCGTGCGCTCCTTGCAGGCGTGGAAGTGGTTGTGATGCAGCGTGACGCGCAGCAGGCCGTCATCCGTGATGCGGCCGTCGCTGTTGCCGATCAGCATGGTCTTGTCGTGGGCCTGGAAGCGGCACCAGGACACGGTGACGAGATCGCTGCCGTTGGTGATGTCCAGCAAGCCGTCGTGGTGCTGCACGCGCTGGCCCAGGCGGATGGGCTCGAGCTTGTCGGGGTGGTTGCCGTCGTCGAACAGGCAGTGGTCCACCCAGACGCGGTCGGCACCGCGCAGCGACAGCGCGTCGTACTCCGAGTTCCACTCGCCGTGCACGTTGTCGCGCGGCTCCCAGGCGGGGAAGTGGTCGTACGCGTCGGAGAAGCGCAGGTCGCGGATGACGATGTTGCTGACCTTGTCCAGCAGCACCATGCCGTGCTGGAAGCCGGCGCCAGGTGCGGCGCCCAGCAGCGTCGTGTTGGACGGCAGGCGCACGATGGAGACGTCGGCCTGGCGCTTCTCGGAGCGCTTGCGGGCATCTTCCAGCGGCCCCCTGGGGTCGTCGCGGCCCCAGGTGGCGGGGTCGAACGCGCGGTCGAAGGCGTCGAAGTTGAACTCGGGATCGCGGAAGGCTTCGACGCCGCCGGGGCAGAGGTCGATGAGCTTGTGGATGCGGATGATCTTGGGCTTGTCGCCCAGGCGAAGCGCGGCATCCAGGCCGGCGCGATCGTGAACGTCGAAGACATGCTCGGGAACGGCTCTGGCCCCGCCGGTCGTGCCGCCGGTGCCCGCCCAACCCAGAGGCGCTTCAACGGGTGCATGGGGCGCGGTGGCGCAACCGCCCAGGGCAGAGAGACCGGCAAGAGCCAGCAGGTGGCGACGTTGGAAGCTCATTGATTTTTGAACTCGAAAAGACGGTTGCCGGCGGCGTCGAAGGGTCGGCGCGAGGTGCTGGCCGACCAGGGGCCGATGTGGAGGCCGATCTCGCTGTCGCGCACGACGGCCGCGCCATTGGGGCTGGTGCCGGCCACCCAGGTGCCAGCCTTGACACCCGCATCCCAGGCACGACCGATGGATGTGGCGCCGGGCGCGATGCCGGGCTCGCCGACCAAGCGGCTGTGCGTGATCAGAAACCCCTGGGTCACGTCGGGCGCCGTGCTGGGCGCCAGGACGATGCCGCCGTGCCCAGGCGTGCGGCGGTTGGCGCGGCTGAGGATGGTGCTGTGTTCGATGACGAGCACGGCGTTGCCGAAGATGAAGTCCACGTCGCCGGCGATGAGGCTGTGGCGGATCAGCTGGCGGGCTGGCGCGTCAGGCGTGCGGCGCTTGGCGTAGAGCGTGTCCTGGTGGCCCAGCAGGCGCACGGCTTCGAGCTGGATGCGGTCGCCCATCAGCGTCAGCGCCACGGCCTGCGCACCGCCGCTTTCGCCCACGCCCGGCGGGTAGGCCTCGCCACGGCGCACGCCGTCCATCGCGTCGTTGGCAATGGTCAGCGAGATGAGCTGAACGTCGTTGCTCTGCACCAGCATGCTGGTGCTGCCGCTGGTGCCGACGGTGGCCTTTCCGAGTTCAGGCCAGCAGGGGTGGGCGGGCTCGTTCTCGCCCTTGGGCTTACCGGAGAAGCGGCTGTCGACGAGTACGACGGCGCTGGCCTCAAGCGCCGAGCCGACGAGGGCCAGCGGCGCCTTGTCCTTGATGCAGACGGGACCGCGGTAGGTGCCGGGCTGGATGTGGATGACCCAGCGCTTGCCGCCCTCGGCGGGCACCTTGTCGATGGCGGCTTGCACCGATTCACCCGGCTTGACGACGAAGTCAGGCGCCGTCGCGGTGAGGTCGGCCAGCGGCCCCGGCTTCCAGTCGCCGAGGTAGGCCGCCGCGGTGTGCGCGGCGGCCTGCTCGGCCGGCAGCTGAGGGCGTGCTTGCCCCTGAGCTGCCGTTACGGCAAGCGATGCGGCCAAGGCCAGCGCGAGCTTCACAGGTCGGCCAGGTAGAGGGCCGGCTCGACGCCGTTCGCGCGCTCCTTGTCGCAGCTGAAAAGCACCTGCTTGTTGTCCGGCGTGAAGCTCGGGTGCGGGTGCGTGACCTGGCGGTCGTCCTTGTAGACGTCCCAGCCGCTGTCGTGCCGCGCGATGGGGCGGGTCGTGCCGGCTTTCAGGTCGAACAGGTGCAGATACGGGTCGCCCACCAGCATCGCATTGCTGGCCGTGCTGTCATGGCTGACCTTGCCCACGCCGTCGCCGACGATCAGCGTGCCGTCGTAGTTGCTCATCAGGTGCGAGCACTGCGGCATGGCCGTCAGCAGCTTGTTCTCGAGAGTGACGGGGTCGAGGCTGTAGATCCAGCGCTCGGGCGACTTCTCGTTGTAGCTGACGTAGATCATGGCGCTGCCGTCCGGCACCCAGAACTCGTGCGTGCAGCTCTCGCCGTCGAGATGTTCCTTGCCGCAGCGGCGGTTCGTGCCGTTCTCGTCGATGAACCACATGCGCGCGTCGATGAGGTCGTGCGGGCCTTCGTGGCAGTAGGCGACGGTGTTGTCATCGAACGGGCGGTATTGCGGGTGGCCCAGCCAGCCGCGCTGCTCAAGGATGACGGTGCGTTTACCGGTCGCCAGGTCGACGCTGAACAGCCGGCACAGCGGCCGCTTGTGGAACATCTCGTTGAACTTCTGCCAGGTGTTCAACGGGAACCAGTCGTCAGCTGATATCTCGATGCCGACGATCTTTGTGCAGGCGCTGTTGCTGACCCAGGTGCCATAGCCCACCCAGGCGTCGGGCACGACGTACAGGACCTCCTCTTCCAACGTGGCGAGCTCCAGGCGGATGAACTGGCGCTTGTCACGGACGAAGTAGAGGTGCTTGTCATCGGGGCTCAGGAAGCCGCCGAAGGTGTTCTCGCCCATGCCGTCGGTGAGCTGGACGCAGCGCTGGGTGTCGAGATCCAGCAGGTGGTAGTTCCAGTTCGGACTCGGGTTGGGGCCGAACTCGCCGCCGAAGATCAGCTGGCGGCCATCGTTCGTGAAGCACTTCTGATAGAAGTAGTTGCGATGGCAGGTCACGTCCGGCGGCGTCAGCCGCGTGACCCGCGCACCGGTGTCGGGGTCCTCGCGGGTGAGGAATTCAAACTTGCGTTCGGTGGATTTCATGGCGTGATCCTTTTTTGGGCCGAGCGCTGGGCCGCTCCCGAGCCGGCCCCTTTGGCGATGTGCTTGCCGGTCGAGCCGGCAAGCATCGCCGTCCCCTCGGGGGCTGAGGCCGGACACGGCAAGTCCAGTGGACTTGTTGTGCCTGCCGAAGCGCTGCGGCGCTAGACGCAGCGCGGTCCCAGACCAGACTCGCTCGCGTGCAGCGATGCGCGGCTGGGCGAGGGGCGTTTTACCTGGCCAGCCAGCCGCCGTCCACGGCAATGGTGTAGCCGTTGACATAGTCCGAAGCCTGCGACGCCAGAAACACGACCGGGCCGGCCAGATCCTCCGGCTTGCCCCAGCGGCCGGCCGGGATGCGGTCGAGGATGGCGCTGTTGCGCTGCTCGTCGGCGCGCAGCGCGGCGGTGTTGTTGGTGGCCATGTAGCCCGGCGCGATGGCGTTCACATTGATGCCGTGCGAGGCCCACTCGTTGGCCATCAGCCGCGTGATGCCCATGACGCCACTCTTGCTGGCCGTGTACGAGGGCACGCGCACGCCGCCCTGGAAGCTCAGCATCGAGGCGATGTTGATGATCTTGCCGCCGCTGCTCTGGGCCAGGTAGACCTTGGCCACCGCCTGCGACAGGAAGAACACCGACTTCAGGTTCAAGTCCATCACGTCGTCCCAGTCGGCCTCCGAGAACTTGATGGCGTCTTCGCGGCGAATGATGCCGGCGTTGTTGACCAGGATGTGCACCGCGCCCGTGAAGGTCCTGGCCTGGGCGACCAGGTCGGAAATGGCGCTCACGTCGGACAGGTTGGCACGCATGTCCAGGAAGCGGCGCCCCAGCTTTTCCACGCCTGCCTTGGTCTCATCCGGGTCGGAGACGTTGAYGCCGACGATGTCGGCGCCGGCTTGGGCGAGCGCCAGCGCCATGCCCTGGCCCAGGCCGGTATTGCAGCCGGTGACGATGGCCGTCTTGCCGGCCAGGTTGAAGTTGTTGAGCACCATTTTTTGTTGCGTCCGTTCAGCGCGAGGGTCGTGGCCAAGGTGGTTCAGCTGGTTGAAACGCAGTTCCACTTTTTCCGATGCCACGACTTTAGGCAGCGCGCAAGTGTTGCGGAATCATGGTTTCTAATTAGTGAACCGATGTTCCGATTTTTGCATCTTCCCCCTATCATCGTCCACAGCGAACTTCGAAGACCCCAGCAATGAGCCCCTGTTTACCCATGACGGGCCCGCGCTGATCGACAAGTTTTTCCCTCGCCGCGACAACGACCTGTAGTCACGACGAAAGAACCGGCGCTCGCACTACAGCGTCGCCGGCTTTGGAAATCAACGGGTGCCCTGCGTGCGCCCGGGTTCCCAGCCTTGCATAACCCGAGAGCCGCCGGCGCGACACAGCGCCCAGGCGGCCTGCACCAGGAGACACCACATGCCCGCCGCTCGTCCTTTCCGTCGTCCGTCCCAGCGCCTGGCCTTGCGTCCGGTGGCCCTGGCCGTCACTTTCATTGCCGCGCCCGTCTGGGCCCAGACCGCGCCGGCCGCCTCTGCGCAACTGGAGACGGTCACCGTCACCGGCATCCGCGCCTCGCTGGAGAGCGCGCTGAACGCCAAGCGCCAGGACAAGGGCATCGTCGATGTCATCAAGGCCGAGGACATGGGCAAGTTCCCGGACACCAACCTGGCCGAATCGCTGCAGCGCATCCCGGGCGTCGTCATCGACCGTGACGCTGGCGAAGGCCGCAACATCACCGTGCGCGGCCTGGGCGGCGACTTCGCCCGCACCCGCATCAACGGCATCGAGGCCCTGGCCACCACCGGCGGCACCGACAGCTCCGGCGGCGCCAACCGCACCCGCGCTTTCGACTTCAACGTCTTCGCCGCCGACCTCTTCAACTCGCTGACCGTGCGCAAGAGCAGTTCGGCCGACGTCGATGAAGGGTCACTTGGCGCCACCATCGACCTGCAGACGGCTCGCCCCTTCGACCTGAACAAGTTCGCGGCCGCCGTGTCCGTCAAGGGCACCTACAACGATCTGTCCGGCAAGGCCACGCCCAAGGCCTCCTTCCTGATTTCCAACACCTTTGCCGACAAGAAGATCGGCGTGCTGCTGTCGGGCGCCTATTCCAAGCGCAAGGTCTATGAAGAGGGTTTCAGCACCGTGCGCTGGGACAACGGCCCGTCCAGCGGCAACGCCTTCAGCGGCTGGTGCCCGCCCCAGGGCGTGACGGCCAACCTGCCCACCGGCTCCACCGCCACCACCTGCGGCCCCGCCGCCCAGGGCGTGGCCCGCCTGCCCAACACGCCGGAAAACCTGGCCGCCTACAACGAGGCCAGCAAGGCGACCAGTTTCCACCCGCGCCTGCCGCGCTACGGCCGCCTCACGCACGACCAGGAGCGTCTGGGCATGACCGGCGCCATCCAGCTGCGCCCGGCCGACAGCATGTTGATCACCTTCGACATGCTGTACAGCAAGCTGGAGGCAACCCGCCAGGAAGACTTCCTGGAGGCCATCTCCTTCAGCCGCGCGCTGTCGGCCGGCGGCAAGCAGCAGACCAGCGTCGTCGAGGCGCAGTACGCGCCCAGCGGCCAGATGCTCTACGGCAAGTTCAACGGCGTCGACGTGCGCGCCGAGTCGCGCTTCGACAAGCTCAGCACCGAGTTCACGCAGCCCTCGCTGACCGTCGAGCAGGACATCACCGACACCCTCAAGCTGACTCTGCGCGGCGGTCGTGCCACGTCCCGCTTCCGCAACCCCATCCAGACCACGACGACGCTGGATGCGCCCAACGTGAACGGCTATGTGTTCGACGCCCGCGGCGACGACCGCGCGCCTCTGCTCGGCTACGGCAACCTCAACCCCAGCGACGCCAACGGTGGCCTGAAGATCTACGGCGTGCCCGTCGGCTCGACCAGCATCGCCAACTTCACGCCCAGCGAAATCCGCATCCGCCCCAACGGCGTGACCAACCGCCAGGACGTGCTGACCGCGGACGTGGCCTGGGAAGTCATTCCCGACGTGCTGACGCTCAAGGGCGGCGCCAGCTACAAGCAGTTCAAGTTCACCAGCTACGACATCCGCCGCACCGTCGAGACGATGAACACGCTGCCGGCCAACGTGATCCCGGCCAGCCTCGTGACGACGCTGACGGGCTTTGGCAAGGGCCAGAACCTGCCCAATGGCTCGATCACCTCCTGGGTCATCCCCAACCTGGACGCTATCGCCCAGGCCTATGACATTTACTGCAACTGCCTGAAGACCGGCCCCGCTGGCGGCCCGGGCGACTACACGCTGACCTCCATCACCAACGGCAGCGCCCGTGGCGGCAACCGGGCCATCTCGGAGACCGACACCGGCACCTGGTTCATGGCCGACTTCGAGACCCGCCTGGGCGGCATGGCCGTGCGCGGCAACCTCGGCACGCGCTACGTCAAGACGGCCATCGTCGCCAGCGGCTACCTGGCCACGGGCGGCGGCAGCCCCGTCACCGCCACCCGCGATTACACGGACTGGCTGCCCTCAGCCAACATCGCGGTCAACTTGACCAAGGACCTGATCCTGCGCGCCGCGGCCGCCAAGGTCATGTCGCGCCCGCCGCTGCAGAACCTGAACCCGGGCGGCACGCTGAGCACGACAGGCACGCTGAGCTACACCGGCGGCAATCCGGCGCTGGAGCCCTTCCGCGCCACGACCTTCGACCTCAGCGGCGAGTGGTACCACTCCAAGAACGGTTTCATCGGCCTGGGTGTGTTCCAGAAGGACATCAAGAGCTATGTGCTGACGGTGGGTCGCAACGTGGCGTACAAGGACACCGGCCTGCCGATGTCGCTGCTGCCGAGCAACTTCACCGGCGACGAACTCTTCCTGGTCAGCGCGCCGGTCAACAGCCCGGGCGGCAAGCTCACCGGCTTCGAGATCAACGTGCAGCAGCCCTTCACTTTCCTGCCGGGCTGGGGCAAGAACTTCGGCGTGCTGGCCAACTACACGCAGGTCAAGTCCAAGATGGACTATGTGCTCTCCGCCTCGGTCGGGGCGGCCACCGTCTCGGAAGACCTGGTCAACCTGTCGCCGCGCTCCTGGAACCTGTCCGTCTACTACGACGACGGCACCTTCAGCGGCCGCGTGTCGACCTCGGCCCGCTCGGCCTTCCTGACCACCATCCCGGCCGGCAACAACCAGGACGTGGCAGGCAAGAACAAGACCTTCAACGTCGACCTGTCGATGGGCTATCAGTTCAACAAGCAGCTGCAGCTGACGTTTGAAGCGACCAACCTGACCAACCAGCCCAACGACCAGTTCATCTCCCGCGCGATGAACAACGTCGTCGTCAACAACTACACCGGCCGCGAGTTCATCGTCGGTGGCCGCTACAAGTTCTAAGGCGGACATGGCCTAAAGAAAGCAAAGGGCGCAGACCTACGTCTGTGCCCTTTTTCGCTTGCGGGACCCTGCAGGTCTCCTGATCCCGAAGACGTGTCGATCGCCCCGCGGCGAGCCCGACCACACGGAGACAAATCATGAAGACCCACAGGACCCTGGTGGTCGCAGCCGCTGCATGGCTGATCGCCACCGTCGCCCAGGCCGCCAGCAGCCTGCCCGCCGGCACCCTCATCACCGGCCAGGTCAGCGGCGCCAGCACGATAGTGCTGGGCCTGGACCACGGCTTCACCGAGGAGGCGGGCAGCAACATCACGGCGTTGGCTGCCACCGACCTCGAGTTCCTGACTGGCGACGCGGCGGTGGGTATCGACTTCTTCAGCGACGGCCATGTGCAGGTCTGGAACAACACCGGCGCCACCGGCCTGACCGGCAGCTACAGCTTCACCTTCAGCTTCGCCGGCCTGAGCCAGCCCATCACCGGCTTCACGACGCTGGACATGACGGGTGTTGCCGGCGGCAACGTCAGCCTGCAGCTGGTTGACCCGCACACCGTCAGCCTGACGCTGAACAACGTCAACTTCACGAGCGAGTTCGGCAGCTTCACGACACAGATCGCCGTCAGCGCCGTGCCGGAGCCTGGCAGCCTGGCGCTGCTGGCCGCAGGCCTCGGTGTCGTGGCCCTGCGCAGGAGGGTCGTCGCATGAAAGCCCTCAAGCACCTGGGCATTGCCGCGCTGCTGGCCCTGAGCCTGCCGGCCCATGCCGTTGATGCCGCGCAACAGACCGCACCCAGCGATGGTTGGGGAGCCGGCACCGTCGGCGGCAGCGCCGCCACCCCCGAGCACATCTACACCGTGCACAACCGCGCCGAGCTGCTGAACGCGCTGGCCAATGGCGGCAACGCGGCCAAGATCATCAAGGTGGCCGGCACCATCGACATGACCGAGGGCACGCCCTTCGCCAGCACCGCCGACCAGAAGGTGAGGGCGCGGGTGCGCCTGACCAGCAACACCACGCTGATTGGCGAAGGCCCGGGCGCCGGCTTCGTCAATGCCTGGATCGACATCACCAGCGTCAGTCAGGTCATCGTGCGCAACCTGCACCTCGTCGCGCCCTGCGATGTCGGCCCGATCTGGGACCCCACCGACGGCGCGCTGGGCAACTGGAACTCCGCCTACGACGCCATTGGCATCGTCACGGCCACGCAGGTCTGGATCGACCGCAACACCATCACCGACGCACCCGTCACCGACGACACCCTGCCCGTCGAGAACGGCAAGACCAAGCAATGCCACGACGGCGCCATCGACATCACCAAGGGCGCCGACCTGATCACGGTCTCCTACAACCTCGTCACGGCGCATGACAAGAGCATGCTGATCGGCGGCTCCGACAGCCTGACCAGCGACGCCRGCAAGCTGCGCGTCACCATCGCCAACAACGTCTTCAACGGCGTGGTCCAGCGCGTGCCACGCGTGCGTTTCGGCCAGGTCCACGTCTTCAACAATTATTTCGTTGGCAGCAAGACGGCCAACCCCTATCCGCACAGCTACAGCGTCGGCGTGGGCAAGGCGAGCAATGTGCTGTCGCACAGCAATGTGTTCGCCATCGACGGCGCGACCGGCTGTGACAGCGTCGTCGTCTATGCCAGCTCCGACCATACGGGCGTGTTCCAGGACAGCGGCTCCACCATCAACGGCGCCGCGTTAGGCGCCTGCAGCGCGCTGCCCGGCACGGTCTTCGTGCCCGGCTATGCCTTCAAGCCGCGGCCGGTGGCCCTCGTCAAGGCCAACAACCTGGCGTTGGCCGGCGCGTGGAAGATCTCGACGCAGATCAGCGGCAGCGGCAATGTCAGTGAAGTGGGCGGCACGAAGGCGCCCGCCGCGAACGAGACCAATGTCCACACCGACACGCGCCTGTCCCTGTCCTTCGATGCGCCGCCCGCCATCGGCACGGCGGGCAAGGTCAATGTCTACCGCACGAGCGACGACGTGCTGGTGGACAGCATCGACCTGAGCACCGCGCCTTCGGCCAGCGATACGCAGACGGTGCTGGCCCGCACCAACCTCGAGATCGACGCGCTGGGTCTCGGCGTCATGCCCGACGGCGCCACGTTCGCGCGCTATGTCTGGTACCGGCCCGTCAGCGTCAGCGGAGCCAAGGCCTCGGTCAAGCTGCACAGCAACAAGCTGGATTTCGCCACGACCTACTACGTGACGATGGACGCTTCGGTGCTGTCCGGCACCATCAAGGGCGCTGCCTTCGCCGGGATAGCCAAGGCCGACAACTGGAAGTTCACGACGCGCGCTGCGCCGGCCAGCTTCACGAACCTGAACGTCGACGACGGTGGCACAACGGCCGACTTCCGCACGCTGCAGGGCGCGCTGAACTGGGTCATGAAGAACTGCTCGACGAACAGCCCGGCCGCCAACGGCTGCAACACCGTTGCCACGCCCAAGACCATCCACCTGGCCAACGGCAGCTACCCCGAACTCAACATCCTGCGCAAGGTGTCCAACCTCAGCATCGTCGGCGAGAGCCGTGATGGTGTGGTGGTGGGCGACGTCAACTTCGAGTCGCTGAACTCGGGCAGTGGCGCGAGTTCCGCAACCGCTGGCACCGCACTCAGCACCTCGGGCAAGACCCTGGGCCACCGCGTGCTCGGCGGCGGCCGTACGGCCCTGCTCGTCGAGACGTCAGACCTGCTGACGCTGCAGAACTTCACGCTGCAGAACCCGCATGTGCGCAGCACGAGCTGGGACAACCAGGCCGAGGCCATCTACTTCAACACCAGCACGACGGCTGCGGCCGCGCGCTTCGTGGCCAAGCAGATGAACTTCCTGAGCCAGCAGGACACGCTGCAGCTCAAGGGCTACAACTGGATCTACCAGTCCCTGGTCGCCGGCAACGTCGACTTCATCTGGGGCAGCGTGATGGCCAGCCTGTTCGAGGACTGCGAGATCCGCTCGGTGGCCGACACGTCCAGCGGCTCGGCGGGCTTCATCCTGCAGTCGCGCGCCACCGCCGGCGACAAGGGCTTTGTCTTCCTGAACAGCCGGCTAACCGCCGAGCCTGCAGTGAGCCAGGCCTACCTCGCCCGCAGCGGCGGCACGACGGCAACGACCTATATCGATCACATCGCCTTCGTGAACACCAAGATGGGCTCGCACATCCTGCCCGCCGGCTGGTGTGTGGGTACAGGCACCAGCAAGACGGGCGTGGGCACGGGCAATTGCGGCAGCAACCCACCGTCCTGGGCCGGCACGGCCGACGGCGGCACCACCGACACGGTGGGCTGGCGCGAGTTCGGCAGCATGGACCTCAACGGTGCGCCGCTGGACGTCAGCGCGCGGCTCGGCGTGGCGTCGGTCAAGGTCGCCAATGTGCCGACCAATGTCGTGCTGGCCAAGCCGCTCGGCTCCGCTGCGGGCTTGACCACACGGGCCGAGATCTTCCAGAACTCGACCATCGCCACCGGCGCGCCCGGCGGCTGGGTGCCAGCCCCCTAGACCCATCCAGCAAAAAGCACCACGGAGACACGATGAACATGAAGAACCCGCACGCTCGCCTGACCCTGTGCGCCAGCGCCGTGTTGAGCCTGATGGCCACGGCCCACGCGCAGACCACCGATGCTCCCGCGACGCTGGAGCGCATCCAGATCACCGGCTCCTCCATCAAGCGCCTGGCCGGCGAGACGGCACTGCCGGTCTCGGTGATCAAGTCCGAGGAGCTCGAAGCCCGCGGCCACACCGAGCTCAAGGACCTGGTGCTGGAGATGCCGCAGTCGCTGTCCCTGGGCACCAACAGCGGTGCCGCAGGCCCGATGCTCAATCTGCGCGGCCTGGGGCCGATGCGCACGCTGACCCTGCTGAACGGCCGGCGCATGGCCAACGAGCCGCTGCAGGACCAGTACGTCTCCGTCAACGTCATCCCGCGCATGGCCCTGGACCGCGCCGAGACGCTGCGTGACGGTGCCTCGTCCATCTACGGCTCCGACGCCATCGGCGGCGTGCAGAACTTCTACACCTTCAACAGCTTCAAGGGTGCGCGGGTGAAGGCCGAGTGGAACCAGCCCGAGCACTCCGGCGGCGGCGAGACCAAGGCCATCGGCGCCATCGTCGGCGCGGGCGACCTCAACGCCGATGGCTGGAACGCCTACTTGTCGCTGGACCATCAGCGCAAGTCGGCGCTGTTCAAGATCGACCGGCCCGAGCTGTATGACTACTCGGTGCTGTCGGCCATGGGCCTGGGCCTGCTGCCCGACAACAAGAACCCCAGCCCAATCGCCAACTTCGGCTTCGCAACCGGTGCCAATTCCAACTACAACCCTGCCTTTGCGAACGGCTGCGCGGCGCCGTACTCGCTGCCGACTCTCGGCGCCGGCAGCGTCGCCACGCCGGCCACTTACTCGAACGCCGGTTGCTACCGCAACCCCAACTATTACGACGCCGTCACCGATGGCAGCGAGATCACCAACGTCTTCGGCAAGCTGAGCTGGAAGATCAACAACGACCACTCGCTGGCGCTGGAAGGCCTGCACTCCAGGTTCAATGTGCAGAAGTACCGTGGCATGCAGGTGCCCGCCGGCACGGCCCCGGCCACCACCTACAGCATGCCGGCCACCAGCCGCTTCTACCCTGGCAAGGGCATCACGCCGGCCGTCAAGGTGGTGGGCAGCAACACCGGCGCCAACTCGCCGGCGATGTTCATCGACGCGAGCAAGACGCCCGGCACGGTCACCGACCTGAACATGAACAACCGGACGATCTACTTCGTCTGGGGCCCGGCAGAGCTCGGCTCGGCCTACCGCAACGACGAGCAGACCAACGACCGCCTGGTGCTCAGCGCCGAGGGCACGGTGGCTGGCTTTGACTACCGCGTGGGCCTGAACTACGGCCGGTCGCTGCGCGACACCCGCGCCGGCGCCGGCTACATCCTCTACTCCAAGGCGCAGGAGGGCTTCACCAAGGGCATCCTGAATCCCTTCGGCCTGCAGGACGAAGCCGGCCTCGAATACTTGCGCAGCATCGAGGCGAGCGACTACAGCTACCGCGTCAACCGCGCCTACAACCGCAGCGTGGACGTGACGCTGACGCACTCGCTGATGGACCTGGCCGGTGGCCCGCTGATGCTGGCCGTGACCGGCGAAGTGCGCCGCGATTCGGCCAAGGTCGAGGCCGCACCGCTGGACTACGTGGCCAAGAACGCCAACGGCAGCTATGCGATCGACGCCTTCGGCAACGTCAGCAAGCACGACCTCGTCGGCGAGACGCCCACGGGCGTGGCACGCGACCTCGGCCGCAACATCAAGTCGGCGGTCATCGAAGTGGACGCGCCCATCACCAGGCGGCTGAGCTTCAACGCCGCGGTGCGCTCCGACACCTACAGCGACCTGAAGACGACGACGGTCAACCCCAAGCTGTCGGCCCGCTACCAGGCGCTGGACGAGTTGGTGCTGCGCGCTTCGGCCAACACGGGCTTCCGGGCGCCGTCCATCATGGACATCCAGAACCCGACGCCCGAGGTTCGCACGCAGATGATGGACGACCCGGTGCTGTGCCCGAGCGCGACGCCCACCATCACCAACACCGGCAACCCGGTCAACGGCTTCACGCGCGACCAGGTCTGCAACCAGACCATGAGCTACTGGACCAAGTCCCCGGACAACAGCTTCCTCAAGCCCGAGAAGTCCAAGGGCTGGACGCTGGGCCTGGCGCTGGAGCCGACCAAGGGCCTGCTGATGACGGCGGACTACTGGGGCATCAGGCTGACCGACATGCTGGGCGCCGTGGCCATCGCCGAGGTGCAGCAGCAGCCGGCCAAGTACGCGACCAACATCATCCGCAAGGCCGACGGCACCATCGACTACATCATCGCCAGCCAAGCCAACCGCGGCGACACCAGCATCCGCGGGCTGGACCTGTCCATGATGTACCGCGTCGCCACGCCCATCGGCCAGGCCAGCTTCATGCTGGACGGCACCTACTACGAGAGCTACCGCTTCAGCGCCGAGAAGAACGGCGAGGTGCTGAGCAATGTCGGCATCATCACCAACGACGCGCGCTACGGTGGCGCCGGCGTCAACTCGGGCCTGGCCGGCATGCCCCAGATCAACCCGCGCTGGAAGCACACCGCCTCGGTGGGCCTGCGCAACGGCCCGTGGTCGGGCCTGGTCTCGGTGCGCTACAACACCGCGCTGACCGACATCACGCCGCGCGCCGGCTCGACGGTGAACCGCGTCAGCCCCTACAGCCAGTACGGCGCCAGCCTGGCCTACTCAGGCTTCAAGGGGCTCAAGCTCAGCCTGGCGGTCAACAACATCACCAACGCGACACCGCCGATCACGGCCAACAGCCTCTACGTGGGCTACATCACCAGCATGGCCGACGTGCTGGGCCGGGCGTACAAGGTCACCGCCGACTACAGCTTCTGAGCATGAGGCATCTTCATTCTCCGGGCCGTCGCGGCCTGCTGGCCGGTGCTGGCGGCCTGGGTCTCATGGCCTGGCTGCCTTCGGCCGTTGCGCAGGCCCCGGCCACGGCTGGCATCGCCACCCGCGGCTGGACCGAGACCCAGGGCGGCCGCGGTGGCCGCGTCATCAAAGTCACGACGCTCGCGCCTGCGGGCCCCGGCAGCCTGAAGGAGGCGATCGAGGCCAGCGGCCCGCGCATCGTCGTCTTCGAGGTCGGTGGCGTCATCGACATGGGCGGCCAGCCGCTCAAGATCACGCAGCCCTTCCTGACGCTGGCCGGCCAGACGGCGCCCGATCCTGGCGTCACCGTCATCAAGGCCGAGACGACGATCTCGACCCACGACGTCGTCATCCAGCACCTGAGCTTTCGGCCCGGCGAGTTCGGTCGGCCCAAGAAGGGCGGCGGCGACCAGGACGGCATCTCGACGCTCGGCGGCGCGCACGACGTCATCGCCGACCACTGCAGCTTCTCCTGGGCCACCGACGAGAACCTGTCCGCGAGCGGCCCGCGCTTCGAGGGCAAGACGCTGGAGGACTGGCGCAAGGCCACGTCCCACCGCATCACCTACACGCACAACCTCATCTACGAGGGGTTGGGCAATTCGGTGCACGAGAAGGGCGAGCACAGCAAGGGCAGCCTGATCCACGACAACACCAGCGGCGTGCTGATCTACGGCAACGTCTACGTGTCCAACCGCCAGCGCAATGCCCTCTTCAAGGGCGGGGCGCAGGGGGCGATGGTCAACAACTACATCTTCAACCCCGGTGATCGGGCGGTGCACTACAACCTGCTGGCCAACGAGTGGGAGGGCCAGCCCTGGCAGACCGGCAAGCTGACGCTGGTGGGCAATGCCATGCGCTACGGCCCGAGCACGGTGGCGGGCACGCCCTTCTTCATGCTGCTCGGCCAGGGCGACCTCGAGCTCTACATGGCCGACAACCTCGCCCACGACGCGAGCGGCGCGCCTGTGCCTCTGCTGGGTCGCAATGCCGCGACCACGGCCAAGCTGATCGTGGCCAGCCAAGCCTATCTGCCGCCTGGCCTGCCGCCGCTTCGTGCTGCCACCGCGCTGGCGCATGAGCTGCCTGCCCTCGTAGGTGCACGCCCATGGGCGCGCGACCCGCTGGATGCGCGGCTGCTGGCGGAAATGGCGCAAGGCAAAGGCAAGCTGATCGACTCCGAAGTCGAGAACGCCCTCAGCTACCCGCGCCACGCGCCAACGCGCCACGCCTTCAAGCCCGAGGACTGGAACCTCGACGACATGAGCCCCAAGGCTGGGTGGCCAGCCCTCGCAAAACCATGAAACTGTCCCCCTTGTTCCTCACCCTGCTGCTGGCCGGCAGCGCCGCCGCGCAGACGCCGGCTTCATTGCCGGCTTCCGCGCCGCGCGGCGAGACCACCGCCAATGTCGCCACCGGCCCGCGCCTCATCCTCGTCGGCGACTCGACGATGGCGCCGCGCAGCGGCTACGGCAATGCGCTGTGCGCGCGCTTCCAGCAGGTCGCCTGCATCAACCTTGCGCGCGGCGGCCGCTCCAGCATGAGCTTTCGCGCCGAGGGGCTGTGGTCCACGGTGCTGGCCCTGCTGAACGAGGGCGGCGCCAGCAAGCAAAAGACCCTGGTGCTGATCCAGTTCGGCCACAACGACCAGCCCGGCAAGCCCGGCCGCTCGACCGACCTGGCCACCGAGTTCGGCCCGAACATGGCGGGCTATGTGAAGGACGTGAAGGCGGCCGGCGCCGAGGTGATGCTCGTCACGCCGCTGACGCGCCGCACCTTCAAGGACGGAGAGCTTGGTAACGACTTGCGCCCCTGGGCAGAGGCCGTCATCAAGGTCGCGGCGGAGCAGGGCGTGCCGGTACTCGATCTGAACGCCATCAGCCACGCTGCAGTCGCCGCCATGGGCCAGCCGGCCGCCGACACGCTGGCCGAGGCACCGCCGCGCTTCGATCGCACCCACCTGGGACCCAAGGGCGCGGCGCTGTTCTCGGAGCAGGTGATGGAGGGGTTGTTGAAACTCAGGCCGGAGCTGGCCACGGCGCGCACGCTCGAGAGGTGAGTCAGGGCAGCACGACGGTCACGAGAGCCATGGCGTCCTCGAGCGCCAGCACGTCGTGCACGGCCTCTCGGTCCAGGTAGAGCAACTGGCCTGCCTGCAACTGATGGCGGCCGGCGTCGGTCGTCACGGCCAATGCGCCAGAGATGCACTGGATGGTGATCTCGTGCGCCACCTTGTGCGGCGGCAGCGCCTTGCCGGCGGGCAGCACGAGACGCATGACTTCCAGGTCGAGCGACTTGAACAGCGCCACCGTCCGCGCCCCATCTGGGTCGCCAGCGGCGGGGCGGATGTCGATGGCTTGACCGGGCGTGGCATGCGGGATGGCCATGGCAGCGAGTATGCGCCTCGTGCGAATTCAGGCTGACAGCGAGTCGCGCAGCCAGGCCAGGTACTCGGGCGTCGCGCCGACCACAGGCAGCGCAAAGAGCGCTGGCAGCTCGTAAGGGTGCTGCTCAAGTAGCAGCGCCTCAAGTGCCGGATAGCGTGCGCGGCTGGTCTTGAACATCAGTCGGACCTCGGGCTCACAGGTGACCTCGTCATGCCAGCGGTAGGTGCTGCGGACGGCTTCCGTCTGCACACAGGCAGCGAGGCGCTGCTCGATGGCCGCACGGGCCAGTGTGTCGGCCTGGTCTTGATTGGCCACGGTCGTGAAGACGGCCAGCATGTCCATGCGCTTCAGTGCTCCGGCAGGGTCTCGTGCTCGGTAAGCGGAGTCGCCAGTTTGGCCCATGGCGGGCGCTGACCGGCGAACAGCACGGCCGTGGGCGAGAACAGGGCGGGATCGTCGAGGCTGCCGACATAGATGGTGACCATCTCGGGTGCCGACTCTGGCGTGCCGAAAAGCAGGCTGCCGCAGTCCGAGCAGAAGTTGCGCACCGCGGCCAAGCCGCTGCCGCCGGTGATGCGCGACTGCTTCACGACGCCGGTGTACGAGAAGGACGGCTTGGGGACACCCAGCACCGGCACGCCGCCACTGCCGGAGGCACGCTGGCAGTCGCGGCAGTGGCAGACGACCGAGAACAGGACAGGGCCGGTGGATTCGTAACGGACGCCACCACAGAGGCAGCGGCCGGTCAGCTGGACACTTTCCATCACTTCTTCTGCGCCGGCCGGTGGATCATCGTCCGCTGGAACCATGCTTCGTTCATCCGCGCCAGGAATTGCGCATTGATCGGAAAGCCGCAGCCATCACCCAGCACGGCTTCGGAGCCGCAATGCGGGCACATGGCTGTCTGTTCGCTGATGGCCTTGGGATCGTCGATGTTCTGCACCGTCAGGCCGGTCCAGCCGACGATGTCATCGGGCTTGAAGATCCCGACGCAGTTGCAGCAACCGCAGACCTTGCTGGCCTCGATCTGGGCGTAGTTGTTGGTCGTGTAGCGGTAGGCGGCGAGCAGTTCGTTCATGGCAGGTCCGAGGACAGGTTTGAGCTGGAGTGTGGCGCCGCAGCGCCTGATTCGCCATCGCGCTTGTGTGGATCCGCTTTCAAAGATCGGCCGCCGGCGCCACTGATGGGTGCGGCGCGCTTTGCAGCGCCACCAGCGAAGCGTGGATGGCCTCGGCGACCCAGGGTGTCTCGGCCATGGCTGCCTCGTCGATGCCCGATCCGAGCAAGGAAATGCTGATTGACGCCGCCTCGACGATGACGGCCGACATCGTCCTCAGTGCCTCCTTCAGCGCCGCGTCGGCGTGATGCGCCCGTGGCGACGCATTGAGCACGGCGACCGGCTTGCCCACAAAGGGCTCGAAGCTGACCAGCCAGTCCAGCAGGTTCTTGATGGCGCCGGTGACGCCGTGGGCGTACTCCGGGCTGGCGATCAGCAGCGCATCCGCCGCGGCGACCTGGGCACGCAGCTGGGCGACGCTGGGCGGCAGGTTCGCCTCCAGGTCCGGGTTGAAGAGCGGAAGCTCGCCCACCAATGTGCACACGCTGACCTCCATATCTGGCGGCGCCAGGCGCTGGGCCGTGCGCAGCAGCGCGGCGTTGATGGAGGCGGTGCGCAGGCTGCCGCAAACCGCCAGAATTCTCACGACGCGCTGTCGCGCTTCTTCATGGCGCGCCGACCGGCCATGACAGCGAGCACGGCCAAGGCGAGGGCGTAGCCGGCCACTTCGAGCTTGGCGAACTGCCGGGTTGCCACGAGCGTGCCCACCACGAACACGGCGCAGGCGAAGAACAGGGCCGCGATGACAAACCACAGCCCGGGCGTCAACAGCGAGCCGTGTCGATTGGGCCGATTGAAGCTCATGCGAACGCCCACCGAGACAAAGAAGGCCGACAGGGTTCCGATGACCGCGCAGAAGATCAAGGCCGGGGTCAGCGTCGCGCCGCCGCGCGCCACCAGCGTGAATGTGCTGAAGGCAAGGAGCACCGCGAGCGTGAGGCCCAGGAACAGGGTCACGGCACCGATGGCGCGCTGAACCCACAGGCCGCCGGGT
The DNA here is from genome assembly GCF_054049415.1 of Roseateles sp. P5_D6. Classification (NCBI taxonomy): domain Bacteria; kingdom Pseudomonadati; phylum Pseudomonadota; class Betaproteobacteria; order Burkholderiales; family Sphaerotilaceae; genus Roseateles; species Roseateles sp. P5_D6. The sequence continues at coordinate 52,697 of NZ_JBFUMK010000015.1, read as the reverse complement.
TGATCGGCGATCGGGATTAGGGGGTTGTGGGATGCACGCATTCAATGCTCGCAGCTGTGGTGGAAGGACTATGCCAACAAAGTCAGGGTCGGCCGGATGTTGCCGAGGTGAAAACTCGTCTTGTCGGGCCGCGCCCGGGCCGTGCTGTCCGTCAATGGCGCTGACTTGCAAGCCATGTCGCCGCCGCCCGCTGCTGCTCGACGTCGAACAGGTGCCCACCGGGCGTGGCGCGCGTCTGCAAGCCGGCCCCTCGTCCCCAAGCCTGACCCAACCGTCGCCAAGCCTGCTGCACCGCATCCCACGGAAACAGCTTGTCGTCCGGCGATCCGAACAGCATCAACGGCCTCGGCGCAATCAGCGCTGCCACATCCGGATGATCCAGCTCCGCCGCCAGTCCCGCATGGGCCATGCTGAAGGCGGACTGCCCCACCAGGGTGTGCTCGCCCGGCCGTAGCAGCCCTTCGCGCGTACACATCCAGTGCGCGGCGACGCAGGCCGAGACTTCATCGCAGACGGCCGCCAGCTGCCAGGCGCGCAACGCCCCCATCGAGAAGCCCAGCACCGCGACGCGTTTGCCATCCACTTCGGGCCGCTCGCGCAGCCAGCGGTGCGAGCGCAGGTCGTCGCTGGCGATGAGGCCGGCCCAGCTGTGGCCGAGCTGCATCAGGTGGCTGGCCAGCGCCTGCTGGTCGTCGCGCGCCAGGCCGGGGCGGCTGCGGTCGCCCCAGCCCAATGCGTCAATGGCCAGCACGGCAAAGCCGGCTTCAACCAATGTGTCGCCGACGAAGCTGGCGCCGTAATAGCGCCGTACCCAGGCTTCGGCCGACGGGTTGGGCTGGAGCGGTCGGATCAGCTTTTCCTTGCCGATGTCGAAACGCGCACCGTGGTCGTGCATGACGACGACGGCGGGATGTGGGCCGGCGCCCTTGGGGCGCAGATAGAGCGCCGGTACGCGGTCGCCGAGTGCGCCGCGCAGCGTCAGCGCCTGGGCCGTGTGGCTGCCGCGGTCTTGCTCGCCGAGCACTTCAGTCGCGAAGTCGTTTCCGTTGTCACCCGGCTGCAGGATCAGCCGACGGGCGTTGGCCAGGGCTTCGTCGCGCCAGCCGGGGCCGGGGCGCCAGGCCAGGCGCGGGCGCCAGCGGCGCTGCAGGCCCGCCAGCGTCTCGTCGAGGGCTTCTGCACGGGCGAACACCGGCCACGTGGCCAGTGCAGCAAACAGTTGGCGACGTGCAAGGTTCATGGTCGCCAGGGGCTGCCAAGCAGGCGGCGCTGTGAGAGAGTCGGGCGATGCACCTGCGCCGCCGCGATGCCTGTCTGCTGCTCCTGACCCTGCCTGATGCGATGGCGTGGGCCGACGACAGGGCGCCGCTGCGGATCGGCTGGAGTGACTACCCGCCCTTCCAGAGCAAGGGCGCTTCCGGCAACCCGCAGGGCCTGGACGTGGAACTGCTGGAGTTGATGGCCCAGGCTTGCGGCGAGCATCTGCAATGGTCGCGCCGGCCCTGGGCGCGGCAGGTCCCGGACATCGCCCAGGGCGAACTGGATCTGATGTCTTCGGCCACGCACACCCCGGAGCGGCTGGCGTTTGGCGACTTCACGCTGGCCTATCGCAACGAACGCGTGGCGCTGATGGGCTTGGCGGGTGCAGCGAATCGGCCGCGCCGGCTGGCCGACCTGAAGGGCCGCGCGGTCAAGATCGGCATGATCCGCGGCGTGTCCTTTCCGCTGGCCGTGCGCCGCGAGCTGGAGGACCCGGAGCTGGCGGGCCAGCTGGTGCCGCTGCATGCCAATGACCTGACGCTGTCGGCCCTGCGCGGGCGGCGCGTGGACTACGTCATCGACGACCCCGCCACGCTGCTCTACCGCGCCGCGCGTGAGCCCGGCGAGGCGGTGGAGGTGGTGCTGGAGTTGGCCGTGAGCCCGGTCCATGTCTACGTCAGCCGGCGCACGCTGGAGCGGCGGCCGGACCTGATGCAGCGCCTCAACCTGGGCCTGCAGCGGGCGCGCCAGCAGCCCGAATGGAACCGCGTGCTGGCGCGCTACCCAGGCTATTAGCCGACCCATCCTGGCAGCGCCATCGACAGCGCGGGGATGTAGGTGACGGCCAGCAGTGTGGCCAGCAGCGCGCCGTAAAAGGGTGCGATCGAGCGCATGACCTGGCCGACGCTGACGCCACCGATCGCGCAGCCGACGAACTGTGTGCTGCCCACCGGCGGCGTGTTCAAGCCCAGCGCGCAGTTCAGCAGCATGACGACGCCGAACTGCGTCGGGTCCATGCCGGCCTTCATGCAGATGGGCAGGAAGATGGGTGTGCAGATCAGGATGGTGGCCGCCATGTCCAGGAAGGTGCCGAGCACGAAGAGCAGCACGTTCACCCACAGGAAGATCGCCCATGGTCGGTTGCCGCTGAGTTGCTCCAGCCATTCACCGGTCTTCTGCGGCACCTCATACAACGCCATGAAGTAGCCGAAGGCGGCCGAGATGCCGATCAGGAGCAGCACGACGCCCGTCGTCTTGCAGGCCTTGGCGCAAGCCTCCAGGAAGCCGCGGCGGCTCAAGGATTTGTAGGCCAACCCAGTGACGATCAGCGCCCAGCAGACGGCCGTGGCGGCCGACTCGGTGGCCGTGAACACGCCGCTGAGGATGCCGCCGAGGATGATGACGATGACCAGCAGGCCCGGCAGTGCCGCGACAAAGGCCGAGAACACGGCTCCCCAGCCGGGAAAGGCGCCGTGCGTCGGGTAGCCGCGCTTCACCGCGACGCCATAGGCCGCGGCCAGGTTGGACAGCGTCAGCAGCACCGCCGGGATCAGGCAGGCGAGGATGAGGTTGAAGACGCTGACCGCCGCAATGCCGGCCGTGGCCAGCACATAGATGATGAGGTTGTGCGAGGTGGGCATCAGCGCACCGACCAGGGCGGCGTGCGTGGTCACGTTGACCGCGTAGTCGGCGTCATAGCCCTCGCGCTTCATCAGCGGGATCATCACCGAGCCCATCGCCGACACGTCGGCCAGCGGCGAGCCGGCCACGCCGCCGAACAGCGTGCAGCCCAGCACATTGCTCATGCCCAGGCCGCCACGTACATGGCCCACCAGCCGGTTGGCGAAGTTGACGATGCGCTCGGCGATGCCGCCGTGCAACATCAGCTCGCCGGCAAAGATGAAGAACGGGATGGCGAGGAAAGAGAAAACCTGCATGCCGCCCACCATCTTCTGAAAGACGATGGCCATGGGCAGGTCGGCCGCGAGCGCCGTCGCCACGGACGACAGCCCGATGGCAAAGGCCACCGGCACGCCCAGGAGCAGCAGCAGCACGAAGCTGCCGCACATGATCCAAAGTTCCATGCCCTCCATGTCAGACCCCGGCTTCTTCGACGCTGTGACCGCGCCAAAGCGCGATCAGGTGCTCGATGCAGAACAGCACGATGAGCACGCCCGAGATGACCAGCGGCAGATAGTCCAGCCCCTCGGAGACGCCGAGCATGGGCTTGGGCTCGGCCCATTTCAGCGTCAGCCACTCCCAACCCGCGACGGCCATCAGCACGGCGAAGACGATCACGCAGAGGTGGATGAGCGCCTCGGCCACGCGCTGCGCGCCCTTGGGCAGCAGCACCACGATGGACTCCATGCCCAGGTGGCCGGCATCGCGCACGCCCACCGCCACCGCCAGGGCCGTGATGTAGAGCACCAGCAGCAGCGCAAAGGGCTCGGTCCAGGTGGGCGAGTCGTTCAGCAGATAGCGGCCCACGACCTGCCATTGCACGCAGACGACGAGGACGACGAGCCCCAGCACGGCCGCGCGCAGTGACCAGCGCGACAGCGCCGCGCAGAGCTTGGTGTAGGCGTTCATTTGGTGTCTTGAATCGCTTTGACGAGGGCTTGGAGTTCCGGCGTGTTGACGAACTTGGCGATGACTGGCTGGACGGCCTGGCGGAAGGCTTCGCGGTCCGGCTCGACGATCTGCGCGCCGGCGGCCTTCACGGCGGCCAGGGCCTTGGCTTCCTGCGCGTCCCAGCGTTCGCGCTCGACGGCGACCGAGGCCTTGGCGGCCTCGCGCAGCTGCTTCTGCTGGTCGGGTGTCAGCTTGTCCCAGATGCGCTTGCTGATGAACAGCCCCTCGGGCGTCATCGAATGCTCGGTGCGGCTGTAGAACTTGGCCGCCTCGAAGTGGCGGAAGCCCTCGTAGCTCGGCACGTTGTTCTCGGCCGCATCGATAAGGCCGGTCTTGAGCCCCGTGTAGACCTCGCCGATGGGCATGGGCGAGGGGTTGGCGCTCAGCGCCGTCATGGCGGCCACCCACAGGTCGGTCTGCTGCACGCGGATCTTCAGGCCCTTCATGTCGGCCAGTGCCTTGATGGGCTTGCGGGCATAGACCGAGCGGGCGCCGGAGTCGTACAGCGCCAGGCCCACCAGCCCCGAGTGCTCGCAGGCCTTGAGGATCTCCTCGCCGGCCGGGCCGTCGAAGGCATGGCGCATGTGGGCCGTGTCGCGGAACAGGAAGGGCAGGGAAGGCACCAGCGTCTTGGGGCACATGGCCGTCAGCGGCGCGAGGTTGACTCGTGTCATCGCCAATGCGCCGAGCTTGACCTGGTCGATGGTCTCCTTCTCGCTGCCGAGCGCGCCCTTGTTGAAGACCTTGACCGTCAGCGCGCCGCCGCTGCTCTTGGCGAGCAACTGGCCCAGGTGCTTGACGGCGACGACGGTGGGGTAGTCGTCGCTGTTGTGCACGTCGGCGGACTTCAGCTCCAGGGCCCAGGCTGCGGGGCTGAGCAGCGCCGCAGCGATCAGCGTGGTTTGGATCTTCATGAGGTCTCCTTAGTCGAGAGCGCGATAGCGCAAGTTCGAGAAGCGTGCTTCGCCTTGACCCGCCGCGTAGATCGCCGGGCGCAGGCTGGCGAAGCCGCCCGCTGTGTTGTGGTGGTAGCCGCTGACGTCCATCTGCACCGGGAACTTGGCCCAGGGCTGGCCGGCGTCGGCACGCGAGTAAAGCGTCAGCACATGGCGCACGCAGCGCAACCTCAACTGCATGCGGCGCGAGATGCCAGCGGGCTTGGGCACGGCCCGGATGTCCTGCCCGTAGCGGTGCAACTGCAAGCTCTTCGCATTGGCGCCGATGCCGGCGTACAGGCGCGGGCTGTAGAACATGACGAGGCCGGCTTGCACGCCTTCGTCGAAGTCGAGATCGAACTCCAGCTCGAACGCCGGGTCGCCCTGGATGAAGCCCAGCGGTGGGCTGTCGGCCGGGCCTTTGCCGGTGGCGGTGAGGCGCAGCTTGCCCTCCGCAACGCGGGCGCGCTGCGCCTGGCTGCTGCCGCTGAGGAATTGCCAGTGGGTTTTCAGCGCCGTGCCGGAGAAATCGTCCGACAGCGCCAGGCCATGCGGTACGGCGTCGCCGCCCTTGGGTTTGGGCAGCGGCGCGCCGTCGTCGGCATCGACATGGAACCAGCCATCGGCACTGAAGCGCGCCGGTGCCAGCAGCATCTGTCGGCCCAGCGTGTGGAAGCTGTTCTCGTAGCCGTGATACAGCATCCACCAATCGCCCGCGGGGCCTTGGACCAGGCTGCCATGGCCGCGCGACCACCAGCGCTCTCGCGATGAGCGGGTGCGCATCAGCGGGTTGTGCGGCGCCTGCTCCCAGGGGCCTTCGAGCGTGCGGCTGCGCGCGGCGATGACCATGTGCCCGGTCGGTGGCCCGGCCGTGCCGCCCACCGCCAGCAGCATGTGCCACCAGCCGCCATGGCGCAGCATCTTGGGCCCCTCGGGTGAGAAGCTCTCGACGTCCCAGTCTTCGGGATAGCGCCAGGGGTCGTAGACATGCTCGATGGAGCCGGCGAGCTTGAGCCCGTCCTCACTGAGGCGCACGCGGTCGCCACTACTGAGAAAGAGCCAGCGTCGGCCGTCTTCGCCGACGACATGCGTCGGGTCGATGTGCTTGCTCAGCCCGAGCGGCACAGGCTGGGACCACGGCCCCTCGATGCGATCGGCCCAGCTGACGAGGATGTCGTTGGGCGAGGCCTTGACGGGCAGATAGAGGTAGTAGCGATCGCCGTGCTTGCACAGGTCCGGCGCCCAGACGCTGCCCACCGCCTCGTGCAGCGCGTTGGCCACCGGCCGCCAGTTGACCAGGTCGCGTGAATGCCAGATCAAGAGGCCCGGCACGGCCTCGAAGCTGGAGTGGGTCAGGTAGTAGTCGCTGCCGTCCTTCAGCACCGTCGGGTCGGGCCTGTCGCCGGCCAGCACAGGGTTCAGGAAACGACCATCACCCAGGTCGGCCTTGCGCTGGCCCTCAATGCCCTTGGGCCAGGGCTGGCAAGGCGGCAGGTAGGGCTGGCCGGGCGCGTCGGAGCAGTCGGCGGCGCCCCAGGCCGGTGGGACCGCCAGCAGTGCCAGCAAGCCGCGGCGGTCCAGGCTCACTTCGAGACCTGCGTGAACAGCGATTGCCAGCCCGCCTTCGGCGCCATGTCGGCGAGATTCCAGTCGGCCTCGACAAAGGTGCGCTGCGTCGGCTTGCGCTTGGGCAGGCCCTCGGGGTTGTTCTGGGTCTCGTCGTCGATGAGCTGGCCGCGGTCCTCGGCGATGTCGGACAGCTGCTTGAAGTCCAGCGGATCGCGCGCCCAGGGCCGCGAGCCGACGTACAGCGGCAGCAGCTTCTCCAGCTCGCGCGGCGGCAGCCAGTTCAGGCCGGCAGGCAGATAGGGCTGGCGCACGGGAATGATCTCGGCGCTGGTCGTGTAGCGGCCCGTCATCGGCAGGGGTTGGCCCTGGCGGTCGACGGCGAGGTTGTCCTGTTCGTAGAGCTGCACGTCGCCGACGCCGCCCAGTGTGAAGAAGGGCAGGTTGAGCGCCGTGCCAGGGCCGGCGCGGTAGACGTTGCCGGCCAGCGTGATCTTGCCGACCTGGTAAGGCCGGCCCACCCATTCGTGGGCGATCAGGTTGTAGTGCACCGCCCGCCAGCCGGGGTTGTAGATCAGGTTGTTGACCATGGCGCCCCACACGCCGCCCTTGAACAGCGCGTTGCGCTCGCGGTTGGACGCATAGACGTTGCCCAGCAGCAGGATCTGCGTGGCGTTGTCGTGGATCAGCGAGCCCTTGCTGTGCTCGCCCTTGATGTGCACGGCCTCGTTCAGCCCCTCGTAGATGAGGTTGTGGCTGTAGGTGATGGCATGCGAGGTGTGGGCGCGCCAGTCGTCGGGGGTGGCGCCCTCGAAGCGATGGCCGCCGACGGAGAGGTTTTCGTCCGTTGCCCAGGAGAAGCTGCAATGGTCGACGATGACGCGCTCGGCGCCGTCACCGGTGGAGAAGCCGTCATGGTCGTTGCCGCTGCGCTTGGCCCGCCCGAAGGCGCCGGGGCGGATGCTGATGTGCTGCAGGATGACGTCCTTGGCAAACACTTCCAGTTCGCCCTTGACCAGCGTGATGCCGGGGTCGGGCGCCGTCTGGCCGGCGATGGTGATCTTTCCTTCGCGCAGCTTCCAGCTCTTGCCCGCCAGGTCGATGACGCCGCCCACCTCGAAGACGACGATGCGCGGCCCGGGCGTATCCAGGGCCGCCTTCAGGCTGCCCGGGCCTTCGCCGGCGAGTGTCGTCACGCGAATGATCTTGCCGCCCTGGCCGCCGGTGGTCTGCGCCCAGCCGGCGTGCACATAGGTGGCCGGATGCAGAGGTGCCGTGTTGGTCTGCGCATGGCAGAGCCCGGCCGCCAGGGCCAGCGTCCAAAGAATTCGCATATCGCTTCTTTATCCCATCAGGTCTTGCATCGCCTCGCGCGGGATCAGCGCGCCCGGATGCTGGATGACACGGGCCGCCACTCGGTTGCCGAATGCCGCGCCTGCTGCCGGCGTGGCACCGCGCAGGCGCTGGCTCAGGTAGCCGGCCGCGAAGGAGTCGCCGGCCGCGGTGGTGTCGACGACGCGCGGCACCGCTTCGGTGGCCACGTCCTGCCAGACATGGTTGAGGCCGACGCGGGTCGACAGTGCGCCGCGCTTGATCGCGATCTCGGCCACGGGCAGCGCCTGGGCTGCGGCCACGGCGGTGTCCAGGTCGGCCAGGCCGTGCAGGGCCTGGTGGTCGTCGGCGGTGATGAGGGCGACGCTGGCGGCCGCGAAGGCGCGTTGGTACCAGTAGCGCGCATCGGCCAGCGAATCCCACAGCCGCGGGCGGAAGTTGTTGTCGAAGGCGACCAGCTTGCCCGCGGCACGCATGCGCGCCATCAGCGCCAGTGCACGCTCGCGTCCGGCCTGCGGCAGGATGGCCAGGCTGATGCCCGACAGGTAGAGGGCGTCCAGCCCGTCGGCCTGCTCCTCCAGCGCCGTCGTCGCGGTATCGAAATAGGCGCGGGCTGCGGCCTGGCCGCGCCAATAGTGGAAGCGTCGCTCACCGGCCTCGTCCAGCTCGATCAGGTACAGGCCCGGCAGCCGGCCGGGCAGGCGCTGCACGAGACCGGTCTGCACGCCTTCGGCGGCCCAGCGCTCGAGCAGGCCGGCGCTCAGGGAGTCATCCCCCAGGGCGGTTGCGTAGTGCACGCGCAGGTTCGCCCCGCCGCAACGGGCCAGGTAGACGGCGGTATTCAGCGTGTCGCCGCCAAAGTTCTGGCGCAGCTGGCAGAAGGCCTGGCCCTGCAGTTCGAGCATGCATTCGCCCAGGGCGGCGATGGACACCGGCCGGGAGGCGGGCGAGGAAAAAGTGTTCACGGATAAAAATGAAACAGCGGTTCAATAAAGATAGCTTACCCAGTTCATTCCGGGCCACATGGTTTACCCCGGCTGGCGCTGAGGTCGCCCGGCCTGCCTTAGAGTGCGCGCCGCGCGCTCTAAGGCGTGCCAGATCATGAAGCCAGGGAGAGCAGATGAAGATGAACCAAGTGCGCGCCGCATGGGCGCTGCTGGCCGCGGCCTTGATCGCCGCGCCGGCCTGGGGTGACTGCAAGCTCAGCCAGCTGGAGATCCCGGTCCGCATCGTCAACCATCGCCCGGTCGGCACGCTGAACCTGAACGGCACCGAAGTGCCCATGCTGATCGACAGCGGCGCCTTCTTCAGCTTCCTGACGCCGTCGGTGGCGGCCCAGCTCAATCTGCGGCTGAGGAGCCTGCCCGCCGGCCTGCGCATCTGGGGCTATACCGGCTCCGTCGAAGCGCGGGCGACGCGCGTGGAGAAGGTGATTTTCCAGGGCACCACACTCAACAACGTCGAGTTCATCGTCGGCGGCAACGAGCTGGGTTCGGGCATCCAGGGCGTCCTGGGGCGCAATTTCCTGTCCATGGCCGACGCTGAATATGACCTGGCCCACGGCGTCGTGAGGCTGATGTTCCCCAAGGGCGATTGCGACAAGACCAACTTTGCCTACTGGGCCGGCGAGGCACCCATCATCGTGCTGCCGCTGGAGGGGGGCTCGCGCGGCCATGACACGTCCATCCAGGTGACCGCCCGGGTCAACGATCGCGACGTGAGGGCGCTGCTGGACACCGGCGCACCGCGCACCTCGCTGAAGCTGCGCACGGCCAAGCGTGCCGGCGTGAAGGAGTCCGACCTCACGGAAATCGGCCGCGTCGGCGGCGCCGGTTCGGGCAAGGCAAAGGCGTGGACCGGGCCGATCGAGACCTTCGAGTTCGGGGGCGAGAAGATCCACAACAGCCAGTTCGTCATCGATGAGGCCAGCGGGGCCGACCAGGACATGCTGCTGGGTCTGGACTATTTCCTGTCGCACCGCATCTATGTGTCGCAGCTGCAGCGCAAGCTCTACGCGACCTGGAATGGCGGTGCGGTGTTTGCTCGCACCACGCCCGGACAGTACGACCCGCGCTATGCGGCGCGGCCTGATGACATCTCGCCCGACGACGCGGCCGCCCTGGCGCGGCGCGGCGAGGCTTCGGCGGCCCGCGGTGAGTATGAGCGCGCGCTGGAGGACCTGAACCGCGCCTGCGAACTCGAGCCCCTTGCCGAGGCTCACTTCCTGGCGCGGGCGCGGGTGCATCTCTCCATGCGCCAGTTCGCCAAGGCCCAGGCCGACCTCGACGAAGCCCTGCGGCTGCACCCTGCGCTGGACGAGGCTCTGGCCCTGCGCGCCGCACTGCGGGTGTCCAAGGGCGAACGCGACGGCGCGCTGGCCGACTTGCAGGCTCTGGACGCGGCACTGCCGCCGTCCTCGCATCTGCGTGCCGGCATGGCTGACGTCTACGCCAGGCTGGAGCTGGTGCCCGCGGCCCTGCGCCAGTGGGAGCTGTGGATGCCCAGCCATCGCTCGGACAGCGGCATGGCCCGCGTGTTGAACAACCGCTGCTGGTTGCGCGTGCGCCTGGCACTGGACCTGAAGCTGGCCCTGGACGATTGCAAGGAGTCCGTGAGCCTGGACGGCGGTGCCGTGTCGGCCCGCGACAGCCTGGGCTGGGCCTATCTGCGTCTGGACGACGCGTCGCGCGCCCTCAAGGCCTTCGATGCGGCCATCGAGATCAAGCCCCTGCCCATGGCCCTCTACGGCCGCGCGCTGGCGCAACGCCGCCTGGGCAACGAGGACGCCGCCAGGCGCGACCTCGAGGCGGCGCGCAAACAGCGTCGCCACATCGACGACGAGGTCCGCAAGCAGGGCCTGCCCGTCGCCGAGGACGCGCCGGCCTCGGCGAGCGCGGCAACACCCTAGGCTGATATACCCCGCCAGGCCGCCTCGGCCAGCAGCCCCGCATAGGCCGCCGGCTTGGCCTCGCGCCGCCCGGCCAGCCAGCCGCGGCAGTAGGACTCCGCACCGCCCAGCACCAGGGCCGGGATCAGCTCGGCCGGCAGCTCGGCGAGGAGGCCGGCGCGCACACTCTCGGCCAGGCGGGCATCGATGGGGGCATAGCGCGCCTCCAGCCGCTCGCGCAGTGCATCGCCATGCGGCCCCTGGGCCACGGTCTCGCGGGCCATGAAGAGAAAGGCCGCCAGCTCGGGCAGGGCGGTCACCCAGTCCACGTAGGCGGTCACCAGCTCAACAACCACGGCATGTGCATCGGCGACGGCCTCGGTGCGTGTGGCGATGGCGCGGCTCTGATCATCGAAGCCGGCGAAGAACAGGGCCGCCGCCACGCCTTCCTTGTTGCCGAAGTGGTGGTAGATCGTGCCCACGCTCTGGCCGCTGCGCTGGCGCAGGTCCTCGATGGTGGCGGCCTCGATGCCGCGGGCGTTGAAGCAGGGCAGGGCGTGCGCGAGCACCGCGCGCCGGCTGGCGCCGCGCTCGCCGGGCGAAGCCAGCTTGAAAACCTGGTGCAGGCGGCTGGTGGAACCACGGGGCTTGCTCATTAGAACAATATTCTAGAATCGTTCGGCGTTCACGCGAAGAGGATGACAGGCGATGCAACTGCCGAATCTGCTGGCGTCCCGACGGGGGCGTATCGCGGCGTTCTTCCTGATGTACCTGACCGAGGGCCTGCCCATCGGCTTCGCGTCGACCACCGTTGCGACCCAGCTGCGCCGCCAGGGCGCCAGTGCGGGCGAGATCGGCGCCTTCATCGGCTTCGTGCTGCTGCCCTGGGCCTTCAAATGGGCCTATGGCCCCTTCGTCGACCTGATCGCGTCCAGGCGCCTGGGCCCGCGCCGTGGCTGGATCCTTGGCGCGCAGCTGATGATGGTGCTGACGCTGCTGGCCCTGACCGGGCTGGACCTGACCACCCAGCTCGGCCTCTTCACGGCAGTGCTGGTCGTGCACAACCTGTTTGGCGCCGTGCAGGACGTGGCCGTCGATGCGCTGGCCGTGACGACGCTGCCCGAGCATGAGCGTGCTTTCGCCAGCGGCATGATGTTCGGCGGGCAGTCGCTGGGCGTGCTGATCGGCGGCGGCGGGGCGTTGCTGCTGATCGGGCGCATCGGCTTCCACACCTGCATCGTCGTGCTGGCCCTGGCGATCCTGGCGGTGATGACGCTGGTGGTGTGGCCGATGCGCGAGGAGGTGCCGGCGTCCGCCGCGCGCGGCTCGTTGGCCGCGGCGGGCCGCGAGGTCCACACCTTCCTGCGCGAGGCGCTGCAGGCCCTGCTGGGTTCGCGCCTGGCCTTTGCCGGCCTGCTGTTCGGCCTGCTGCCCATCGCGGCCATGGCTCTGTCGCGTGGGCTGCAGGCCAACCTGGCTGTGGACCTGGGCCTGTCCAACGAGCGCATCGGCTGGCTGGCCACGGTCTCGCAGGCGGCCACCGCCGTGACCTGCATTGCCGGGGGCTGGTTGTCCGACCGCGTGAACCTGCGCCGCGCGATGGCCGTCTACGTGGCGCTGCTGAGCCTGCCGGGCCTGTACCTGATGGCCGAGCTGCAGCGCCACGGCTGGGGGCCGGGCCAGGCCGCACCCGCTGCGCTGGTGACGACCTTCTTCGCCACCGTCGTCATCTACCACCTGCTGTTCGGCTTCATCTACGGCGCGCGGGTGGCCCTCTTCATGGGCATCACCCAGCCCGCCGTGGCGGCCACGCAGTTCGCGGCCTACATGGCGCTGACCAATCTCTCCATCACCTACAGCGTCGTCTGGCAGGGCTATGCCGTCCAGCATTGGGGTTATGCCGCCACGCTGGGCCTGGATGCCCTGGTCGGCCTGAGCTGCCTGCTGCTGTTGCCATTTCTAAGGCCGAAGTCTTTATGAATCTCGTCATCAACGCCCTGGGCGTCCTCGACAACCCCAACATCCGCATCCAGCCCAGCGCCGGCGACCGCAGCGCCATGGCCTACACCAGCACCGGCCAGAGCGTCGACGAGCGCTCCCTGGGTGACGCTCGCGCGGCCGGCCTCACGGCCGTCAACATCACGTTGGGCCATGTGGCCGGCAGCGCCGAACCCTTCGAGGCGACGGTGGCCGACATCGCCGGCTGGGACGCCTTCATCCGCGCTAGGCCTGCGGTGCTGCGCAAGGTACATACGGCGGCAGACATCGACGCGGCACGCGCGGGCGGCCAGATCGGCGTCATCTACGGCTTCCAGAACACCGAGATGCTGGGCGACAAGGCCGAGCGCATCGCGCTGTTCGCCAAACTCGGCGTGCGCGTCATCCAGCTGACCTACAACGGCCGCAACGCCGTCGGCTGCGGTGCGACGGTGCCCGACGACACCGGCCTGAGCGGCTTTGGCGCCGAGGTCGTCGAGCGCCTGCAGGCCGAGAGTGTGCTGGTGGACCTCAGCCACAGCAGCGAGCAGACCTGCCTGGACGCGCTGCGTGTCGCGCGCCGGCCGCTGGCCATCACCCACAGCGGCTGCCGCGCCGTGGCCGACCACCCGCGCAACAAGAGCGATGCCGAGCTGCGCTTGCTGGCCGACAAGGGCGGCGTCGTCGGGCTGTACTTCATGCCCTATCTGCGCCTGGCCGGCCAGCCCATGGCATCGGATCTCATCAATCATCTGGAGCACGCCATCGACGTCTGCGGCGAGGATCATGTGGGCCTCGGTACCGACGGCGGCGCCACGGCCATCGACGACCTGGACGCCTACCGCGCCATGCTCGCCGCCGAGACCGAGCTCAGGCGCAGCATGGGCATTGGCGCGCCGGGCGAGACGCCCGATGTCAGCCTCTTCCTGCCCGACCTGTGCGGGCCGATGCAGTTCATCGAGCTGGCGCAATTGCTGGCCGCACGTGGACACCCGGCGAGCCGCATCGACAAGATCCTGGGCGGCAACTTCCGCCGCCTGATGGGCGAGGCCTGGCAATGAAGTGGTTCGCCGTCGCGCTTGTCTTCATCGCCGCGTCGGTCAGCGCACGTGACGACCAGGTCCAGATCCACGGCAACCCGGCCGGCACGCAGACGCTGACCCAGCCTGAGCCCGGCGTCACCGCGGCTGACTACCGCTTCAACGACCGCGGTCGCGGCGACGCCATCCAGGCGCGCTGGCGGCTCGACGCCGTTGGCCTGCCGACACGCTACGAGGCCAGCGGCAACGACTACTGGAAGGTCGAGTTCAGCGAGCATTTCGAGCGCGATGCGGCCGGCCTGGCGCGCTGGAAGAACCGCATCGAAACCGGTGAAACGCGCTCGGCCGGTTTCTACCTGCCGGCCAATCCACCACCCGAATTCATGGGCGTGCTGACCCGCGCGCTGCTGAAGGCGCCGGGGCGTCGGCTGAAGCTGCTGCCCGCCGGCGAGGCCTGGCTGGAAGGCGGCGCCGACGTCGACGTGGTGGGGCGCAAGCTGACGCTCTATCGCATCGGCGGCATCGAGTTCACGCCGGTGCCTGTCTGGCTGGACGACAAGGGCGATACGGCCGGCGTCATCGATGACTGGTTCGAGGTGCTGGAGACCCCGCTGCTACCGGCGCTGGCGGAACTGCAACGCGCCCAGCAGGCCGCCGACCAGGCCTGGCATGCGGCGCTGGCGCGGGCGCACACGCACAAGCCGCCGGGCGCGCTGCTGATCCGCGGTGCACGCCTGTTCGATCCCGTCACGGGCGGCGTGCGCCCCGGCATGAGTGTCCTCGTGCGCGGCGAGCGCATCGTGCGTGTTGAGCCCGATGCCGATCTCGACGTGCCGCCCGGTGCCGAAGTGATCGCCGCGAATGGCCGCTTCCTGATGCCCGGGCTGTGGGATGTGCACCAGCACTTCGGCAATGTCGATGGCGTCTTCGACCTGATCGCCGGCGTGACCAGCGCACGCGACATGGCCAACGACAACCTGCCGATGCTGGCCCGCGTCAAGCGCTTCGACGCCGGCACGGAGCTGGGCCCGCGCGTGACCCTGGCCGGCATCATCGAAGGCATCGGTCCGCTGGCCGGCCCGACTGACGTGAAGGTCGACACGCCCGAGAAGGCGCGGGCTGCGGTCGACTGGTACGCCGACCACGGCTATGCCCAGGTCAAGATCTATTCGTCCTTCAGCCCGGCGCTGGTGGCGACGGTGGCTGACCGCGCCCACGAGCGTGGCCTGCGTGTCAGCGGCCATGTGCCGGCCTTCACCTTTGCACGCGCCTTCGTCGAGGCCGGGGCCGACGAGATCCAGCACCTGAACTTCATCCTGCTGAACTTCTTCCCCGATGTGAAGGACACGCGCACGCGGGACCGCTACACGGTGCTGGCCGACCGCCTCGCGCAGTTCGACTTCAACGACGGCCGCTTCACGGATTTCGTCGCCTTCCTGCGCCAGCACCAGACCGTGCTGGACCCGACCATGGTCGTACTGGAGGGCCTGTTCTCCGGCGAACCCGCGCGCGCAGCGCCGGCGCTGCGGCCCGTGGTGCAGCGCTTCCCGACGGTGGTGAAGCGCCGCCAGCTGTCGGGTGCCGTCGCCGTGCCAGCGGGCAAGGAGGCCGTCTATGCCCAGGCGCTGCCGGGCCTGCTGCGTATGCTCAAGCGCCTGCACGACGGTGGCGTGACCATCATGCCGGGCAGCGACGGCTTTGCCGGCTACAGCCTGCACCGCGAGTTGGAGCTGTACTCGCAGGCCGGCATCGCCAACGCCGAGGTGCTGCGCATCGCCACGCTGGTGCCGGCGCGCGTGCTCGGCGTCGAGAAGGAGCGCGGCAGCATCACGCCGGGCAAGCTGGCCGACATGATCCTGGTCGACGGTGATCCGCTTGCCAACATGAGCGACATCCGGCGTGTCTACCGCACCGTCAAAGGTGGCCAGGTCTATGACCCGGCTGCACTGGAGCAAGCAATGGGAATGACGCCACGATGAAGATCGAACGATTCAACAGCGGCCAAGTCGTGCCTGCTACCGTGCCCTTTCCCGAGGGCGTGCGCGTCGGCAACATGCTCTATCTGTCGGGCCAGCTCGGCAACGTGCCCGGCCAGCTCAAGCTCGTCGACGGCGGCCTGCGGGCCGAGGCGCGCCAGACGCTGGAGAACATCCGCACCGTGCTGCGCGGCCAGGGGCTGGACTTGCAGCACCTGGTTCGCTGCACCGTGATGCTGGCCGACATGGCCGACTGGCCGGCCTTCAACGAGGTCTACCGCGAGTTCTTCGGCAGCACGCCGCTGCCGGCGCGCAGTGCACTGGGCTGCAACGGTCTGGCCTTGGGCGCGCGTGTCGAGATCGAGTGCATCGCGGCGGACGAGTCCTGACGACTTAGGGGTCATCCTCAAGTCAGCTATTGGTCCCGGGCGGCGCCGGGTTCATGCTGAGCGGGCTGCAATGGGCAGTGACGCTCGATGGAGGCATCCATGGCAAGCAAGCCGAAAACAAACAAGTCAAAACTGGCCGCGCGCCCGGCACCCAGGCCGCTGTGCAACACGCCGCCGCGCATCAAGCCCAGCCTGCCGGCCGTCATCGCCAACGATCCGCGCCGCGCACGTGCCATATTGAATACCCGAGGCAAGTGGCTCAACGGCACGGTGCTGCACTATTGCTTCTTCAAGAGCGGCCACTACGCCGTGGCCAAGAAGCAAGCCGATGCGGTGCGCGCCGCCTTCGCCGAATGGAAAGCCGTCGGCATCGGCCTGGTGTTCCAGGAGGTCACGCAGATGAGCGAGGCCGAGGTGCGCATCGGCTACTCCGAGCCGGATGGCAGCTCGGCGTCGGCCGTCGGGCGCGACGTGCTGCATGTGCCGACGACCGAACCGACCACCGTCTATGGCTGGGACCTGACCACGCAGTATGGCCGCGGCACCGCATTGCACGAACTCGGCCATGTGCTGGGCATGGAGCACGAGCACCAGAACCCCTTTGCCGGCATCAAGTGGCATGAGGAGGCCGTCTACACCTCGCTGGGCAAGCCGCCCAACAGCTGGACGCGCGAGACGACCTTCCACAACATCCTGGAGAAGCTCGAGCCCAGCCAGGTGCAGGGCTCGAGTTGGGACCCCGACTCCATCATGGAGTACGAGTTCGAGCCTGGCCTGATCGACGAGCCCGAGCAATATGACGTCGACGGCCTGGTGCCGCCCGGCAAGCTGTCCAAGGCCGACAAGGCCTGGTTGCTGAAGTGGTACCCGGCGCAGGCGGCCCAGACGCCGACGCTGGAAGCCTTCAAGGCCGTGGCCGTGCCCCTTGCGGCCGGTCAACAGGTGGACTATCTGTTCAAGCCCACCGAGTCGCGCAGGTACACCATCGCCACCAAGGGCGCATCGGACACGCTGCTCGGCCTGTTCGAGGACGTGAACGGCACGCCGCGCAATTTGGCGGCCGACGACGACAGTGGCGAAGACCGCAATGCCAGCATCGTCTACAAGCTCTTTGCCGGTCGTCGCTACTTCGTGCGCCTGCGGCTCTACCACCCGGGCCAGACCGGCATCACTTCGTTGATGGTGTCTTAGGGCCTGTCAACGCTACGGCACTGCGGCCGTGACGACGTCCGACGCGCAACTCAGCCCTCGGTCGTCAGGCTCAGCGGGCCGTCGGCAATGAGGCGGTACTGGCCCCGGCCGGCGCGTTCGATGTGCAGGCCGAAGTCGCGCTCGGCCAAGCGGCGCTCCAGCAGCAGGAGGCGTACGCCGAGGTTGTCCTGCACCTCGGGCAGGCGCAGGTCGCCGCCGGCCAGGCGCAGCTCGCGCGTGCTGAAGGCCTCGCGGCCGCTGTCGATCTGGTCGCGCACGAGCTTGGCAATGATGGCGCCGGCAACGCCCTTGATGAGGTACTCATCGTTGATGAAAACGCTGTGGTCGCGCGGGTAGTGGCGCAAGCGCAGCGGCGTGCCGCCGGCCGCCTGTTCGGCCGCGGGGGCCGCCGCCACGGGCTCTTCCACGAGCTCCGTCGTGCGCAAAGCTGCCAGGCCTTGCGCCAGCTGAGCGCCAACGGCCGTCAGTGCGTCCTCGTCGTCATAACTGAAGAACTGGTCGTGCTCGCTTTCCACCAGCAGCGCACCGACCGTGCGGCCACGGGCGCGCAGCGGCACGGCGAGCTGGCTGCGCGGGCTGGCCAGGCCAGGCATGGGGATGGTGTCGGCCATGGCGGCCTGCAGGCCAAGCTGCTCGGCCTTGGCTCGCCAGGACATGCCGTAGCTGTACATCTGGCTCATGTGGCCAATGCGGATGGGCACGTTCTCGCGCAGCGCGACGCCGGCGAGGCCGGCTTCCGCCAGCGGCAGCTCGGCGCCGCTGCCGGCCTGTTCGTAGCCGATGCTGGCCAGCGTATAGAGGCCCTGGCGCTGCTCGTCCAGCAGCCAGATGATGGCGTGGCCGATGCACAGGTCGCGCTGCAGGCCGGTGGTGAAGGCCTGCAGCAGGCTGCGCAGGTCGGGCGCTTCGGCGAGCTGCTCGCTCAGGCGCCGCACACCGGTGGCGAGATCGCAACGCGGCGCCATGGCCGGCAGGGGGTGCACCGGGTCGAGTTTGCGCAGCGATTCGACGCGGTAGACGTCGGCGCCGCGCAGGTGGAAGACCTTCTCCATGCCCGTCTGCGCGGCGATGCCGGCGAGCTTGGCGCGCAGGCGCTCAAACACCGGGCCCTCGGTGTCCGTGCGCTCATACCGGAGCTGAAGCAGCACCGACACGCCAGTGATCGGGTCCTCGACGCTGAGCGCGACGCGGCCGGTAGCCAGGATGTTGACGCGGGCGCGGTTGAGGAACTGGTAGGTCAGCGCGACATGCTCATCGTCGATGTACTCGGCGTGCGACAGGTAGTTGACGTGCGGCATGCCGTCGGCGCCCACCGAGCACATTGCCGGCGGGATGACGCCTTCGAGCAGGCGGCGCACGTCGCGCAGCTTGAGCGCACGACGTTCCGTTTGAGGAGTGGGGGTGTCGGTCATGGCAACAGGTCGATGGCTTGGCCGGCGCCGGGGCCGGGGGTCTGGTCCCAGGCGGCCAGCGGCGTGAAGCGCACGCAGCTGAGGTCGGCCAGGGTGAGGTCGCCGAGCACGGCGTTGACCTGTCGGCGGTCGGCGCCGAAGAGTTCGATCTGTCGCAGCCAGGCCTCGAAGCAATGCGCGAACTTCGGCCCCTGCTCGGCATAGGCGGGCAGCACTTCGGCGTCCACGCCCTTCACATGCAGCACGCGGCAGGTGCTGGGCAGGCCAGCGGAGACAGCGACGCGGCCGGTGGCGCGGATCGCGTCGAGCAACTCGGCGCCCGCCTCGCTGCGTGCGAGCAGTTCGATGCGACCGTCGGCCAGGGCCCAGGCGCCGTGCGCGAAGGCCAGCTCGGGCTGCCCCTCGGGCGTGCTCGAGCCCACGCGCAGCGTGACGCCCTGCTGCAGGTGATCGATCCAGATGCCGGGAAGGCGGGCCATCAGCGCAGCAGTTCCACGGGGTTGCCGGCACCTGGGCCGGGCGTCTGGTCCCAGGCGCCGCAGGGCGTGAAGCGGATGCCGGCCAGGCGCTGCACGCCCAGGTCGTACCAGATCGCCATGATGGCTTCGCGGCTGAAGCCGTAGGGCTCGACCTGGGCGATGAATCGTTCACGGCAGCGCTCGAACAGCGGTGCATGGCCGGCCGTGGGCGTGAAGACCTCGGCGTCCAGCCCTTTCACGTGCAGCGTGCGATGGCTGCCCGGCTGCGCCGCGACGTAGGCGATGCGCCCGCTCGCCTGGACGGCGGCCAGCAGCCGGTCGGCGATGTCGGCCGCCAGCAGCACTTCGACGCGGCCGTCCGCCAGCGCTTGAGCGGCCAGGCCGCGGCAGATCTCGGGCTGGCCGTCGGCATGGCTGCCGCCGAGGCGGTGGGAGACGCCGCTTTCGAGATGAGCGGCCCAGTCGGGGGGGAGTTGCGGCAAGGTGCGGCGCGGTGGTTGGGTCGAGGTCGGAATGATAGGCAAGCAGGCCATCGCGTCGCTGTTAGCAAAGACTTAACAAACCCTTAGTGGAGAACTAGCAGCGCGAAAAGCGCTCGCCGACCACAGTACAGCCCATGCCGGACAGACCCGGCGCGAGACACGCATCCCCCAAGGCATCAACCGGCCGAAGCCCACCAGGCAGCGGCGCGGCGCAGCCTTGCCCGAAACCGCCGAATCAGGAGAGCTATCCATGAAAGCATGTTCCGACCCCTCGCTGAGCGCCCAGGCCGCCGCCGCGCTGCTCGCAGGGTTGGTGCTCGCCGCTGGCACCGCCCAGGCCGGCTGCTGGGCCGTCAACGCTGCCGAGCCGATCAGCAGCGACGGCCTGCCCATCAGCCATGCGTCGTTCAAGCCGCTGCATGCGGTGATGGATCACTTCGAGGCGCAGGCCCGGCTCAACCCCGGCCTGCTGGCCCTGCCCGAGGTGCGGCTGCGCATGACCCGTCAGGTGATGGATTCGGACGAACCCAGCCGCCGCCCGCGCGAGGCTGTCGTCCATGCCCAGGGCTTCGGCCCCAAGACCTGGATAGGCGAGCAAGGCTGCGGCATCCACGCCGAGGCCGCCCAGCGCATCGGCCCGCGCGCCGGCTTCAGTCTCTTTATCAACTCGCCGCTGACGACGCTGAACCGCTGGGCCCATGACGAGCAGCTCAGCGCCTACCTCGAAGGCGAGCGCGGCGAGGCCATGCAGGGCTGGCCGGTGTTTCGTGGCTGCGCCGTCATCGGCCCCGAGCGTCGCCTGCCCTGGGTGCCCGTGACGGTGGGCGAGATGCTTGGCTACTTCGAGCGCGAGCAGCAACGCAAGATCGAGGACTGGGACCACCGCAACGAGCGCGCGCTGCAGCCCTTTGACCTTGCCGCCGCCGAGCGCCAGGCCGAGCAGATCCGGCCGCAGAACGCCAAGGCCGCCGACGCCTTGCTGATGGCGGCCCGCCAGCGCAAGGCTGGCGAGGCGAGCTATCACGCGCAACTGGCACGTGGCCGCCAGAGCCTGGTCGACGAGCTGGAGAGCCTGCGCACCACCCGTTCCGCAATGGACGCCGGCCAGCTCGGCGAGCCCTACCGCCTGGGCAGCGGCCGCCATCGCCTGCCCGGGCCTGGCGACGCCGGACGGCCGCTGAAGCGCCTCGTCAAGCTGGACCCGGGCTTCCCCTGGGACGCCCGCCACCGCACGCGCATCCAGCTGCTGACCGTCTGCGCCAGCACCCACCCCAACAACCCCGCCTATGCGGCCCCGATGCGCGACGCCGTTGCCGCGCTGGATCTGTCGCGGCTTGCCGCACTGCTGAACTGAGAAAGACCGACATGAGTACGAACACCCTTCCCACGCCGCGCGAACTGCCAGCAGCACCCGTTGGGAACGCCGCCACCGCCTCGACCGTGTCCTCCCGCCTGGACGCCATGCTGCAGATCCGTGCCTACGAGCAGCAGCTCATCGCTGCCGCCTCGCCCAGCAACCCCGGCACCTGCACCTCGGTCGGCCAGGAGGCCTGCGCCGCCGGCGTCGTCGCCGCCCTGGGCCCGCAGGACAAACTGCTCACCAACCATCGCAGCGCCGGCCACCTGCTGGCGCGCGGCGCCGACCCCGAGCGCCTGTTCGCCGAGGTGCTGGGCCGCGCCAGCGGCTATTGCGGTGGCCACTCGGGCTCGTTGCACATCTCGGTCAAGGCACTGGGTGTGGTGCTGACGTCCACCATCGTCGGCGGCGGGTTGTCGCTGGCGCCGGGCGTGGCGCTGGCGCAGAAGCTCGGCGCCCAGCCCGAGGGCATCACAGCCGTGTTCTTCGGCGACGGCGCGGCCTGCCAGGGCATCTTCCACGAGGCCATCAACCTGGCCGCCACCTGGCGCCTGCCGATTCTCTTCGTCTGCGAGAACAACCAGTGGCAGGCCTATGTGCACCGCCGCGAGACCATGCCCGGCGAGCACGTGGCCGACTGGGTGCAGGGCCATGGCCTGGTGGCCGAGGTGGTGGACGGCAATGACGTCGAGGCCGTTCACGCCGCCGCCGTGCAGGCCGTGGCCGCCATCCGCGACAGCGGCCGCCCGCGCCTGCTCGAGCTGACGACCTACCGCCAACGCGGCCACTTCGAGCCCGACGACCAGGCCTACGTCTGTGCCACCGAGCATGCCCAGTGGCTCAAGCGCGACCCCATCCAACGCCAGGCCGAGCGGTTGATGTTGAGTGCCGATGACCTGGCCCGCCGCGAGGCCGGGGTGCGTGGCGCCATCGAGCAGGCCTATGCCGCCGCGCTTGCGGCCCCCTGGCCCCAACTGGCCTGAAGGAGTACGAGAGATGCAAACAATGACTTCCCAGCAAGCGCTGATGGCAGCGCTGCGCCGCGCGATGGCGGCCGACGAGCGCGTCATCTTCATCGGCGAGGGCGTGGCCACCAAGAGCCCCGAGCTGCTGGCTGCCTTCGGTGCCGAGCGCGTGCGCAACACGCCGCTGGCCGAGGCCAGCATCGTCGGCTGTGCCGTGGGTGCCGCGGCCATGGGCCTGCGCCCTGTCGTGGACCTGCTGTTCTCGCCCTTCCTGATGCTGGCCATGGACGCGTTGGTCAACAGCGCCGGCAAGCTCGGGGCGCTGAGCGGGGGGCAGTTCGAGTTCCCGATGGTGGTGCTGGCCCAGACCGGCGCCGGCTGGTCCATCGGCGGCCAGCACAACCACAACCTGGAGGCGCTGTTCGCCCACGTGCCCGGCCTGCAGGTGTTGATGCCCAGCACGCCGGGCGACACCGCCGGGCTGCTGACCGGTGCCTTGGGTCAGCCCCTGCCCAGCCTGCTGTTCAGCGACATCGGCCTGGCCCATGCGCCGGGCGAAGTGAATGGCGACGAACTGCTGCTGCCCGGGCGCGCCGCGGTGCGCCGGCGCGGTGACGCGCTGACGCTGGTGGGCTACGGCAAGACCGTCGGCCATTGCCTCACCGCTGCGCAGGCCTTGCAGGCGGAGGGTGTGGAGGCCGAAGTCATCGACCTGCGCAGTCTCAAGCCGCTGGACACGGCCAGCGTGCTGGCCTCGGTGCGCAAGACCGGCCGCCTGCTGTGCGTGACCGAGGCCAGCGGCCTGTGCGGCCTGGCGGCCGAGCTGTGCGCCGTCGTCGCCGAAGAGGCCTTTGCCGAACTGAAGGTCGCGCCCCGGCGCCTGACCGGTCCCGACGCCCCGGCGCTGGCCAGCTGGCCGCTGGAGCAGGCCGCCGTGCCCCGGCCCGAACAGATCGCCGCCCGCGCGCGGGCACTGATGAACACCCAACCCCTGAATGTCTGAACTTGAGACCACCATGAACAAGACCTCGATGACTCTCGCGCTGGCCCTGGCCAGCGCCACCCTGCTGACCTTCACCGCGCAAGCCGCGACGCCCAACTACGGCAGCTACGCCGGCACGACGGGCGGCACCCGCAGCGGTGGCGAGGGCAGCTTCTCTGCCATGGCCAACACGCCGTCGTATTACAAGTACTCCTATGCCTGGGGCATGGCTGCCTTGAGCGACGGCACGCTGCACGCGGCCTCCAGCGCCACACCATGCCCGGGCTGCCATGCCCAGACGGGCGCCGAATCGTTGGCCCGTTTCTGGGACACGGTGGCCTTCCACAACGGCCAGAACCTCGGCCTGGCCAACCTCAGCGTCAGCATCGACGGCACGCTGACACCCGGTGGCAATGCGCAGGCCTGGGCGCGCTTCTATGTCGGCGATCCCAAGGCCGACTTCTTCGATCGCCTGAACGACTACGCCCCGGCCATGCAGCTGAAATCCGGCACGACGGTCCTGGGCGATGAGCTGGCCATCCCCCTGGGCAACAGCAAGGTCTTCATCTATGCCGAGCTCCACACCTCGGCCGTGGCGCTGCCCTATGCCGGCAGCCCCAACACCAGCGCCGACTTCGGCAACACCCTGCACTTCAACTGGACCCTGCCCGACGGCGTCACCACGAGCTCGGCCTCGGGCCAGTTCATGACGGCGGCGGCCGTGCCCGAGCCGTCGAGCTGGATGATGGCCGGCGCCGGCCTGCTGGTGCTGGTCCGCTTGCAGCGCCGCCGCGCTGGCCCATCGACCGCCCGGTAAGGCCTGGACTCGCAGCCCGTGCCGGATTCAGCGGCAGGCGGATGCCGCCAGCCAGTCGGCCAGTTGGGGCAGCATTTCGTCCACCGCCTGGGCCATGGCGCGCACGGCGCCGGGTGCGTCGGGTGTAGCGGCGGCGCGTTCGATGCGCCAGTGGCGTTGCACTGGCGGGCTGGTGGCGCCGGCGGGCCACAACGTCGCATGCAGGCGCAGCACGACCTGGCTGCTGGCCGGGCTGGCGAACACCTGCTCGAACTCGTCCAGGTTGATGGCCAGCAGCGCCGCCGGCCGGCCCGCGCAGGCGGGCGGCGTGACGAGTTGTTCGCGCAGCCGCTGCGTCAGCAGGGCCGCGGGCGGTGCGGCCCAGAAACTGTCGCGGTAGTGCTCCAGGCGCTGGGCCTGCTGGAAGCTGAGGCGATAGGCGATGCCGTCGCCCGACAGCCAGGGCGGCGCCGTCACGTCGGCCACGCGCCAGGCCAGGGCGTCGCCTCCGGTGAGAGCGGCGGGCGCAGGGCCGAGGTCGTAGACGGCCCGGGGTGACGCCGTCGGTGCGAGGGAGCAGGCACTCAAGGCCAGCGCGACGGCCAGCAGGATCGATGCTGTTTTCATTTCTTCAGCCGTTCGGCAAAACCCGTCTCGCCGGGCCCGGGCGGCCGCGCGCTGCGGCCGAACAGCAGGCTCTGCGGCTGGTCGCCGAGGTCATTGGCGGCACGCTCGATGCTGCGGCTGGCGGCCGAGACATCGGCCAGCACAGGCCGGTTGCGCGGCGGCGTGTCGCCCACCAGCGCGAGTTCGAGGCTGCGGCTGGTGGCCTGCACCTGAGCGGCGGCCGCCTCCAGCTGGTCCAGCGCCTTGGCGCGGGCCTTCAGATCCTGGGCGAGCAACTGGCCATCGGCGGCCAGCGCCTCGATGCGGGTCAGCGCGGCCTGGGCGCGCTTGGCGGTGGCATCAGAGTCTTTCAGCAGCGCCGGCAGTTCGCGGGCGCTGGGTTGCAGGGCAGCCATCAGCTTGCTGGTGTCGCCGGCGGCCTGTTGCAGCTCGGCGAGCGTCCTGCCGAGCTGGATGCGGTTGTCGTCGCTGAGCAGGGCATTGAGCCGGGTGGCCGTCTCGGCAAAGCCGGTCACCAGGCCCGGGCCGCTCTCGGCCAGGCGATCCAGCAGCGTCGGCCGTAGCGCGAGGCGGGTGCCGGGTGCGGCGCGCTGCAGGGTTCCCTTGGTATCGGCCTCCTCCAGGCCGACAAAGGACAGGCCGGTCACGCCCTGCAGGCCGAGCTGGGCATAGGTTTGGGTCGACACGGGCGCGGCCACATCGACGGCAATGCCGACGAGGATCTGGCGCGGGTCGGCCGAGTCGAAGCCAATGGTCTCGACGTAGCCCACCTCGACACCGCGCAGCTTGACCGGTGCCTTCAGATTCAGGCCGGGAACGCCGCTGCGGGCGACGACGGTGTAGCGCACGCGCTCGGTGCGGTCGCCCTGGAACCAGGCGACGCTGGCTGCCAGCATGAGGCCGAGCAGCAGCAGAAAGAGGCCGGCGGCCAGGGCGTGGGCTTTGTTTTCCATGCGGCTTTTCAGGCGGTTTGTTCTTCGCGAAGGACGGCGGGAATGCCGCCCTCATCGCTCGTGTCGTCCAGGCTGAGGCGGAAGCGCCGCACATCCTCCTCGGCGCAGCGCTCGACATGGCCGAGGAAGAAATTGCGCACAAAGGAATGCGGCAGTCGCGCCACCTCGGACAGTGGGCCGCTGGCGATGATGCGCTGGTCGGCCAGCACGGCGACGCGGTCGACGACGGCGAACAGGGTGTCGACATCGTGCGTGACCATGACGACGGTCAGGCCCAGCTCCTGGCGCAGGCGCCGCAGCAGCTTGACGAACTGCTTGGCGCTGTCGGGGTCCAGGCCGGCGGTGGGTTCGTCCAGGAACAGCAACTGCGGGTCAAGGATCAGCGCCCGCGCCAGCGACACGCGCTTGACCATGCCGCCCGACAGCTCGGCCGGGCGCTTCAACGCGTCCTCGGGCTTGAGGCCGACCTGGGCCAGTTTCAGCATGACCAGCGGCTTGACGAGGTCGGCCGGCACGCTCTTGAGCTCGCGCAGCGGCAGGGCGACGTTGTCGTAGACGCTCAGCGCCGAGAACAGCGCGCCGGCCTGGAACAGCACGCCCCAGCGGTAGCGCACGCACTCCAGGTCGCGCACCGCGCAGCGGCCCAAGGGGTGGCCGAAGATCTTGACGCTGCCGGCCTGCGGTACCTCCAGGCCGAGCAGCAGGCGCAGCAGCGTCGTCTTGCCCGAGCCCGATCCGCCGATCAGCGCGACCACCTCGCCGCGGTGCACGGTCAGGTTGAGGTTGCGATGGATGACATGGCCGCCATAGGCCGTGGTCACGTTCTCGACTTCGATGATGGGTTCTGGGTTGTCCATTTCAGACCCCGAGGTTGGAGAAGAGAACCGCAAACACCGCGTCAACGACGATGACCAGCGTGATGGCCGTGACGACCGACTGCGTGACGCTCTGGCCCAGGCTCTCGGTGTTGGGTTTCACGCGCAGCCCGAAATGGCAGGCCAGCAGCGCGATCAGCCCGCCGAAGAGGATGGACTTGACCCAGCCCAGCCACAGGTTCACCGGCTCGACGACACTGGGCAGGATGTGCACGAACTGCATCGGGTCGAGCTTGAGCTGGGCGCTGGCCGCCGTCATGCCACCCAGTAGCATCAGCCCGCTTGTCCACAGAGCCACCAGCGGTAGCGAGATGGCCAGCGCGATGACCTTGGGCGCCACCAGGCGCACGGTGTGCGAGATGCCCATGACCGACAGCGCGTCCAGCTCCTGCGTGACTCGCATGACGCCGATCTGCGCCGTCATCGCCGAGCCCGAGCGGCCGGCCACGATGATGGCCGCCAGCAGCGGCCCCAGTTCGCGCAGTACCGCCAGGCCGAGGATGTTGATGACGAAGATGTCGGCGCCATAGGCCTTCAGCTGGCGCGAGATCAGGTAGGACAGCGTCAGCCCGACGAGAAAGCCCACCAGGGCGGTGATCGGCAGCGCCTGGGCACCGGTGCGGTAGACATTGGCCGAGATCTCGCGCCAGCCGATCAGCGAGGGGTGGCGCAGCATCTGCACGAAGTCCAGCAGCAGGCGGCCGATGAGGGCGACGATGTCGACGCCATGGCGGGCGAAGGCCAGGGTCTTCAGGCTGGCCAGTTCCAGCCCGGGGCCGAGGCTGCGCTTGCGCTTCGGGAAGGCGCCGGGCTGCATGAACTGCGAGAACAGCGTCACATGCTCGGGCAGCCACAGCAGCCGCCGCGGCGGCTTGCGGCCCCAGCCCTGCCACAGCGTCAATGCGCCGGCGGTGTCCAGCCGCCCCAGGGCACGCAGGTCCCACAGCGCATCGGGGGTCTCGGTGACGGCGGCGGCCACGCGCTGGCGGAATTCCACATAGCGCTCGCGCAGGGCCAGCACCGTCCAGTCACCGCTGACCCGCCATTCACGGCCGCTGCCGGTCTCGCCACCGCCGGATTGCAACTGCGGCTCGGCGTCGGATGCGCCGCCGGCCCAGGCCGAGGTCAGGGTGTCCAGGGGCAGGGCGCCGGCTTCGCTCATGGTGCAACGATAGCGCCTCCCAAGGCTTGATGAGGCGGCGGGGGCCGGGGCTTGATAGCGTCCGGCCGTTGATCCGCCCTGCGAAAGACCTTATGGACCGCTTCATCCGCCGCGCCGACCCCCGCACCCTGAGCGTGCGCGACCTGCTTGAAGCGCGCGACCAGTACCACGTCCACATCGCCAACCTGCCGACCGTCATCGGCACGGCCATGGGCCGCTACCGCATCCGGCTGGACGACCCCAACTACGCCGACGAGCATGCCGAGCAGACCGGCAAGGAGCTCGGCCCCCGCACGCTGGACAACAGCAATTTCCGGCCCTGGTCCTGGCCCTGCGTGCTGGTCTTCGTCACCGAATGGCTGGACCGCAAGACGCTGTCCCGCCACCCCGAGCTGGCGGTGCCGCCGGTGCTCTACCTGCCCGACGGCCGCCAGGTGCGCACCTGCCCCGTGCTCGTGCAGCGGCGCATGGCCAACCTGCCGCCGGCCGACACGGCTCTCTATGCGGCGGACAAGTTCGGCCCCAATTTCCAGGTCCATGTGGCCGACCAGGGCGCGACGCGCATGGGCGTCGCCTCGGCCATCGTCGAGGACGGCGCCTGCGCCTTCGCCCTCGTCAGCCGCCACGTGACCTCGGGCACCGAGCCCGGCGCGCCAGTCTTTGCGCTGCCGCGTGGCAAGAAGGTCGGCATTGGGCACATCACGTCGCGCAGCGTCGACGCGCTGCCGCTGGCCGACATCTACCCCGGCTTTGCCGGCCGCGATACCCGGCTGACGCTGGACGCCGCCCTCGTCAAGCTCGACAGCATCGGCTCGACCAATTCCCAGTACCTGGGCGTCGGCGGTTTCGGCCCCGTCATCGACCTGAGCTCCGACAAGATGAGCCTCAACCTGATCGGCTGCCCGCTGTTCACGGAGCTGCCGGGTGGAATCCGCACCGAGGGCTGCGTGCACGGGCTGTTCTACCGCCATGCCAGCGTGGGCGGCGTGGACGCGCTGGCGGAATTCCTCATCGGCCCGCGCCGGCCGGGCCAGACCGTGCAGACGCGCCCGGGCGACTCCGGTGCCGTGTGGTTCTGGGACGAGGTGGCCGACCGCACCGCCAAGGACCAGGGCGCCCCTGCGCCGGTGAACTTCCGGCCGCTGGCCGTGCAATGGGGCGGCCATGGCTTCGGCGCCCTGCATTCGAACCGCGCCACCGAATTCGCGCTGGCCACCGGCTTCAGCTCGCTGTGCAAGGCGCTGAATGTCGAGCTCGTCGAGGACTGGCGCAGCGGCCAGAGCCGCTACTGGGGCAAGGTCGGCCACTACAACATCGGCTATGCCGCCTGCTTCGCGCTGCAGACGGCCAAGGCCAAGGCCGTCTTCAAGGCCAATGCGACGGCCATCGGCGTCAGCGACGAGGACATCACCGCCGGCAAGCTGCCCGGCGCCACGCAGACATCGAAATTCATCGCCCTGGCCGATGTGCCCGACCTGGTCTGGCGCAGCACCCGAGGCAAGGACAAGGCCAACCACTTCGCTGACATGGACGAGCCCGGCCGCGGGCCCGCCTTCCAGGGCAGGACGCTGATCCAGCTCTGGCAGCAGGACCCGGCGTCGCGCGACCCGCAGGTGTGGGACCAGTTCTACAGCAGCATCGACCCCGCCCGCAAACCCGCGCACCGTGGCGCGCTGCCGTTTCGCGTTGCCGAGCTCTACAAGGTCATGGTGCAGGCCGCTGCCGCCAAGCAGCTCGACGCCTACGTCTGTGCCGCCGGCGTGCTGGCCCACTACATTGGCGACGCCTGCCAGCCCCTGCATGTCTCGCAGCTGCACCATGGCCAGCCGGACGACGCCGACGACGACAAGGTGCATGCCGTCTACGAGGACGACATGCTGAACCAGGCCGCCGACGAGGTGGTGGTCGGCGTCAAGCAGCGCGTGGGTGCGGCGGTGAAGCGCCCGTTGTTCACAGGCCCCATGGCGGCGGCGGACGCCGTCGTGCAGCTGATGCGCCGCACCATCGAGGAGTTGCCGCCCGAGGAGGTGCTCGAGGTCTACCGCCGGGTGCATGGCCGTGGCCAGTCGGCGGCGATGTGGGCCGCACTGGGTGAGCGCACCATGAACCGCATGGCCGACGGCGCCGTCACGCTGGCGACGGTCTGGCAGTCGGCCTGGAAGGAAGGCAAGGGCGAGCAGAACTTCACCGCGGCCACCTGCAAGCTGCCCGTACCCACCGTGCGCCTGAAGAAGCTCTATGACACCAAGGGCTTTGCCGAATCGCACTGGCTGCATGAGATGACGTTGGCCGGCCTGGCCTAGCCCCCTGAGCCGGGGGCTCGCTACCATCGCTTTGAACCTCCTGGCACCGAGCCGGGACTCATACGCAATGGAACCCCGTGTGGCGAGCATGTTGAAGTGGCCCAGCATCAGGAAAAAGCGCGATGACGCCCCGTCGGCCCCGGCTGCTTCTGCCCGCGGGCCGGCGGCCGAGGTGCTGGAACTGGCCTTGCTGGAGGGCATCAAGCGCGGGCAGCGGGCGGAATTCGACGCCCTCTATCGGGTTTACCACCCCCGGCTGTGGCGCTTTCTGTCGCATCTGATGCGCCAGCCGGAAGCCATCGAGGAGGTGCTGAACGACACCCTGATGGTCGTCTGGCAGCGCGCCGACAGCTTCGACGGGCGCAGCAAGCTGTCGACCTGGATCTTCGGCATCGGCTACCGCAAGGCGCTGAAGGCCCTGAGCCGCCAGGACCTGCCGGTGGACGGCGACAGCGTCGAGGAGCCGACCGACCCCGGGCCAGGACCCGAGCAGCGCCTGGGGCTGGAGCAGCTGCGCGGCCGGCTGCGCGCAGCGATGGCCGAGCTGTCGCCGGAGCACCGCGCCGTCGTGGAGCTGTGCTATTTCCATGACATGGCCTATGCCGAGATCGCCGATGTCGTCGGCTGCCCGCCCGAGACCGTCAAGACACGGATGTTTTATGCCCGGCGCCGGCTGCGCCTCCTGCTCGACGATCTCGCCGGGTTGGAGCAAGGAGAACTGTGATGAGTGTGGTGATTCCGATGGAACATGACGAGCATGCCGCCGTGCAGGCGCTGCTGCCCTGGTATGCGCGCGGCCAGCTGGGCGAGGATGAGACCGGCCAGGTGCAACGCCATCTGCTGCATTGCACCGCCTGCCGCAACGAGCTGGCAGCCGAGCAGCCCATGCAGACGCTGCTGAACGTGGCCGGTACGCCGCTGCAGGGCGGTGACGTCGAGGCGGGGCTGGCGAAGATGCATGCGCTGATGCAGCTTGCCAAGCCAAAACCTGCCCGTGCGGCGCGTTGGATGCCCTGGGCCCTGGGCCTGCAAGGTGCGGCCGTCGCGTTGTTGCTGGCCCTGGTGCTGGCGCCGCGCTCCGACGAGCCGGCCTACCAGGGCCTGTCCGCCAGCGGCAGCGTGCCGGTCGTGGCGGATGCCTTGGTGATGTTCAAGCCCGGCACCACCGAGAAGGCGGTGCGGGAACTGCTGCAGGCCCAGGGCGCCGGTGTCGTCGCCGGGCCCACCGAGACCGGCGCCTGGCTGCTGCGTGTCGACGCCCGGGGCCTCGCCGCCCTGCGCACGGCTCCCATCGTCGCCCTGGCCGAGCCGCTGCAACCGGGGCCGGCTCAATGAGACTCTGGCTGCGCTTGCTGGTGCTGCTGGCCTGCTGCCTGACCGGCGGTGGCGCCCATGCCCAGGCCGAGGACGCCCAGCGCCAGGTCCTCGTCATGCTGCAGTTGCCCAAGGCTCATTACCGGCCCGACGGCAGCTATGCGGGCACCTATGGCGAGGGCGTGGGCCGGCAGTCGCGCCAGCAGGTCGCCCAGTCGCTGGCCCAGGCCCACAAGCTGGAGATACGCAGCGAATGGGCCATGCCGCTGGCCGGCGTGGACTGCTTCGTCATGCGCCTGCCCGAGGGGGACACGCGCAGTTCGGCGAAGGTCGCCGAGGCTGTGGCCGAGGACAGGCGTGTCGCCTGGGCCCAGCCGGTCAGCCTCTATCGCGCCCAGAGCAGCCAACAGGAGCCCCTCTACCTCGCCCAGCCGGCCGCGCGCCAGTGGCATCTGGCCGAGTTGCACCAGTTGGCCACCGGCCGCGGCGTGCGTGTGGCCATCGTCGACAGCGGCGTGGAGGCCGGCCACCCCGACCTCGCCGGCCAGGTCGCCCTCAACGAGAACTTCGTCGACGACAAGGCGCCGCCGGCTGAAGGCCACGGCACGGCGGTGGCCGGCATCATCGCGGCGCGGGCCGACAACGGCCTGGGCATCGCCGGCATCGCGCCCCAGGCCCGGTTGCTGGCCCTGCGTGCCTGCTGGCAGGCGGCTGGCACTCAGACGCTGTGCACGAGCCTGGGCCTGGCCAAGGCCTTGTACGCGGCCATCCAGCAGGGTGCCCACATCATCAACATGAGCCTCGGCGGGCCGGACGACCGCCTGCTCGCGCTGCTGCTGGACCAGGCCCAGGCGCGCGGCGCCACCGTGGTCGCGGCGATGCCGAGCGAGAACGGGCCCTTTCCGGCCAACCATCCCGGCGTGCTCGTCGTCGGCCTCGCGCCGCCACTGCCCGCAGGCGCCGTGATCGCGCCGGGGCGTGACGTGCCCAGCACGGCCGTGGGCGGTGGCTGGTCGTTGGTATCGGGATCGTCCTTCGCGGCCGCGCATGCGACCGGCCTGCTCGCCCTGGTGCGCGAGCTCGACGGCACGCGCGGCACCCTGGCGCTGAAGACGGCCCTGGTCAACACCACCCAGGGCCGCATCGACAGCTGCGCGACGCTGGCCCGCCACGCCGGCACTCGCGGCCCAACCTGCACGATGCTGGGGCAAACTGCCGATTGATGTTTCCCCCCGCGCACCTGGCCCGACTGACGACGCTGGTCGCCACGCTGCTGGCCGGCGCGGGCGCAGCCTGGGCCGACGTGGGCGGCACGCTGTCGCTGCAGACGGATGCGCGGGAGCGCGGCATGTCCTACAGCGCCAACCGTCCCAGCGCCCAGCTTGGCCTGGCCTGGGACGGCGAGGCTGGCTGGTATGGCGGCGCACAGCTGGCGCATGCCCGCTTTTCCCAGCGGCGTGGCGCCGCGCTGCAGCTCTATGGCGGCCGGGTCATCGGCCTGGCGCCGGGCCTGGACGGCGAGGCCGGCATCGTCGCGCACGCCTACGAGAACGTGTCGCGCTACGACTACCAGGAGGTCTATGCCGGCCTGCTGGGGGAGCGTTGGAACCTGCGCGCCTATGTCTCGCCCGACTACTACGGCATCGGCCAGCGCAGCGTCTATGCCGAATTCAACCTGCGCTGGCCATTGGCGCGGGGCGTGGCGGCCTTGGGGCATGTCGGCCTGCTGCACGGCCGCGGCGGCCGGGCCTCGCCCTATGCCGAGCCGCATGGCGCGACGCGTGCGGACCTGCGCCTGGGTGCGTCCTGGCAACTCGGCGCGAGCAGCGATCTGCAGCTTGCCTGGACAGCAGCCGGCCGCGGCGGCCCCTACACCTGGACGGACGCGACACGCCGGCGCGCGCTGGTGCTCGGCCTGACGACCGCGTTCTGAATCCCTAGCTTGCCTTGAACCTGCGCTGCAGGCGCTGGCACTCACGCCGCAGTGAAGCCAGGAAAGGGCAGTGATGAGGATCTCGAAACCATGGGTGGCTGCGCTGGGCGCTGCAGCCGCTTTGATCGCGGGCTGCGGCGGCGGCAGCGGTGAAGGGCTGGACGCCAACGGCCGGCCGCTCGGCGAGGGCGACGACCCCAGCGGCCCGATGACGGCCAGCTTCAGCTCCATCCAGTCGCATGTCTTCACGCCCGTCTGCACGGCCTGCCACGCCGGCGCAGCCGCGCCCCGCGGCCTGCGGCTGGACGCGACCAACAGCTTCTCGATGCTGGTGGGTGTATCCAGCGGCGGCGTGCCGGCGCTCAAGCGCGTGGCGCCGGGCGATGCGGACAACAGCTACCTGATCCACAAGCTCGAAGGCCACCAGGCCGTCGGTGCGCGCATGCCGCTTGGCGGCCCTTATCTGGATGCCCAGACCATCGGCCTGATCCGCCAATGGATCAACAACGGAGCCCAGAAATGATGGCCGCACGACTGCTTCTCGGCCTGGCCCTCGCGCTGCTGTTCTCGGCCGTAAAGGCCGAGCCCTATCTCGCCATCCGCGCCGGCCTCAAATGCGTGGCCTGCCATGTGAACCCCTCGGGCGGCGGCCTGCGCAATGCGGTGGGCAACACCTTCGCGCAGAACGTCATCCCGGCCAACGCTTTGCCCGACGCACTGCAGGGCTGGACCGGCTCGCTGCTGGACGATCGCCTGCGTCTGGGCGGCGACCTGCGCACAGCGACAACGCGCACCTCCGTCTCGGGCCAGCCCACGCGCAGCGTCGGCGGTACCGAGCAGGTGCGCCTGTACGCCGACGTGCAGCTCATCAAGGACTACCTCGGCGCCTACCTCGATCAGCAGGTCGCGCCCGGCAAGTCCGAGCGCCAGGAGGCCTATGTGCGCCTGCAGACGCCCGGCCTGGGCTGGTATGCCAAGGCCGGCCAGTTCTACCTGCCCTTTGGCTGGCGCCTGCAGGACAGCCTGGCCTTCGTGCGCCAGCTCAGCGGGGTCAGCATGACCGTGCCCGACAAGGGCCTTGAGCTGGGGCACGAGAGCGATGACTGGTCCCTGCAGCTCGTGCGCAGCAACGGCCCAGGCAACACGGGCAATTCCAACGGCCACCAGACGACGGCCCAGGCCATCTGGATGCAGCCCTGGGGCCGCGTCGGCGCAGCGGCCGCGCAGGTCAAGTCGGCGGCAGGCAACCGCCAGGCTTACGGCCTCTTTGCCGGCACGACGACCGGGCCGGTGGCCTGGCTGGCCGAGATCGACATGGTCAGCGACGCCGGCTACCCCGAGGGCAAGCGCAAGCAATACGCGACGCTGCTGGAGGCCAACTGGCTGGTGCAGCAGGGCCACAACCTCAAGCTC
The DNA here is from genome assembly GCF_054049415.1 of Roseateles sp. P5_D6. Lineage (NCBI taxonomy): Bacteria > Pseudomonadati > Pseudomonadota > Betaproteobacteria > Burkholderiales > Sphaerotilaceae > Roseateles > Roseateles sp. P5_D6. The sequence continues at coordinate 18,439 of NZ_JBFUMK010000015.1, read as the reverse complement.
ACCGGTGAGTACCTCGACCCTGACCGCCGTGTGGCCCACGACAACAAGGTGCGCTACAGCCTCGTCTACGAGTACACGCCCTTCGCCTTCGCGCAGCTGCGCGCGGGCTATCGCAAGTTTGGTGGCATCCCGCAGAACGCCATCGACAACCGGCGGCAAAGCTTTGTCGAACTGCATGGAATGTTCTAGCGTCATCGGCCCAAAGACGGCGGGCGTGAGTGCCGATCCCGAGGTGCAAGCGGCGGTGGGTGTGCCGATGCATTTCTACGGGAGGCGCAAAGGCTCGTCGCCGGCGGTTGGGGGTGCCGCTGCCTCCGCCGCCGTCCCGACGCTGCGGCCTAAGCCAGCCATTCTGCTGTTTAACCCCTGGGCGACCCGCACAGGCCGCGTACCCAACAGCTTGCTGCACATTGCGGCGGCGCTGGGCGACGGCTATGACGTCGAGCTGGTCGACGGCAACCTCGAGCCAGATCCCTGGGTGGTGATCGAGAGGCTGCTGGCTTCCGGGCGATTCGGTTTTTTCGGCTGTACGGTGATGCCTGGACCGCAGTTGCGGCAGGCGGTGCCGATCACTCGCCAGGTTAGCGAGCACTTTCCCCTGGTCGTCACGATCTGGGGCGGCTACTTTCCATCCAACCATCCGCAGGCCGTCCTTCAGTCGGGCTGGGTGGACTACGTCGTGCAATCGGCCGGCGAGGGTTCACTGCCGGCATTGCTGGCGGCGTTGTGCGCGGGCCGTTCGCCCGACCAGATCCCCGGGCTGATTTTCCAGCGGAGTGGCGAAGTGGTGCGCACCGGCAAGGCCCCGCTGCCGAACCTCGACAGTCAGCCATCACTGCCGCTGAAACTGCTGGCCCGGCGTCATCCGATCAAACGCTATCTGCCGCGCACCTTCCTTGGCCGCCGGACCCATGCCATGCACACCAGCATGGGCTGTCCGTTCATGTGCGCGTTCTGCGCCGTGGTACCGCTCTACCAAGGCCGCTGGGTGGCGCGCTCGGCCGAGCTTGTCGCCGACGACGTGCTGCAGATGCGCGACATGCATGGCGTGGATGCCATCGAATTCACCGACAACAACTTCTTTGTTGCCGAGAAACGCGTGCGCGCCTTCGCCGAGCGCATGCGTGGGCAGGGCGTGACCTGGTGGGGCGAAGGTCGCATCGACACGCTGGACCGCTACAGCGACGAGACGTTGTCGCTGATGCGCGAAGCGGGCTGCCGCATGATCTTCTTCGGCGCCGAAAGCGGCGACGACGAAGTGCTGGCCATGGTCGATAAGGGTGGGCGCCAGTCAGGCGAGCAGATCCTGCGGTTCGCCGCCCGCCTGCTGTCGTTCGGCATCATTCCCGAGTATTCGTTCGTGCTGGGCTTTCCCCGGCCCACCGAGGCCGAGGTCTGGGCGCAGATCCACCGCGACATCAGCTTCATCCGGCGCCTGAAAGACCAGAGCCCGGCGACCGAAATCATCCTCTACATCTACAGCCCGGTGCCCACCGAGGGCAGCACGCTGCAGCAGCACAGCCAGGCCGCGGGATTCCGCTTCCCGAGCACGCTGGAGGAATGGGTCAGCCCGTCATGGGAGTCCTTCGACTTGCATCGCAATCCGCTGACACCGTGGCTGACGACCGCAATGGTGCGCCACATCCATGATTTCGAGACGGTGATCAACGCCCGCTACCCGACGCGCACGGATTTCACCCTGGGCGAATGGGGCCGCCGAATGATGCAGTTGGCGTCACTGCCGCGGTACTGGAGCGGCCTGTACAGGCGGCCGCTGGAATTGAAGGCGCTGCAGCGCCTGCGCCGATACACGCGTCCCGAGGTGGAGGGGTTCTATGCTGAAGCCAACTGAAGCCGTGACGGCACAGATACCCTCGCTGGATGCGGCCCAGCAAGCGGTGCTGAGGGCACTGGCATATCGCCAGGTGTTCAACAGCCCGCTGTCCGCCGATGAGGTCTGGCGATTTCTTGACACGCCGGGCGTGCCGATCAGCGAGGTGGCGAGTGCGCTGCAGCGGTTGCAAACGGCTGGCCTGGTGGCCAGCCATGACCGATGGTTTTGGATCGCCGAGATGGACGATCCGATTGCGCGCTGGTCAGCCAACCGCGACCGTGCCGACGCGGCCATGCCTCAAGCGCTGGAAGTGGGCCGTGGCCTGATGCGCCTGCCCTTCGTGGATGGCGTGGCCATTTCCGGATCCTTGTCCAAGCGGTCGCTGGCCGAGGACGGGGACTTTGACTTCTTGATCATCACGCGGCCGGGGCGGTTGTGGCTGGTCTACGTCTTGTTGCGCTTCTACCGCCAGAAGTTGCCCGCACCGCAGATGCTGTGCTCGAACTACCTGCTGGCTGGCCACAAGCTGGCACTTGAGCGGCGCGACGCCTTCACGGCGATGGAGCTGGCCACGCTGTATCCCGTGGCGGGGTGTGATTCGCTGACGCACCTGCAAAAGGCCAACTCTTGGGTGGACGACTACCTGCCGAACCGGGCAGTGCTGCAGAGGCCGGCAGAGCCAGCGCGTACGACTGGTCGCCGTTTCAGCGAGATGGCATTGGGAGGGGTGCTGGGCGCGTTGCTGGACTGGTGCGCGTGGAAGCTGATCCACCGACGGCTCCGTCGCAATATTGCGCAGCTGTCATCTCTGACGGCGCGGCGGAGCATGGAGCTCAGCCGCGATGTGGCCAAGCTCCATACCTCGGAGTGGAAGTACCGCATTCTTGAGCGCTATCAGGCGAATCTGGACCGATTGCAGCGGCAGGCGGGCGGGGCCATCACGCGCCACACCGTCGACGACACCGTATTGGTCGCCTCGGCCTACTACTACCGGCTCGATCCCAAGCAGTGGCAGGCGGGCAAGCCGTATCCGCCCCTGGGCACCTTGTACGCGGCCGGGCTGGTGCGCAGTTTGGGCTTCAAGACGCATGTGTTCGATGCGGGGCTCGCTGAAAGTGAACTGTCCTTCCTCTGTCGGTTAGAGCAGGAACGCCCGGAGTTCGTGGTGCTGCAGGAGGACGGCTTCAACTATCTGACCAAGATGTGCCTGGACCGCATGCGCGAAGCGGCCTTGCAGATGGTGCGCCTGGCGCGTGCCTTTGGGGCACGGGTCGTCGTTTGCAGTTCTGATGCCACCGACTTCCCCGAACCCTATTTGCGCGCCGGCGCGACCGTTGTGGTGCGCGGCGAAAGCGAGGCCACGCTGGCTGACGTTCTGGGGGCCTGGCGTGACGGCCGACCGTGGGCCGACATCCCAGGGCTGGCCTATCTGGAGGACGACCGTCTGGCGAGATCGCCGGTGCGCGCACCCATCACCGACCTCGATCACCTGCCTCCTCCGGCATGGGACCTGGTCGATCTGGAGCCTTACCGGGAGGTCTGGGAACGTCGGCATGGCCACTTCTCGCTGAACGTCGCCACCACACGCGGTTGCCCCTACGCGTGCAACTGGTGCGCCAAGCCGCTCTATGGAAAACGCTACACCGTCCGTTCCCCGGAGCAGGTGGTTGATGAGCTGGAGCTGCTGGTGCGACGCTACGGTGCCGACCACTTCTGGATCACCGACGATCTGTTCGGGCTGAAGCCGGGCTGGGCGCAGCGCTTCGCCGCGCTGGTGCAGGAGCGCCGCCTGAAGCTGCGCTACACCATCCAGACCCGCGCCGATCTGGTGCTGCGCGATGCCGACGACCTCCAGGCATTGTCCCGCTCTGGCTTGGAGACGGCCTGGATCGGCGCCGAGAGCGGTTCGCAGCGCATCCTCGATGCGATGGACAAGGGCATCAAGCGGCCGCAGATCGACGGCGCTGTGCATGCGCTGAAGCAGCAGGGCGTGAAGCCCGCGCTGTTCCTGCAGTTTGGCTACCTCGGCGAGACGGCCGACGACATTCAGCTAACTCACCAGATGCTGGACGATCTGCAGCCCGATCAGATTGGCATTTCGGTGTCCTACCCGCTGCCGGGCACCGTCTTCCACGACCGCGTCAAGGCCCAGATGGGACATAAGACCCACTGGCTTCACAGCAATGACCTCGCGCTGATGTTCCCCGGGACCTTTTCTCCGGCGTTCTACCGGCACTTGCATGTCTACACGTCGCGGCGCTTCCAGATCGGGCGTTGCTGGGCAGTGTTGCGCGGGCGGCTACCGGCGCCCAGCCGCGGGGGCAGGCTTCGTGCGCTGGCCTCGCTGCTGCGCGCCACGCCCGCGCTGCTTACCGCCCGAATCGGCATGGGGCGCGAACAGCGTCTGCCGGCACCTGCACCGGCGGTGGCACCATGAGTGCAGCCGCCTTCGACGTGATGGCGGTCGACTACGACCGTGATTTCACCCACAGCCTGGTGGGCGCCGCGCAGCGCCGCATGGTCTGGGAGGTTCTTGACGACTGCCTGCGCCAGCACGGTCGGCCCTGCTCGGTGCTTGAGCTGAACTCCGGCACGGGCGAGGACGCTCTGCACATGGCCCGCGCCGGTCATCGCGTGGTAGCCACCGACGTGTCGGGCGAGATGTTGCGAGTGGCCCGCGACAAGCTCGAACGTGGTGGTCTCGGTCTTCTGGTGCAGACGCGGCAGCTGGACCTGCAAGCGCTGGCGTCCGGTGAGGTGAGGGCGCAGGACCTGGGTGGCCCGTTCGACCTCGTGTTCTCCAACTTCGGCGGCCTGAACTGCGTGTCGCCCGAGGCGCTGCGGGCGCTGGCCGCGCCGCTGGCTGCCTGCCTGGCGCCACAGGGGCAGGTCATCGTCGTCGTGATGCCGCGCTTGTGCCTGTGGGAAACCGCGTGGGCCTTTTTGCACCTGCAGCCGCGCCGCGCCATGCGGCGTTGGCGCGGCGGGCCGGTGCCGGCCCAACTGGGCGCCGGCCAACCGCCGCTGTCGGTCTGGTACCACGGTGTGGGCGACATGCAGTGCGCGCTGGGTGAGCACTTCCGGCAAGAACGGGTGCGCCCGGTCGGGCTGGCGGTGCCGCCGTCCTACCTGGAGCCCCTGGCCCGCCGTGCACCGCGCTGGCTGGCGCTGATGGAACGGATCGAGCGCCGCTGGCTCACGGCGGCCTGGGGCGCCCATCTGGCAGACCACGCGTTGATCCAATGGCGCAGGCGGTGACGATGAGCCTGATCCTCACTCACGGGTATTTCATCGCCGATGACGCGATTGAGCAGCGCATCATGCGGCCTTATCCGCCGCTGGGCCTGCTTTCCATCTCGGCATGGCTGGACCGCGAAGGCGTCGACCACCATGTCGTCGACGCCACGTTTCTCGATGCCGACACCTTCGTCCAGCGTGTGCGGGCGCTGCGCCCGCGCATGATGGCCTTCTACGTGACGTTGATGACGCGGCACTCGGTGCTGCGCCTGATCGCGGCGCTGGGCGGCGCAGAAGATAGCCCGGTCATCGTGCTGGGCGGGCCCGACGTGCGCCACAACGCCGCCGACTACCTCAGCCATGGTGCTCACCTGCTGGTGGTCGGCGAGGGCGAGCAGACGATGGCCGATGTAGCACGGCTGCCTGCAGCCGCCTGCAGGGATGCCGCGGCGCTGGCGGCCATCCCCGGCCTGATCCATGCCGATGCGCAGGGGCAGCCGGTGTTCACCGGCGAACGCCGCTTCGTGCCTGAACTGGACGAACTACCCGAGCCGGCACGGCATCGCATCGATCTGCGGCCATACCTCAAGGCTTGGCGCGATGCCCATGGCCAGACCTCGCTGAACGTCAGCACCCAGCGCGGCTGTCCCTACAAGTGCGCCTGGTGCAGCCGGGCCGTGTACGGCACCAGCTACCGCCGCCGTTCGCCGCAGCATGTGGTGGCCGAGCTGCGCACGCTGGTGGATCGCTACGCACCCGATCAGTTCTGGTTCGTCGACGACGTGTTCACGATCAACCACAACTGGCTTGCCGGGTTTGCCGAAGCGCTTGATGCCGCGGGCCTGCGCATCCGCTACGAATGCATCACGCGGGCCGACCGCATGAACGAGCGCGTCGTGGAGTTGCTCTCGCGCACTGGCTGCGTGCGCGTGTGGATCGGCGCCGAGAGCGGTTCGCAGCGCATCCTGGATGCCATGCAGCGCCAGGTCCGCGTCGAGCAGGTCACCGCCATGATCCGCGCGGCCTCGGATGCGGGCATGCAGACCGGCACCTTCCTGATGCTCGGCTACCCGGGCGAGACTGAGTCGGACATCGTCGCCACCGAGCGCTATTTGCGCGATGCGCGGCCGGACCTGTTCACCGTGACGCTGGCGTATCCCATCCGCGGCACGCTGTTCCACGACCAGGTGGCAGACCAGACCACGTCGCCGCCGTTCGATCAGGGCAGCGACCGCGACCGGCGCTACCCGCGCACCTACAGCGATGACTACTACCGCCATGCCGTGCGCCTGCTCACCCACACCCATGCCGTGAGCACCGCGCCGCGCCCCTTCGGCGCCCGCGCACTGGCCCATCGCGTGGCGTGGTGCCGCTCGCGTCTGGGCATGTGGTGGCATCGTCGCAATGGGATGCAACCCGCGTGAGCGGCCCCGAAACGCGCTGGGGCCTGCCGCCCCATGGCCTGCTGGCACGCCTGCTGCGCGGCCCGGTGCGGCGGGCCGTCTCGCCGTGGCTGCGGGGCCGCATGGCGCGTGCCGGTCGCACCGCGCGGCATTGGCGCCTGGGCCGCTTGCGGCTGCGCATCGACCCGGGCGTCTTCCCACCGGGGCCGACGCTCAGCTCGGCCGTCTTCGTCCGCTGGCTGCTCTCGGACGAGGGTCCTGGCCCATGGCCGGGCCGGCGCGTGCTCGACATGGGATGCGGCAGTGGCGTCATCGGCCTGGCACTGGCGCAGGCCGGCGCTCGCGTCATCGCGTCGGACATCAATCCCGTTGCGGCGGCGAATGCCACAGCCAATGCGCAGGCCAACGGGCTGGCGCTGACGGTGGTGGTGGCCGACCTGCTGGCAGGCATCCGCACGTCCACGCTGGATTGCGTGGTGATCAACCCACCCTACTACGCACGCTCACCGCGCTCGATGCCGGAGCGCGCTTGGTTCTGCGGGGTGGGGTTCGAGTACTTTCATGCGCTGTTCGAGCAGTTGGCGGCACTGGACCTGACGCACACGGAGGTGCTGATGGTGCTGTCAGAAGATTGCCAGGAGGATGGCATTCGCCAGGCGGCCAAGGTGCATGGGCTGCAGTTGAAATTGCGGGGTAGGCGCCGGAGCTGGCTGGAATGGGCGGCCATGCTGCAAGTGGTGCCGGCGTTGGAGGACGTCCGGTGAGCGCACGCGGGCTGATCATCCAGATCCACGTGGTGTTGTCATGCGGGGCGATGCTCTGCTGGCTGGCCGCGCTAGCGGCCTATGCCGGTGCCTGGCGCCGGCATCACAGGCTGATCGGCCGCACCTTCATGGGGTTGGTCGTGGCCAGCATGGTGTTGGCCGTGGGCATTGCCGTGGACGCCCGCAACCCATTTGGCGCCGTGACCTCGTTGCAACCTCTGGTGCTGTGCCTGAGTGCCGGTGCTCAGTTCCTTCGTTCGCGCTGGGTCGTGCGCGCACTCGGCTGGGTGGGTTTGTTGGTGGCGGCCGGCGTGCTGGCAGGCACTTGGGGCCTGCTGAACTCGCACCGGCTCATTGACGTGATCGCCTTTCCCTGGTCTGCACTGACGCAAGGTGCACTTGCGGTCAACGATCTGCGCACGGCGCCGGGGCCGCGCTGGCGAGCCCACGGCCATCGCATGCTGGCGGCGGGTTGGTTCTACCTTGCGGAAGTGGGCATCTTGACCCTGGATCCGCATCCCAGCGTCATTGCCTGGATGATCGCGGCCATCGTGCCGATCGGCGGGGTGTTGTGGGTGCGCCGGCAACCGAGGAGCTTTGGACCGGCTGGGCCGGCCTTGACAGCAGGAGGGGCAAATGGAGCCTCGACTTCATCGCTCAGCGCCTAGCCCGGACCTCGTCGATGAGCTGCACCGCGCGGTGCAGACTGGTGTGATCCCGGTACACCCGCTCCAGCGCGCGACCGGCGACGCGTTCACGCGCCGGGCGATCATCCAGCCAGCGATCAAAGGCATCGCGCATCGACGTCGGTCCTCGCGGCACGGCAATGAGTTCATCCTCATCGAAATGCTGTCGGGTCAGGGGACTGAGTTCGGTGATCTGGAAGGTGGCGCTGGCCGCCGCTGCATAGACGCGCTGGGTCAAGTCTGCGGCGCTGTCGAGCAGCGGAGCAACCAAAGGGGCAAGCGACACGCGAGCCATCGCTTGGTGGCGAGCATGCTCATCGACCGGCAGCCGCGGCACGCCGAACCCCCACGTCTCGAGCTCACCGAACAGGCCGTGGTGCCGCGCGAGGATATGGCGCATCGTGTGCCACACGGCACGGACCCGCTGTGGATTGGCCACCGACAAGTGCGCGTAGTCGAACACGCGCTCGCAGGCATGTGGCCGGTCGCGGAACGGGCTGGCCGCCTGAGGCAGCCACACGAAAGGCTTGCCCAGGCGCATCCATGCAACCGCCGAACGCTGCATGAAGGGCTCGGCATGCAGCGACAGCAGCAGGTCTGCGCCGGCACCGCTGGCCGTGCGATCAAGCCGCCGCGCCTCGGCCGCACTCAGCGGTGCGCACGATTCGGCCACGTCGCGCGCGGGAATCAGCAGCCGCGTGCAACGCGACGGGTGGTCCATGCCGGTGGCCTGAAAGCGTTGATGCAGCCGGTCGGTGTCCAGCCCCAGCAGCAGCGTCGGCCGGAAGTCGGCCGCCAACGCCGGCGTCAGCCTCTGTTCATCGTCGACGCGCAGCACCACCACACCGATGTGTTGCAGCGCGCATCGCAGATCCTCGAACCACACCCACCCGGCCGGCGATGGCGGCGTCACCAGCAACACCCGTTCGCCGCAGGCGGCCCGAACCCGGCTGAAGCGGGCCAGCGTCTGCGCTTGCAGTTCAGCGCCGCGCTGATGCAGTCCGGCATCGGGATGTTCGGGTGGCCGGGGCTTGTTGCGCCATTGGCCAGCGGCGAGGCAGGCCTGGATATGGCGGCGCATGAAACGCAACTGCACTTTGCCGCCCATGTCCTGCCATCCCACTGTCTTGTCCGCCTCGCCCAGCTGTTTCCACTATGCCATCGCCGAGCCCGGCCTCGGGCCGAGATTTGATGTCCGAGCACTCCTTCAATGCGCAGACGGCGACGCCACCCGACGTCGCCTCGCTGGCTCGCCGCCCCCGGCAGGTTGCGCCGCAGCCCGCCTGGCAGCCGGGGCGGGTGGTCCGCTCGCTGTGGCGGCTATTCGCGGTGCGACCGGTGGCCTTGTGTGGTGGGCTTTTGGCCACCTTGCTGCGGGCGGGCACGCTGCTGCTGGTGTCGATCGCCATCGGCCGCGCCGTCAGCGGCAACGCAGTCGCGGTCTGGGCGGTGGTGGCCTGCCTGGCCTTGCTGGCGGCAGCAGCACTGGGCTATGTCGGGCAGCGTCTCGTCATCGATGCCGTGCAGGACGGGCTGACCCATGTGCGCGAGCGGCTGGTCGAGCGGCAATTGGACTTGCCGGTGGACATCGTGCATCAACAGGGCGTCGAGCCTTTCGTGATGGCGATGACGCGCCATGGCGAGCTGCTCGGTCAGATGGCCCGGGCCTGTTTCGGCACCCTGCTGCCCGGAGCCATGCTGGTGCTGCTGTGCCTGGGCGGCATCGCGGCGATGCTGCCGGCGCTGGCCGTGCCGCTGATCCTCGCACTGGCGCTGCTGGGGCTGACACGGCGACAGCTTTCACGTCGCCTGGCAGGCCAGATGGCTGGCGCGCACGTTGCCATCGACCAGTTGTATGAGCAGTTGGGCGGCACCGTCCTGCGCCACGAGCTGGCGGTCAGCCAGGCGAACGAACATCACGAGCGTCAAGCCTGCCGGCAGAGCGTTGCGCGCACCCATGCGTTGACGCGTGCGCTGGCCAGGATGCAGACCTTTGCAGCCGAGCTCGACGCGCTGGTGCTGGGCCTGGCGCTGCTGGGCCTCGTCGTCTGGTTGACCATGGCCGGCGGTGCCGCAGTGTCGGGCGCGCAGCTGGCGTCGGTGCTGTTCCTGCTACTGGCGCTGCGCGGCGCCTTGCAGAGCCTGTTGCGCGCGTCGCAGGAGATGGCTCAGGGCGTGCCGGCGCTGGACAGCATCGAGCAGCTGCTGGCCATGCCGCCTGGGCCGGCGCATCACGGCCGTGTGCCGCCGACGCACTGGCGCATGACGCTGGAAGGCGTGAGCCACCGCGCCGGCAAACGAATGCTGGTTCGCGACGTCGATCTTGCCCTGGAGCCCGGGCGCGTGACCGTGGTGACCGGCGCCAACGGCGCGGGCAAGACGACGCTGTTGCGTCTGCTGCTCGGTCTGGCCGAAGCCGATGGCGGCGCGATCCGCGTCGATGGTGTGCCGTGGGCGCAGATTGATCGGTCGGCGTTCCGGCGCGGCGTGGGCTACCTGCCGCAGAACGCCGTGCTGTTCGCCGGCACTGTCTACGACAACATGGCCTATGCGGCGCCCGGTGTCACGCCACAGGCCGTGCAAGGCATGGCGCATGCGCTGGGTCTGGACGCGCGGCTGAGCGCGTGGGCCGACGGTCTGCACACCCGGTTGGGCCCGGGCGGCAGCCCGCTGTCCGGTGGCGAGCGCCAGCGGGTGGCCCTGGCCAGGGTGCTGCTGCGCGCGCCGCGGCTGCTGATCCTGGACGAGCCGACCAACCACCTCGACGGCGCCAGTTCACAGGCCCTCGTCAGCCTGCTGCGCCAGGCGCCCGGCCGCCCCGTGGTGTTCATCGTCAGCCACGATCCAGCCCTCATCGCCCAGGCGGACCAAGTATTGGAGATGGTCGCCGGGCGGTTACAAGCGCGAGGTCCCGTGCCCGGCACTTCGCCAGCCGGGTAGCCCGTGCCGCAATGCATCTCCGGCTCGCCAAAGTGACGAACTTCCTTCCCGTTGTGGCGCTCTACAACGGCGCCAGCACTTCGCAGCCCCGCTGACTGCGCCGCAGCCATTCAATGTAGGTCCCGCTCATGTGGGCGAGCTGCCGCCTTGAGAGCCCGGCTTCATGCTCGATGCGAGCAATGAACAATACATGCGAGCCGATTCGCTCGACCCTCTCAACGGAGAGTTCACGAACGAGCCCTGCCTGATCCAGCACGGGAAGCCCGAATAGCGGCGACGACGAGATCGGCACGGTCAACTTGTTCAGGTCAAGCGTGGGCTGGCGGTGCCGGTTTCCGAGGGCGTAGACGGCCTCAAGCAGCTCGGCGGGCGCGCTGCTCATGGCAATGCGCTTGGAGGCTTCCATGAGCGCAACGCCCGGACTCGTTGCGCGCAGGGCCAGCAGGTACTCGCCCGACGACAGCGCGCCCACGAGGTCCATGGGGAACAGGTCCTCCCGCTCGTCGTGTCCCACGCCCACGAGAAAAACCGGCCTCGCCACGATGTAGTAGGCATTCAGCGCGCGCAGGTCTTGCGCAGACATGCGAAGCGCATCACCTCGCCGAGCAGCGGTCCGGGCGTTTTGCCAGGCCAGCAAGTACCGGAGCCACAAGGTGGGTCGCGGCAGGCAGCGGTTCATCGTGCGCGCCACTTCGAAAAGGTACAGGGCGCCCTGCTTCATCGGCAGCATTCCGACCGATTTCAATGCCAGCCGCGCCAAGGGTGTGGTTTCAGAATTCGGCGGGTAGATCTCCAGCCATGGGCACGGCGCAAGGGCACCTTGATCGACATTTTCCGCCGCCAAGCGGACCCCCAGAACGAAGGGGCGCATGGACACGGGACAGTGGTCGCCACTGACGTCAATGGGCCCGCTGGGCAGCCCTCGCAGCACCACTCGAAGCGCAAACTCCGCAGAATCGGCATACACCACAGGCGCGTAGCGCAGGCCCTTACCGCTGCGCAACAAGGACAGCAAATGCCTCATGGCCGCCTGCGGAGAACGACAAACAGGAAGTTTGAATCGAACGCCCCTAGCAGCGCGCTACGACTGGCTGCGCGAACCTCCACAAGGGCGAAATGAGGTTCCGCCGCTTCGCGTATGGCGCTGACGAAATGCCGGTAGGACGTGACCTTGCCCTTCAACTCGATCGCTCCCGTCCGGACCGAACGCAATGCGCTTCGCCACCACCAGGCGTGCCGCATGTCTTGTCGGTAGAACGGATTGAGGACACTCGCCACCAGTGCCCCTTCCGGTTTCACATGCGACGCGAGCCGTTGCAGCAGCGGCTTGAGCTCGCGCACGTGGCTCAGCACGGCAAAGTTGGCGGAAATGGCTGCAACCGGAGGGCTTCCCTGAAGCGCGGTTTCCATTGCGGCCAGCGGGCCCACCGCCGGCGTGATGCGCCCAGCCGCAATCTCGTTGATACAACGCGCTCTCAGCACATCCACCATGCCGGGCGAGACGTCGTAGGCGATGACGCGGTGCCCACGCGCGGCATACCACGCCGCATCGGTGCCAGTACCGCAACCGAAATCCAGGATCACCCCGCCCGGCCCAGCGATGGACACCACGCGCTCACAGAACGACAACCGCACCGCCACGTTGTCGTCTCGGCCATCAACCAGGGCATCGTAGCCAGCCGCCGCACCATCGTAGAAGCGGGCCGTCGCGTCGGCGGGAGCGCCGCAAGGTGATGACAAGTCGGTTTTGAGTCGCGCCATGCGGGACATTTGGAGAGGAGCGTTGGGGGCGTGGGTTCCGCCGCGTTGACCAATGGTTCAACGCCTCGTGATGGAGAAGCCGCCGCCGCGCGCAAAGGCTTCGAAGGCGCGCTGCACTTCGGCGGGCCAGCCCGCCTTGCTGCCCACGTTGTTGTAGCCAGAGGACCACATCGTCCGTTACTTGACTGGTCGGAAACGCCGGACGGGATTCCGGCGTCCACCCTTCGACGAGGCAAAGTGCTAGTGATGGTCCACCTCACGAACGCCGTGACCGACGCTTCACCAGCCACGGCAGCAGTGCTCCACCGGCCGCGAGCAGGGCCCACGAGCCGGGCTCGGGCACGGGTGAGATGCTGACGATGAAAGCCACGCTGTCGATGCTGGCACTGCCGGTCCCGTACGACAGCGCCGTGCCGTCTTCTCCCTCGACATAGCTGGCCGCGACCGTGAAGCCGGTCTGGAAGTCAGCGGCGGCCGGATCGAGTGGGACCATGGCGGTGAAGTTCTGGTCGACCCACTGGAGCGGGCCGGGCAAGGACAGTCCCCCATAGCCGTTGCCCACCAGGGAGAAGCTGCCCTTCACCACGGCCTGAAGGCCGGTGATCTGGTAGCCCGGTTCAGCAGTGAATGACAGACCGGTGAACTGCAGCGTGGCTGCGACTTCAAACAATCCCTGGATACCACTGCCACCCACGCTGGCGTACATCTGCGGCAGGAATGTGAAGCCGTCGCTGCCCGCCGTGTGCGTGACCTGCAGCGTTGGCAGGAACTGCGGGTTCACGCCGTAGTAGGCGTCCGTGCCATTCACCAAGACTGCCTCCGCGTAGTAGGACGCAGCGCCGGTTGCGAAGTTTGCCGACGCACGGCCGAGGTCGATGGTGCAGGGGTCGCTCGACCCGTCGCAGGGCGCTGCCGCTGCTGAGGACGCCACGAATTGCAAGCTCAAAAGCAGGGCGATTGAGGGCAGTCTCCAGGATCTATGCATATGAATTCCTTCGGTTGCGGCGTTACGGTCGGGCCGAGGGAATCTAGTCAAATCGCGCGCCGGGCGCGAATTCAATCGTGGTGGGTGCCATTACCCGAACAGGGTGGTTGGCGCCATCAACAGTGACGATGAGGGCCGGGCTGGCGCTAGGCGGGGCGGTGTTTCCATGCGTCAATCCGCCGCTTCAGCGACATCGGAGATTGGCATGGCCCGTTCAACCGCACTCGTTCTGGCCGCCTGCCTGTTGTCGATCGGGGCTGCCGCGCAAGCGGCGACCCCAAAATTCTCGGCCACAGCTTCGGCGGGCAGCGGCACCATCAATATTCCTGGCCCGACCGACTACCACTCCAACGCGGACGCGGTGCCCGTCAGTTTCACGGCCACGTCTTCGCAGTTCGAAGCGGCCGGCGGCGGGGCGGCGGTGTCCACGGGGCTGGGCCGTTCCAATGCCTCAGCCTCCGCCGGGCTGGGCGCCTTGCATCTGCTGGCCGAAGCCAGCGCCAACCTGACCAGCACGAACGGCGCCGCGATGTACGCGAATGGCAGCAGTTCGGCCAACGGCAGCATTGACGACGCATTCACGATCAATGCCGTCAATTGCCAGAACCTGAGTCTGTGCGGCCCCGGCGCCTTGGGGCTGCTGACCTTCTCGATCGGCGCCTCGGGGAGCATCGGCGGCAACGGCAACGTGAGTGGCAACTGGTCCGTCATCGGGCAGTGGACGGCCGACGTCACATTGAACGCGGGCTATCTGCCAGGATCGCCCCTCTCACCCAGCGCCGCCTGGCATGGTGATCATTCGATCTCCCGCAACGGCAACGGCGCCCTGTTCGAGTCCAGCAATGGAGAGTTCGGCAACCAGACGTTCGCTGTCAGCTTTGCCTTCGGCACGCCGATCGCGCTGCACTTTGCCGGCACCGTGAGCGCTTCTGCCTCAGCGGGCTATGTGTTCGGCGCCAGCTCGGCCACCGACGCCGCTTTCCGCACCGATTTGTCTCACACCGTGGCCTGGGGCGGCATATCGAGCCTGACGGATGCCAACGGCAATGCCGTCGCCTTTACTGCGCTGAGCGAAGGCAGCGGCGCCGATTTCGCCAAGTCCTTTGCCAGCCCGGTTCCTGAGCCGGGCAGCGTGGGTCTGCTGGCATTCGGGCTGGCCGTGCTGATGCTTCGGGKGCGCCGCTCACAGCGTTGACTTGGCTGGCATGCAATCCGACATCGCACCGTAAAGGGCTGGGTCTTCACCGGCTCGTCGATCGTGGTGGTTCGCATGCTGGCGCAGACCGGATTCAGGCTGTATTCGGCTGCTCCCTGCGACGCCGGGTGACTTGATTCATCGCTGCATAGCACATCAGCTGGTGCACTGACATCTGGCCAGACAGGTCGTCGGGCCCAGGCCATCCGCGGCCTCAAAAGCCGCCAGTTCCAGTCATCAGCAAGCCACCGCTGCTACCGACCACCCAACCCGTGCGGGTATCGACGAACTGGAGCTTGCTGACATATTGGCCGCTTCCCGTGACTTGGCGCTTCCAGGTCTTGCCGCCGTCCACCGTGGCGAAGATCTCGCCCTGGGAGCCTCCGATCCAGCCGTGCTGCGCGTCAATGAACTGGACGGCCAACAAGAGCGCCGACTCATCGACGACCTTTGCCGTCCAGGTTTCGCCGCCGTCCACGGACAGCAGTGCCCGCCCGGACGGCCCCAGCACCCAGACCGTGCTGGCGTCCGCATAGGAGGCCTCGCTGAAGCGGAAACCGTCCGCTGAGGTATAGCGCAGCACCCAGGTCTTGCCGCCATCGCGGGTCTCGTGGATGCGGCCGGAGCCGAGCGCAATGCCACGGGTGGCGCTCTGGAAGCGAACATCGGTCACGCCGCTCGGCAGCGGCGCCGGCTCGCCCCAGCTCACGCCGCCGTCGAGGCTCTGAGCTAGGACGCGATCGGGGTAGGCACCGTAGCGGACCGCCCAGCCCAGGCGATCGTCGATGAACTGAATGCTCGCAAAGTCGTTACCGATGGGCGTGGCGCTCCAGGAGTCACCGGCATCGGTGGTCCGGTACAGGCTGGCACCTGCCAACAACCAGCCCAGCTTGTCCGAGGCGAATTGGAAGTCCGCGTCGTAGTTGCAGTAGGGGCTGTCCATGCCCAGGTCGGTCCGCCTCGTTTCCCAGGTCTTGCCGCCGTCCGTGGAGGATTTCAAGGTGCGATCCTCGACGCGCAGTTGCCGGTTGGCACCCAGCGCCATGAAGGCGAGAAGCTTGGGCCCGCCGTTGCAGTAGCGCCCGCCATGGGTTTGCTTGTCGAGGATATCCCAGCGGCTGCCCATGTCCGTCGACACGTAGGTGGCCAGGGTGGACGGATAGCCGATGTCGGTTTCGATGCTGCCGTAGGAATAGGCACTCACGTGAATGACCACCCGGGCTGTCGGGAAGTACTGCACCGTGCTGATCGAGTAGTCGCTGTGATCGAGCCGCGCTGGCACGGGCAGCTCCATCGGGGCCCAGGTGTTGCCGTTGTCCGAACTGATCGCCGCGGTAGACCTGAAAGGCTTGACCACCAGTACCGATGCGCCCAGGCGGATCGGCGCCTCCGTGAGGGTCCAGTTCACCGCGCTCCAGGTATCGCCCGCATCGGTGCTGCGATAGTTGCTGATGAACAAGGTGTCGCTGGCGTTCACGGCGAGCAGGTTCGATGCCTGCAGGCTCGCCGGCAGCCCCTGCGGCGTCACGGCCTGCCAGCTGGCGCCGCTGTCCCGGCTGCGCAACCAATCGGTGGTCACAACACCCTGGCCATTGACCAGCGCCGTGTGGATGCGCTGGATCAGGACGCCTTCGCTGTCGAGCAGCTGCATCCGATAGCTGCTCGTGCCTTCGGTCGGGCGCAGGTCCAGGACGCGGGTCTCGTTGAGCCCGAAGTCTGCCGACCTGTAGACCTGCCCGTCACGCAGCGACCAGAGTATCTTGCCCTGGCTGACGCCGATGACCGGATAGCCGAGGGTGCGCCAGGTCTGCCCACCGTCCGTGCTGGTGAATGTCGCCGACGAACCGCCCTGGCCTTGGGCCAAGACGAGGTTGTTGGCGTCGTAAAAGAGCAGCGGCAGCGAGCTGGCAGCGGCCGGCCTTGTGGACGCCTTCCAGCTTGCGCCGCCGTCGTTCGTGCGCAGCAAGCTGTTCTCCGCGCCGAGAACATAGCCCACGTCGGCACTGGCGAAGCGCACGCTGTACAGCGACACATTCACACCGGAGTTCTGCCGGGCCCAGGCCACGCCCGCATTGACCGTCTTGAGAATCTCACCGGCCTCGCCAACCATCCAACCCAATGTGGGGTTGACGAAAAATGTGTCGTAGCGCAGGTTGCCCGTCGGTTGTGGCGAGTTCCAGCACCAGCCGGCGGCGCTCTGCTCGCCGCTGCAGATGAGGCCGGCGACGAAGGCATGGTTGCTGATGCTCAACCCGACCTTCACTTCGCGCACCACACCCGCGCCGTTGGTGACCTTCAGCGTGACCTGGTAGTCGCCGCCCTTGGCGTAGGCGTGGCTCGGACTGGGGCTGTCGCTGACCGCGCCGTCGCCGAAATTCCAGCTGTACTGGAAGTCGACCGCCGTGCCTCCCGTTTGGTTGAACTGAACGGCGCTGGCCATCTCGGCCGCGGACGGCGCGGTGATGGCGAGGCTGTCGGGGATCGGCGTGACGACCTTGGGCGTATCGTCACCGGAGCCGCCACCTCCGCCACCGCAGGCACCCAGCATCACCGCGGCCAAGAAGCCGGCCAGACAGGCGCGCATGCGCCCGCCGCACAGAAATCCGCTCATCGTATTCGCCCCTGAAAGTGCTTATTTGCTAACGAAATGATCTCACGGCGGACGTCCACAATACCACTCCGAGGCCAGCCGCTCCAGGATGTAGATCTCCTTCACCGCCGTCTTGCCCGTGCGCCGGCAGCTGAAGTCCGCCGTCTTGCGGTGGGCGTCCATCTCCACCATCTTCAGGCACTGCACCGGGTCCAGCTCCACGTTGTGCACGTGCTTGTGCCAAAGGGCGTGCGGCCGCAGGCCCGTCACCGGGTCCGGCTGCGCAAACCGCATGATCTCGGCCTCGGCCACCGAGGCATGCTCGCGCCGCACCGCAGCGCTGAGCCTCACGCCCGACCTTCGGCCGCGCCGCCCTGCTGCGCCTGGTGCTCCAGCAGCACCGGGTCCTTCGCCGCCACGGGCGGGCTTCAGCTCGTCGTCAAGCAGGCCCTGCCAGATGGTCATGGGCCGGCCACGGTACTCGGTGGCATTGCCCAGCGCCAGCGCCAACATCGAGGCTTTCGCCACGTTCAGTTGCACGTCGACGGCGAGGTACTGCAGCTCCTCGCTATGAGTCACCACGCTCACGCCGATGTCACTGCCCAGGCCGTGAGCGCGTCTGCCTCGGTGGGCTATGTGTTCGGCGCCAGCTCGGCCACCGACGCCGCTTTCCGCAGCGATCTGTCGCATACCGTGGCCTGGGGCGGCATATCGGGCCTGACGGATGCCAACGGCAATGCTGTTGCCTTTACCGCAATGAGCGAAGGCAGCGGTGCCGATTTCGCCAAGTCCTTYTGACCTGCTCCCTCCCCGCCGTACCAATCTAAACGAGAGTGAGTCCGTCCTTTTGGAGAATGACGGATATGAGAACCAGCAAGTACAGCGAGCAGCAGATCATTGGCTTCTTGAACCAGGCCACAGCCGGGATGGGCATCAAGGAGCTGTGCCGCAAGGAAGGCTTCAGCGAGGCCACCTTCTACAAGTGGCGGGCCAAGTACGGCGGCCTGCAGGTCAGCGAGGCCGTGCGGCTGCGTGAGCTCGAGG
>NZ_JBFUMK010000014.1:0-150405 GCF_054049415.1 Roseateles sp. P5_D6 | reverse complement strand
CGGCCCGCCCGGCCCCGAGCGCCGCCGCCCGCTGTCGCGCCGCGGGTGGCTGCGCGGGCTGAAGCGGCGACCGGCATGGCCCGAGCACGGTGCCTCGCCGACCAGGGCCACCTCGCCGAGGCCGCATCGCACTGTGAAGCGCATCTGCGCGAGCACGGGCCCACGGCCGATGCGTTCAATCTGCTCGGCCTGGTGCGCGATGCGAGCGGCAACGCGGGCGATGCGGCCGACCAATACCGCAAGGCGCTCTATCTGGATCCGAATCACCATGAGGCGTTGATCCACCTCGCCCTGTTGCTGCAAAAGCAGGGCGACGCGGCCGGCGCACTGCGCCTGCAGCGACGCGCCAGCCGGCTGCAACCAGGCGGGGCCTGAAGTGAGTAAGCCCCTCGCCCAATCTGGCCCCGCTGGACGCGGGCAAGCCCAGTCGGTCCCCCAAGGGGACGGCGATGCTTGCCGGATCGACCGGCAAGCACATCGCCAGGCGGGCCGGCTTGGGAGCGGCCCGGCGCTCGGCCCGAAATACTTCTTTCATGCATCGCGGGTGCCGCGAATGCGGAATGGATAACTGAGATGAACGCGCAAGTGGCTCTCAACGACTGTTGGAACCAGATCGGTGTGCGCGGCGATGGCTCCTGCCCCGATCTGAAGCAGCACGTGCACTGCAGCCACTGCCCCACCCACGCCACCGCCGCGCTGGCTTTGCTGGACCGCCCGGCGCCGCCCGGCTACCTCGCCGATTGCACCCGGCACATGGGGCGGGCCCAAGCACTTGGGCTGGGCGAGGTGGGCTCGGCGGTCATCTTTCGCATCGGCGCCGAATGGCTGGCCCTGCCGACGCCGGTGTTCCAGGAAGTCGCCGCCTTGCCGGCGATCCATTCGCTGCCGAGCCGGCGCGGCGGCGTCGTGCAGGGTGTGGCCAACGTGCGGGGCGAGTTGCTGGTCTGCGTATCGCTGGGCAGCGTCCTCGGCCTGGCGCACGTCGCCGAGACGGGGCACGCACGGCAACGCCTGACACTTCGGCGCTTGGTGGTGATCGGCCTGGACGGCCAGCGCCTGGGCTTCGCGGTCGACGAAATGCACGGCATTCAGCGCTTCGATCCGGCCACGCTGAAGCCAGTGCCTGCCACCGTCGCGCGTGCCACGGCGACCTACTCCAAGGCGATCCTGGCCTGGCACGAACCCGCCACCCGGCCGCCCGAACGCGGGCGAACCCCTCGAGAAGCGCCAGGGGGCAGCAATGAGCGCGCGGTCGGCCTGCTCGACGAGCAACTGCTGCTCTACACCATTCAACGGGGCCTCGCATGAGCCCCGCCCGGCCGCCCGAAGGGGCTCATTCCCGCTTGGCGGGATGGCGCGCAGCGCCCAGGGTGCCCCAATGAGCAACGTCGACCTCAGCGACCTGTCGATGCTGGACCTGTTCCGCATCGAGGTGGAGAACCACGCGCCGTTGCTGACGCAGGGGTTGCTCGCCCTGGAGCGGAGCCCGGAAGCGCCCGACCAGCTCGAGTCCTGCATGCGCGCCGCCCATTCGCTCAAGGGTGCCGCCAGCATCGTCGGCATCGGCGCCGCGGTGGAAGTGGCGCATGCGATGGAAGACTGCTTCGTCGCCGCTCAAACGGGCCGGTTGCGGCTGCGCCAACGTCAGATCGACCCGTTGCTCGCGGGTGTGGACCTGCTCGCGCGCCTGGGCCGGACCGCCGGGACGGACCCTGGCGACGCGCTGCAGGTGAAGGCCTTCGTCGAGGCCCTGAAGACCGCGATGCTGGCCAGCGACGAAGACGACCCGGCGCCCGACGCGGCAGCGCCGGTGCTGGAGGCAGCGGTGGCGCCCCCCGCGGCGGTGCCGGTGCGCGACGCCTCGGACCGCGTCGTGCGCGTCACCGCCGACAACCTGAATCGGCTGCTCGGGCTGGCCGGCGAATCATTGGTGGCCGCAAGGTGGCTCACGCCCTTCGCCAACTCGCTGCTGCGGCTCAAGCGGCTTCAGCATGAGGCTGCGCAAGAGCGGGCCGCACCGCCCGAGGTCAGGCGCCGCATGCTTGAGTGCGAGCAGCTGTTGGCTCAGGGGTTGGCCGATCTGGAAACTTTCGAGCGGCGCTCGGCCGACCTCTCGCGCCGGTTGTACGACGAGGCGGTGGCCTGTCGGATGCGGCCATTCGCCGACGGTGTTCAAACCATGCCCCGCATGCTGCGCGACCTGGGGCGTTCGCTGGGCAAGCAGGTCAGGCTCGACATCGTCGGTGCCGCGACGCCGGTGGACCGCGACGTGCTCGAGAAGCTGGATGCACCGCTTGGCCACCTGCTGCGCAATGCGCTCGACCATGGCATCGAATCGCCCGCGCAGCGACATGCCGTGGGCAAACCCGCGGAAGGCGTCGTGCGGCTCGAGGCGCGCCACAGCGCCGGGGCGTTGCAGATTACCGTGTCCGATGACGGCGGCGGCATCGCCTTGGAGGCACTGCGCAGCGCCGTCGTCGAGCGCCGCCACGCCAAGCCCGAGGTCGCGGCCGAGCTGTCGGAGTCCGAGCTGCTGGAGTTCCTGTTCCTGCCGGGTTTCACGCTCAGCCGGCGGGTGACCGAGGTCTCCGGGCGGGGCGTCGGGCTCGACGTCGTGCAGGACATGGTCAAACAGGTGCGCGGCAGCGTTCGCGTGTCGACGCAGCCGGGCCTGGGCACGCGCTTCCAGCTGCAATTGCCGCTCACGCTGTCGGTCGTGCGCACCCTGCTCGTGCACATCGGCGGCGAGCCCTACGCCGTCCCGCTGGCGCGCATTTTCCGCGCCCTGAAAGTAGCGCCACAGCGGGTCGAGCTGCTCGAGGGGCGGCAGCACGTCGAAGTCGACGGGCGACGCGTCGGCCTGGTCACTGCGCACCAGTTGCTGCAGGTGGACGCGCCCCAGGCCTTGGCGGGCGACTTGTCGGTTCTCGTCGTCGGCGACCACGAGGACATCTACGGCCTGGTGGTGGACCGTTTCCTCGGTGAATGCGAGCTGGTGGTGCAGGCGCTCGACCCGCGCCTGGGCAAGGTCAAGGACGTCAGCGCCGGCGCGCTGATGGAAGACGGATCGCCGGTGCTCATCATCGACATCGAGGACATGATCCGCTCGGTGCAGAAGCTGATCGCGTCCGGCCAGCTGAGCCAGGTGCGGCCAGGCACCGGCGCCGCCGGGGCGAGCAAGCGCAAGCGCGTGCTGGTGGTCGACGATTCGCTGACGGTGCGTGAACTCGAACGCAAGCTGCTGGCCCAGCACGGCTTCGACGTCGAGGTGGCCGTCGACGGCATGGATGGCTGGAATGCGGTGCGCACCGGTCACTTTGACCTGCTGGTGACCGACATCGACATGCCGCGCATGGACGGCATCGAGCTGGTCACGCTCGTCAGGAAAGATCCGAACCTGAAGTCGCTGCCGGTGATGATCATGTCGTACAAGGATCGCGACGAGGATCGCCGGCGCGGGTTGGAAGCCGGGGCCAACCACTACCTGACCAAGGGCAGCTTTCAGGACGAGACGCTGCTGCAGGCGGCCGTGGACCTGATCGGCGAGGCGGTCGTCACATGAAGATCGCCATCGTCAACGACCTGCCGCTGGCCGTGGAGGCCTTGCGGCGCGTGCTGGCGCTGAAGCCGGAGCATCGCGTCGTCTGGGTGGCCGAGAACGGCGCGCAGGCGGTGCAGCGCTGCGCAGAACTTCGGCCCGACCTCGTGCTGATGGACCTGCTGATGCCGGTCGTCGACGGAGTCGAAGCGACACGCCGCATCATGGCCGAGACGCCGTGCGCCATCCTGCTTGTCACCTCCAACATGGGTGCCAACACCGCCCGCGTCTTCGACGCGATGGGCCACGGCGCGCTCGACGTCGTCGACACGCCGACGCTGGCCGGCGCCGACCCGCACGCAGGCGCCGCACCGCTGCTGGCGAAGATCGAGATCATCGGCAAGCTGATCGGCGACAGCGCCCCGGCCCGGGTCGACGCCGCCCGGTCCGCTGCAAGGCCGCGCAAGAGCTGCCCGCAACCCTTGATCGCCATCGGCGCCTCGGCGGGCGGCCCTGCGGCGCTGGCCACCTTGCTGCACGGCCTGCCGGCAGATTTTCCTGGGGCCGTCGTCATCGTGCAGCATGTGGACGAGCAGTTCGCCGCCGGCATGGCGCAGTGGCTCGGGCAGCATTCGACGCTGCCGGTGCGGGTGGCCGCGGAAGGCGACCGGCCCACTGCGGGCGTGGTGCTGCTGGCCGCCACCAACGACCATCTGCGGCTTGTGGCAGGCGGCTGCCTGGCGTACACGCCGATCCCGCGGGAGTACGTCTACCGTCCCTCGGTCGACGTGTTCTTCCACAGTGCCTGTGCGCTCTGGCGCGGCGGCGTCGTCGGCGTGCTGTTGACCGGCATGGGACGCGACGGCGCACTCGGTTTGAAGGCGCTGCGCGACCAGGGGCACCACACCATCGCGCAGGACCAGGCGAGTTGCGCCGTCTACGGCATGCCGAGGGCCGCCGTGGCACTGGGCGCTGCGGTGGACGTCCTGCCCATCGACGCGATCGCATCGCGGCTGCGCGCTGCGCTTTCCATGCAACCAGAACCAGGAGGCCGTGATGATCGACCTTGATATGAAGAGCCTCGACGTCCCGAAGCCATCGGCGGCCAGGCGCCGTCCCGTCATGGTGCTGCTGGTCGACGACCAGGCGATGATCGGGGAGGCCGTGCGCCGCGCGCTGCTGAGCCACGCGGACATCGATTTCCACTACTGCGCCGATCCCGCGAAGGCGATCGCCTTGGCCGAGCAGATCGGGCCGACGGTGATCCTGCAGGACCTGGTCATGCCCGGCATCGACGGCCTGACGCTGGTTCGCCGCTATCGCGCCAACACGGCCACCATGGACATCCCGATCGTGGTGCTGTCGACCACCGAGGACCCGGCGGTGAAAAGCGAAGCCTTCGAGGCCGGTGCCAACGACTATCTCGTCAAGCTGCCGAGCCAGGTCGAGCTGGTGGCGCGCATCCGCTACCACTCCAGGGGGTATTCGATCCAGCTGCAGCGCGACGAGGCGTACCGGGCCCTGCGCGAGAGCCAGCAGCAGCTGACGGAGATGAACATCGAGCTGCAGCGGTTGACCTATGTGGACGGGCTCACCGAGATCTGCAACCGGCGCCGCTTCAACGAGCACATACAGATGGAATGGAGCCGCGCGCTGCGCGACCAGAGCACGCTCTCCTTGCTGATGATCGATATCGATGATTTCAAGCAGTACAACGATACGTACGGCCACCCGGCCGGCGACGAGGCCTTGCAGAAGGTGGCGGGCACCTTGCACCTGAATGCCAACCGCTCGACCGATCTCGTGGCGCGCTACGGTGGCGAGGAGTTCGCGCTGGTCATGACGACCACGCCGGCGGCCGGGGCCAGTTTCATGGCCGAAAAACTGCGCCTGGCCGTGCAGGACCTTGAACTGGCGCAGGGCGATTCGGCGCCGGCCCGGCACCTCACGGTGTGCATCGGCGGCGCCTCGATGATCCCGCAGCGCGGTGGCTCATCCCTTGAACTCATCGAAGCCGCGGACAAGGCACTCTACGAGGCCAAGCGAGGCGGGAAGAACCGCGCCGTGATGCAGGAGCGCAGTCATTGATGGACCGCCGCGGGACGAGGGTTACGTCACCTTCTCTCTCGTGTATTGACCGTCAGTCGAGCGCAGCCAAGGCCTGGCGCCGCCAGCGCCGGCTCTCGGCCACCGCCCATTGCGCGAAGGCATGGAGCTCGGAAGAGCCTTCCCGGTCGGCCCGCCGGCAGAGGTAAAAGCCGCGCCCCGACGACACCCAGCCGCTGAACGGCACGACGAGCTGCCCGGCGGCCAGCTCCCTTTCGATGAGGCAGAGCTGCACGACCGCGATGCCCATGTCGGCGACGACGGCCTCGATCAGTGCAGCGGCCAGGTCGAAGCCCGAGGCCAGTTGGGGCTGGCTCGCCTGCACGCCCTGGGCCTTGAGCCAGAGCGCCCAGTCGGCGGGATGGGCGCTGTGGTGCAGCAGCGGGTGCTGCAGCACGTCTTGCGGCCGGGTCAGCCGGGCGGCGCGCGAGGGGCGGCACACGGGGACCAGTTCGCGCCCGAGCAGGTATTGCGCGACGACGCCTTCGGGCCAGCGGCTGTGTGCGCTCGGCTTGGGGTTGATCCAGCAGGCGACGTCGTCGCGCTCGAAGCGGTCGTCGTGGCGCCAGCGGCGGAACTCGAGCTTGAGCTGCGGATGTTGCGCTTGCAACGCCGGCAGCCGCGGCACCAGCCAGCGCGCATACAGCGAGGGCACGGGCGCCATGCGCAGTGACGGGCCGGCAGGCGCCGCCCGCAAGGGAACGGCCCCTTCCAGCATGTCCAGGGCGGGCCTGATGCGGGCAAGGTAGCCGGCGCCATCTGGCGTCGTCGTGACCTGGGCGCCGCCGCGCGCCAGCAGCGCCAGGCCCAGCTCCGACTCGAGCCGCTGCACCGCGCGGCTGACGGCACCCTGGGTGACGGACAAGGCCTGTGCGGCCGCGGAGAAGCTGCCCAGCTCGGCCACCGCGACGAAAGCATGGAGTTCGGCCAGCGACGGCGAGCGAAAGCGCATGGGTCATTACATCAGCCCATTACATCACTGCATAGGGTGGGGAAAACTTGTCGATAGGCGGCTGCCGCGGCCGCTGGCACAGTCCGCGCCGTCCACACCACGACCACAACGCCATGCATCTTCGCCTTCGCATCCTGATCGCCAGCACCGCCCTTCTCGCGGCGTCCCTGACTCAGGCAACGCCCACGTCCCAGCAACTGCAGGACCTGGCGAAGCAGGAGCAGCCGGCGCTGCTGGAGACCTTGCGAGCGCTGGTCGAGATCGAGTCCGGCAGCAAGGACCTGGACGGCCTGGCCTCGGTGGCCGGGCTGATCGCCGGCAAGCTCAAGGTCCTGGGCGGCGAGGTGTCGATGATCGAGCCCTCCGAGGTCTACCGCATGGAGGACACGCCGGAACGCCAGGGCCAGATGGTGAAGGCGCAGTTCAAGGGGCGAGGCAGCAAGAAGCTGCTGCTCATTGCCCACATGGACACCGTCTATCTGAAGGGCATGCTGAAGGACCAGCCCTTTCGCATCGAGGGTGACCGCGCCTACGGCCTCGCCATCGCGGACGACAAGCAGGGCGTGGCCACCATCCTGCATGCGATCACGCTGCTGCAGAAGGCGGGCATTGACGACTACGGCACGCTGACCGTATTGATCAACGGCGACGAGGAGATCAGCTCGCCGGGCTCGCGTGCGACCATCACGCGCACCGCGGCTGACCAGGACATGACGCTGTCCTTCGAGGGCGCCGGCGCGCAGGGCGGTGTGCGCCTGGCGACCAGCGGCATCGGCTCGGCCTATCTGAGCGTGGAAGGCCGCTCCTCGCACGCCGGCGCAAGGCCGGAGGGTGGCATCAATGCGTTGACGGAACTGGCTCATCAACTGCTGCAGATGCAGGACTTGTCGGAGCCGGCCACGGGCCTGAAGCTGAACTGGACGATGGCCCAGGCGGGCACCAACCGCAACGTGATCCCGGCCCAGGCCACGGCCCAGGCCGATGCGCGCGCCTTGCGTGTGGCGGACTTCGACCGCCTGGAGAAGGAGCTGCAGCGCCGCGTGCAGCAGCGGCGCCTGGCTGACGCCAAGGTGCAGCTCAAGTTCGAAGTGCGCCGCCCGCCGCTGGAGGCCACCGACGCGTCACGCGCGCTGGCCAAGCGCGCCCAGGCCATCTATGCGGAGCTGGGCCTGGCGATGCAGGTGGCCGAAGTCGCCACGGGCGGCGGCACGGACGCCTCCTTCGCGGCGATACAGGCCCGAGGACCGGTGATCGAAGGCCTGGGTCTCACGGGCTTTGGCGCCCATTCCAACGATGCCGAGTACGTCGATATCCGCTCCATCGCGCCGCGGCTGTACCTCGTGACGCGACTGATCATGGAGATGTCGGGCGAGAACCCTTGAGGCAACCTGATGGGGGTCGTGCGCATTTGGGTGAAGATCCGCACCGAGTCCGGCAATGTGCGCGCCGCTCGACGTGGCCGCCTCCAGGTCAGGTCTCGGCCACCAACGGCTATTTCTCAGAGGAAACGTTCGGCAAGGTCATGACCACCTGGGGACGGATCGGTAGAGCGCTCGCCGCTGTTTGGGTCTGGCCTTCCTTCAATGCCGCGCTGTCGGAGAGGATACTGACAGCCTCGTCAAGAAGCGCATCGTTGATGGTCTTCCGGGTTTTTTCAGCGGCGAGATCCTTGTCCAGCTGGCGTTCGTTGAACTGCAAGCCGTCGTCGACCAGCGTGCCGCTCGCGCCCCTTCCCGCTTCACCCAGCTGGGCAGCCAGGCGCTTCTCCGAGGCAGCACGTTCTTTGCGTCGAACTGATTCACTGAGCGAAATCACGTTGTTCTTGCGACGCTCCTGTGCCTTGGCCACATCCTGCAGCAGGTTCTGGAAGTCAAGGGCGTGCTCGACGCGGGCTGCGTGCCAAGCCAACAGGCGGGGCAACTGCGTTTTGACGTCACCCACAGGCGAGTAGTCCACGGCTCGAATGTTGGTCCACGGCAGGGCATTGACGTAGCTCGACTCTCCGAACTCGGTGTCGTCGCTGGTTTGCGGAAAGAGGATGTCTGGCGTCACGCCACGGAGTTGGGTCGTCCCGCCATTCACCCGAAAAAACTGAGCGATGGTGAACTTCAGTTCACCGTACGTCGGCGCTGCGTTCTTCGCGATCTGGTCGAGGTTGGCGAGGGTCTGGACGGTGCCCTTGCCGAAGCTGCCCTCGCCGATGATCACGCCGCGACCGTAATCTTGGATCGCCGCGGCGAAGATTTCTGACGCCGAAGCCGAGCCCCTGTTGATCAGGACGCCCAGCGGCCCGCTCCATGCCAAACCAGCCTCGGCGTTCTTCTCGACAGTGATGTTGCCTCTTGCATCTCGGGTCTGAACGACCGGCAACTTGCCAACGAACATGCCCGTCAGGTTCACCGCCTGGCGCAGCGACCCGCCGCCGTCATTGCGCAAGTCGATCAACACGCCATCTACTTTCTGGGCCTTCATGTCGAACAGCAGCTTGCCCACGTCGTTCGCTGCGCCGCGGTAGTCCTTGTCGCCCTTTCTGAGTGCGTCGGTATCCTCGTAGAACGAAGGCAGGGTGATTACGCCGACCAGGCGCTTGCCTGCGCCCGTCGTGACGGAATAGATCTTGGCCCTGGCGGCGCTGTCCTGCACTGTGATGGTGTTGCGGACCAGTACGACGGTCCTGTTCGGCGCATCGGGCCCGCTGTCGGCCGGCAGGACGTCCAGCCGAACCGTCGAACCCTTCATGCCCCGGATCAACGCCACCGTGTCGTCAAGGCGCCTGCCGACGACATCCTCCATGGCGCCGGTCGCGCCTTGCGCGACGCCCACGATACGGTCGCCGACCTTCAACTGGCCCGACAGGCTCGCGGGCCCTCCTGGCACCAGCTCCCGGACGGTGGCGTAGTCGTCGATCTGCGTCAGAAGCGCGCCGATGCCCACCAGGGACAGTCGCATGGAGATGCCGAAGTTTTCCGCGGCGCGCGGTCCCAGGTAGTTCGTGTGTGGGTCGATCGCCATCGTGTAGGCATTCATGAAGGCCTGGAAGGCGTCGGCGCTTGTGATCTTGCCCAGGTTCTTCGATGCGCTTTCGTAGCGCTTGTCGAGAATCTTCACGATGGCCGGGTCGTCCCTGCCGGCAAGCTTGAGCCGCAACCACTCGTTCTTGACGCGCTTGCGCCAGAGGTCTTGGGACTCTGCCTCGGTCGCAGGCCAAGGCTGATCCTTGCGCTCGACCGTCAAAGATTCGTCTTGCCCGAAATCGAACCCCTTCTTGAGCAAGGTGCGGCCATAGGTCAGCCGCTCAGCCACCCGGCGTTCGTACAGGTTGAAGACCTCGAACGGCACCCGCAGGTCCTCAGCCAGGATCGCGTCGTCGAGCAAGATGCGGTCGCCTGACAGGCGATCGATGTCGGACTGCAGGAAGTACAGTTTCTCCGGATCGAGCGCCTTTAAATACTGGTCGAAGATCCTGGCCGACAACGCGTCGTCGAGCGAGAGGGGGCGGTAGTGGTAGCGAGACAGCAGGTCCGCAGCCAGATGGGCCGACTTGGCCTGCTGTGCCTCCGGCTTCAGCATCTGCGGGAAAGCCGCCGCGGAGCCTTCGGCAACAACTTGGGTTGCAGCCGTCAGCACGAGCACGAATGAAATCAGCGCTTGCTTCAATGTCACTTAATCCATTTGAACCAAAACATAGTCACAGGCCAGGCTTGACCAGCAACGATCGACGTCTGACCCGCCGGTCAGCGGCGGCTCTCATCCAAATCATTTGATGGACGTCCCCACGTTGACCTGCCCGGCCTCGATGGTGCCATGTTGCCTGGTCCGAGCACCGGGCGCGACGGAGACGGTCGTGCCGGCATGCGATTGCCGCCGCTCAGCTCGAGCGCGAGAAAGGGCGACGGCCGTTCTTGCAAGCCATTCAACTCAATCGTTCGCGGCGGTGGGCAAAACGGCC
This sequence comes from Roseateles sp. P5_D6, assembly GCF_054049415.1. NCBI lineage: Bacteria > Pseudomonadati > Pseudomonadota > Betaproteobacteria > Burkholderiales > Sphaerotilaceae > Roseateles > Roseateles sp. P5_D6. The sequence goes on along the minus strand of NZ_JBFUMK010000014.1, from coordinate 139,860 downwards.
GGAGGCGAAGCGTCGATCCTCCCCACGTAGAAGCTGCCGTCGTAGCCGAGCCGATCTTTCGGTGGCCGCAACGAAATTGAATACCGCGCGCCTCGCTGCGTCGGCATGGATAGCACTACATGCGGCTCACACTGGCTGGCGGCGCAGTTCCAGGCCGTCCCTTGGTCGTACTCCGCCACGAGGGAAATCGGGCGGAGGTCACGTAGCAGAAAGCCCATGGGCTCCATGGCCGGATCGAACATGTTGCCTTTGACCAAACTGGTGTGGAGGTCTCCCGTCAGCACGACGACGTGAGAGAAAAGCCCCGTAGCGGTCAGCGCACGGACGTTGCGGCTCATCGTCAGGTCGTCCCCGTCGATCGCGCGGACTGTGATCTTGCGAGTCGGCGTGGCTTTGTTGTGCTGCCGCACCTCATCGAGCAGCACAAGCATGGCCATGCTGGTACGCCCATCCTGTTCATGCGCGGGCTTTGACCAATCGCGGGAACCGAACAACGCCTTGCGTGCATCGCCCCGGCCGTCGCTATCAAGGAAAGCGTCGATTGCCGCTTGGTTTTCCTCTGGCCATTCGAGCGCGAGCGCCACGCTTCTCGCCTGAGCAGCCAAGTTGCAGACATAGGCGCTTACGAAATCCGGTATCTGGCGCGTGCCGTGCAGTTCGCCCAATAGGAGCAGAGAGCTGTCACGCAGGCGCTGGGGAATATCGACAGTCGTCTTGCATGGCGCACCATGCGCAATTCCGGTGAACGCTGCGGCGCTCAACAGAACGAGAAGTGTTTGGCGAGAGAACATTCAGGCTCCAGGGCTATGAACCGACGAAGGTAGGAACGCGCACTCGCGACCTATCCAAAATCGTAGAGCGCGAACCGTTTGTCTCCGTTGGCTCTTTTCACCTTCCGCGGACAGTCTGGCTACGGCTCGGGACGGCAAGGTCAACAGCACGGCTCGCGGATGGATCGGACACTGGCCACAATCCCGACATGCTAGGCGTTGCGTCTTCAAAGCAGTTGTTTCTACCCTTCGCAGGCCGCTTGTCCGGTTCGCTGTCTGGTGTGCGCAGCTCAGCGATGCTGCTGGTCGCGCTGGTCGCACCTCTTTACTGCATCGCGGCGCCCGGCGATGACGCCGCTGGCGCCGGCCCGGTACCCTTAAACCTCAAGCTGCCCCGCTCTCCTGCTCGGGCGTTCGCGACCACCAAACCAAGCGACGCCCCAGCGGCATCCGAACATCGCGGACTACGTCTTGAGCCGCGAAAATCCATAGTCGAGCGGGGCGTCGAAGGCAGTCGTGATGCGCTGATCGCCTGTCAGAACGGCGCCTATCCCGGCGCGACTGTTGCGGCCCATGGTGCGCAGGTCAATGGTGGCGACTCTCAGCCGGGGCACTGCTACCGGTTCTGACGTTTGGAATCGGTTCATCTGCGTCTTTCGCTTTGAGTCGCTCCATCTGCCGGTTGGCAAGCTTTGCGGCGAACGGCGGCGGCCAGCCTGAAGCCGCCGTCGGTGTTGCAGCGGTTGCCGTCGCTCGCGTCAAAGGGCCAGGTTCAGGGTGCGCGGCACGAAGCAGTCATCGACTCATCGGACTTCGCCGCTCCTTCGATGCCCGATGTAGGGCGCGCAGCGGTCGTCCAGCCTCGCGGGCAGCGGTTCACGTCGTCAATTGGCAGTGGTTCCAGGCATCGGCCTACACGTGCGGCGCGGTGACCTCGGTACGGTGCGGTGAATCGACCCACCTCGTGAGCCAGCCATGCCGACCTTGCCAATTTCACCGCTGAAGATGGCTGCCGCGCTGTTGTGTTGCGCCTGCGTCGCGTCGCCGGGCGTTGCCGCCACGCACCGCGCCCGCGCCACCTCGTCGGCGGCACCGCAGACGCTGGAGGCGTTCAACGCTGCGTCGCTGGTGCCTGGACACGGTCACGCGGTGGGTGCCCACGCGGTCGCCCGCGCCCAGGTGCTTCTGGATCGGGCGTGGTTCTCACCGGGCGAGATCGATGGCCGCCAGGGGCGCAACCTGCAACACGCGCTGACCGCGTTTCAGCGAGCCAGGGGCCTGAAGGTCAGCGGCCGGCTCGACGCGGCCACCGCAAAGGCGCTGGAACAGGGCGATACGGGCGGTGCGTTCGCGACCTACACCATCACCGACAAGGACGTGGCCGGCCCCTACACCCGCACACCCGCCGACATGGCCGAGCGCGCCAAGCTGAAGTCGCTGGACTACGAAACCGTCGGCGAGGCGCTGGCGGAGCGCTTCCATCTCAGCGAGTCGATGCTTGCGTCGCTCAATCGTGGCCGGGCGAAGGATTTCAAGGCCGGCGACGAGTTGATCGTGCCCGACGTCTCCGCGCGCCCGCCGGTCGGCGGCGCGGCGGTCAGGATCGAGATCGAGAAGAGGGCCAAGACCTTGTGGGTGCTCGGCGCCGATCGCAAGGTGCTGGGGGCGTTCCCGATCAGCATCGGCGGGCCGCAGGACCCGTTGCCGCTGGGAGTGCTGAAGATCGTCAGCGAGGTGCCGAACCCGACCTTCACGTACAACCCGGCGCTGCTGAAAAACGCCCCCAAGGACGCGCAGAAGGTCGAGGTCGCGCCCGGCCCCAACAATCCCGTCGGTAACACGTGGCTGGGGCTGAGCAAGCCGCACTGGGGCATTCACGGCACGCCCAACCCCGCGCAGTTGGGCCGTGAGGAAACCAACGGCTGCATCCACATGACGAACTGGGACGCGCAACGTCTGGCCAAGCTCGTGAAACCGGGCTTCGAGGTCGACATTCGGCCCTGACTTCGGCTGCAAGGCAGGTTGCACGCAATGGCACTCCTACCGCCTCGCCACGGCGCGTCCCACGCGGCAATGGCCTTGCTGCTGGCCTGCGCCAGCGCTTGCAGCGAGCGCCGCGCGCCAGTGCCGCCGCCAGTCCAACCTCAGGTGACCGCGCCGGCGGTGCGGGTCGAGACACCCGCGGTGCCTTCGTCCTGGCCTGCAACGGCGGTCACACCCGAGTCAGGCCCGGTGGACGTCGCCGTCACGCCTGCCGACATCGCCGACCTGCAGGGCCGCGATTTGTCCATTCCGCTACCTGGCGTGTGGGCTGCCACCCTGACGGATACCTTCGGCGACGGCCGCACGAAAGGTGCCCATGAGGCACTGGACATCCCGGCCCCGATGCGCACGCCGGTGCTGGCGGTGGAGGACGGCGTGGTGGCCAAGCTGTTCACCAGCCAGCGCGGCGGCCTCACGGTTTACCAGTTCGACCCCGCGTCGCGCTACGCCTACTACTACGCCCACCTCGACGGCTACGCGCCGGGCTTGGTGGAAGGCCAGTCGCTGCGCCGTTGCCAGTTGGTCGGCTACGTGGGCCTGACCGGCAATTCGCCGGCCGGTGCACCGCACCTGCACCTGGCGATCTTCAAGCTCGAGCCGAAGCCACGCTGGTGGCGCGGTGCGCCGGTGAATCCGTACAACGTGCTGCGCGGCTCGCGGCCTTGCTCTGCGGGCGGCTAAGCCAGCACCACTCGCTCAGTCCCTGACAGCTAAGCCAAGGCCGGGTTGCCGACGATCTGCCGCAGCACTCGCTCCTCCAGCTCCGCAAACCCCGCCGCCGTGCGCGAGCGTGGGCGAGGCAGCGAGACCGTCGCATCCAGCGCGATGCCGCCGCGGTCGATCAGCAGCACGCGGTCGGCCAGGGCCACGGCCTCGGCGACATCGTGGGTGACGAGCAGGGCCGTGAAGCCGTGATGGCGCCAGAGCTGCTCGATGAGGCGGTGCATCTCCAGCCGGGTCAGCGCATCCAGCGCGCCCAGCGGCGAAGACGGCCCTGCTCACTGCGGGCCGAGCGAACCGCCATCGCTTCGTGCGAGCCATGCGGCGGGCCGAGCAGGGGCGGCTCGTTCACCCGGGTGAATCCGCTCTGGTCCGGCGGGGGATTTGAAACTTACATTCCCCATATCGCCGCCTGACGCCGCCGTACGGTGGGCGGTTCAGTCCAACAGGTTTATCCGCCGCCGCTATGCCGACACTTCTTCCAACCTCGCCTGGTCGGCGGATAAACGCTATTCGTTAGCCGTCTTATGCCCATATCAGCAGGCCGAATCTACGCCCTCGCTGCATTCAGCGTAGCCGCACTATTGCTGTATGTTTGGCTCTTCCAGAACTCAGTTCCTTTTGCGCCATTCACACTCGTCGCCTTGAGTGTCGGCGCCGCAATTGCGTCCGGAGCGTCGCGGCACGCACTTCTTCCAGAACACAAGACCGTTCCTGGTCTTCTCAGCCCCGCTCACGTTCGGCTTTACCTCCCCCGCCGTGCCTATCTCGGCTTCTGGCTTTCTCTCTTCTTGCTCTTCGGCCTCTTCGCCGCCGGGTTGTTTGCTCTCGGCAATCCTTCCCGTGAGCCATCTGCGGCGTGGCTACTACTTTTGTCAGGCTGGTGGTTCTTCGAGTTCTACTTTGCAGCGGCTATGCTCATCGTCGGCGTTGTTCCCGTCACCAATTCACCCCACATGCAATGAGAGCTTCAATTAATCATTCGCTGCAGCGGACGGATTCGCTGTCCGCTTAGCTCCCACGCTGGCCATCACCATGAAGCGATTGGTCTTAGTCTGCGTAGTCGGCCTCCACTGTATGGTTCAGGGAACGACGCTGCCGCCGATTGAAGTCTCTCAGCTCTTTCAAGATGCGGACATCGTCGCTTTGGTGGAGGTGACGTCTGGTGAGACGATTGGCACGGGCGAGAAGTCCTGCGGCGCCAAGTACTCGGCCTTGATAGTCGACGGATTCAAAGGCGCTTCAGCCGGGGCAACTATTGAGTTTGGGAACTACTACGGCTACGAAATTGGAAATCGCTACGTCCTGTTCCTTGTGGGGCCTGGGAGCAGGCACGAGCCAGTGATGAGTGCCAATTCCATGCATCGCGACGCTGAGGCCGAGCACGAGAAGCGGTGTGCCTCCCGCCTTCGCAGGAACACCGTGATGCACAGCGGAAACGGTGCATTGAGAGTTCATTGGGTTGCTGACTTCCAATACAAGGACGGCGTCGCGGTGCCCACGCGCTATGTTGTTTTGCCAAGCGCCGTCTCCACAATTCCAGCGAAGGTCACGGAGACAAACGTATTCTCTGGTGAGGTTTGGGTACGCCTGCCCGAGCTGGTTAATGTGCTCAGAGGCATGGCAAGTGAGGGCTAGCAAGTCAACCGACACGGACTTCCTGCCGGCCGCCGGCCATTTCCGGCGCTAAGCCAAAGCCGGGTGGCCGACGATCTGCCGCAGCACCCGCTCCTCCAGCTCCGCGAACCCTGCCGCCGTGCGAGAGCGCGGCCGTGGCAGCGAGACCGTCGCATCCAGCGCGATGCCGCCGCGGTCGATCAGCAGCACGCGGTCGGCCAGGGCCACGGCCTCGGCGACATCGTGGGTGACGAGCAGGGCCGTGAAGCCGTGATGGCGCCAGAGCTGCTCGATGAGGCGGTGCATCTCCAGCCGGGTCAGCGCATCCAGCGCGCCCAACGGCTCGTCAAGCAGCAGCAGGCGAGGGCGGTGCACGAGCGCGCGGGCGAGGGCCACGCGTTGGCGCTGGCCGCCTGACAGCGTCGCCGGCCAGTCGCTGCCGCGGCCGGCGAGGCCAACCTGGGACAGTGCCTCCATCGCGCGGTCCCTGGCATCGGGGCCGGCGAGGCCGAGCGCGACGTTGTCGACAACGCGCTTCCAGGGCAGCAGGCGGGCGTCCTGGAACATCAGCCGGCGCTCGCCCGCCGTGCCCGCTTCGACAAGGCCGGCGCTCGGCGAGTCCAGCCCGGCGATGAGCCGCAGCAGCGTGCTCTTGCCGCAGCCGCTGCGGCCCACCAGCGCGACGAACTCGCCCGGCGCGACGGTCAGGTCCAGGTCCTGCAGCACATGGCGTGTGCCGAAGGATTTGGCAACGCCGCGCAGTTGCAGCGCCAGGCCCTGCGAGGTGCTGCGCGCCGGCGTATCGGCAACCACGGGCTCACGCGGCAGCACGGGCGTGTCGAATTCAGTGAGCCACATGATCAGTTCCCCTCGGCGGCATAGCCGCGGTGCCAGGGCAGCCAGGCCTTCTCCAGCCCACGCGCGACGACGTCGGCCAGCTTGCCGAGCACGGCGTAGAGCAGGATGCCGACCAGCACGATGTCGGTCTGCAGGAATTCGCGCGCATTCATCGTCAGGTAGCCGATGCCGGCCTGGGCCGACAGCGTCTCGGCGACGATCAGCAGCACCCACATCAGCCCGAGCGAGAAGCGCAGGCCGACCAGGATGGACGGCAAGGCGCCGGGCAGGATGACCTGCCGGTAGAGCTGGAAGCCCGACAGGCCGTAGCTGCGCGCCATCTCGATGAGGTCGCGGTCGACGTTGCGGATGCCGTGGAAGGTGTTCAGGTAGACCGGGAAGAACACACCCACGGCGACCAGCACCAGCTTGGCGGCTTCGTCGATGCCGAACCACAGGATGACCAGCGGGATCAAGGCCAGCGCGGGGATGTTGCGCACCATCTGCAGCGTCGTGTCCAGCAGCGTCTCGGCCGCGCGCCAGGTGCCGGTCAGCAGGCCCAGCAACAGGCCGAGGCCGCCGCCGATGGCCAGCGCCGAGAAGGCCCGCGCCGTGCTGACGGCGACGTGATGCGCCAATTCGCCCGAGCGCAGCAGCTGCCAAAAGGCGGCCAGCACCGCGGCGGGCTCGGGCAGGATGCGCGCAGACAGCACCCCGCTGCGCGAGGCGATCTCCCAGGCGACGAGGAGAGCTGCGGGCAGCAGCCAGGGGATGAGGCGGCGCAACATCGGTTCAGCTCGCGGAAACGGCCTTGGGCACGTAGCTGTTGGCCACGACTTCGCCGAACGGGCCGGTCAGCACGGGCGCGGTGAGCTTCTCGCGCACGCCCAGCGGCAGCAGCGGGAACACCAGTTCCGCAAAGCGGTGAGCCTCGTCCAGATGCGGATAGCCGCTGAGGATGAAGTACTCCAGGCCGATGTCCGAGTATTCCTTGATGCGGTCCGCCACCTGCTGCGGGCTGCCCACCAGGGCCGTGCCCGCGCCACCGCGCACCAGGCCCACGCCGGCCCACAGATTCGGCGCGATCTCCAGCCCCTGGCGCACATCGGCCTTGTTGAACTGGCCACCATGCAGTTCGGCCATGCGGCGCTGGCCGACCGAGTCCATGGTCTTGAAGCGCGCCTGGGCGGCGGTGACGGTGGTTTCGTCCAGCTCGGACAGCAGCTCGCCGGCGGCGCGCCAGGCTTCATCTTCGGTCTCGCGCACGATGACATGCAGGCGGATGCCGTAGTGCAGGCGGCGGCCTCGTGCCGCGGCGCGTTCGCGCACGTCGGCGAGTTTTTTCTCGACCTCGGCCGGGGGTTCGCCCCAGGTCAGGTAGGTGTCGACCTGCTCCGCAGCCAGGTCGTGCGCCGGGCCTGAGGAGCCGCCGAAGAACACCGGCGGGTAGGGCTTGTTGATGGGCGGGTAGAGCACCTTGCCGCCCTTGACGCTGAGATGCTCACCATCCAGGTCCAGCGGCTCGCCGGTGTGCGAGCGGGCCAGCAGTTCGCGCCAGATGCGGATGAACTCGGCGCTCTGCTCGTAGCGCGCCGCGTGATCGAGGAACTGCCCGTCGCCGGCCAACTCGTCGGGGTCGCCGCCGGTGACAAGGTTGACGAGCAGGCGGCCGCCCGAGAGGCGGTCCAGCGTGGCGGCCATGCGGGCGCTCTGCGACGGCGCGACGAGGCCGGGCCGCAGCGCGACAAGGAACTTCAGGTTCTTGGTGGCGTCGATGAGGCTGGCCGCGACGATCCACGAGTCTTCGCAGCTGCGGCCGGTGGGCAGCAGCACACCCTCGTAGCCGAGGCTGTCGGCGGCAATGGCGATCTGCTTGAAGTAGGCATGGTCGGCCACGCGGGCGCCGCGCGAGCTGCCGAGATAGCGGCTGTCGCCGTGGGTGGGGATGAACCAGAAGATCTTCATGCTTTCACCTGTGCAATGGCATCGGCAACGCGGATGGGGCGGGGGATCAGCGCGAGCTCGGCGAAGGCGTCGGCCACTTGCTGCTGCTCGCGGACCAGGTCGGGCGTGAGCGGTCCGACGGGCGCGGCACCGCGGCGCTCGACCATGCGTTGCACGATCGCCGTGGGCAGGCCGGCGAATTCGGCATAGCGCTGCACCGCGTCCTTGCGATCGGTGCGCACGCGCGTGTCGGTGTCGGTCAGGGCCTGGAACAGCGCCTTCACCAGGGCCGGTTGCTGGCTCAGCGCGCGCGACGCCAAGTAGAAGGTGTTGTTGCTCGTCAGGCCGCGGCTGGTGGCCAGCGCGCGCAGCTCGCCGCTGATCTCGGCGGCGGCGTAGTAGGGGTCCCACACGGCCCAGGCGTCGACCGAGCCGCGCTCGAAGGCGGCGCGGGCGTCGGCGGGTGGCAGGTAGACAGGCTGGATGTCGGCCCAGGCCAGGCCAGCCTTCTTCACAGCCTGCACGGTCAGGAAGTGGGCGCTGCTGCCCTTCTGCAGCGCCACGCGTCGGCCCTTCAGGTCGGCCAGCGTCTTCAGCGGCGAGTCGGGCTTGACGAGCACGGCCGAGCTGTCCGGCTTGGGCGGCTCGGCGCCCACGTAGACAACGTCTTTGCCCGCGGCCTGCGCGAACACCGGTGGCGCGTCGCCGGTGGCGCCGAGGTCGACGCTGCCCAGTGCCAGGGCCTCCAGCAACTGCGGGCCGGCGGGGAACTCGGTCCACTGGATGCGGGTGCCAGGCAAACGCTGCTCCAGCAGACCGTAGCTCTTCAGCAGGGCGAGGTTGAGCGAGCCCTTCTGGAAGCCAATGCGAAGTTGCGTGGGTGCGTCGGCCTTGGCGCGCGTCCAGACGGCGGCCGTCGTGGCCAGGATGGCGATGGCAGCACGGCGCGTGGCGTGGGCGCTCATCGCGTGGCCTCCGCAACGGTGGTGGCGGGCAGCGCGTCGGCGACGCGGATGGGCTTGGGAATCAGGCCGAGGGCGTGGAAGGCATCGGCGATCTTCTGCTGCTCGGCGGCGACGGCCGGGGTCAGCGGCTTCACGCCGAACTGGTAGCGCGTCAGGCTCTTCTCGACGACCTCGGGCTCCAGTCCCTGCAGCGGCGCGATGACAGCCGCTGCGGCCTTGACGTTGGCCTTCACATAGGCGGCCTGGGCCTGGTTGTCATCGAACAGCGCCTGGATGACCTGCGGGTGCTGCTGCGCGAAGCCACGCTCGGCCAGGTAATAGGCGTAGTTGTTGACCAGGCCGCGGCCGTCCTGCAGCAGGCGCGCACCGCTCTGCTTTTCGACGGCGGCGAGGAAGGGGTCCCAGATCACCCAGGCATCCACCGCACCTCGCTCGAAGGCGGCACGGGCGTCGGCCGGCGGCAGGTAGACGGGCTGCACGTCGCTGTACTTCAAGCCCTGCTTCTCCAGCGCCTTCACGAGCAGGTAGTGCACGTTGCTGCCCTTGTTCAGCGCGATCTTCTTGCCCTTCAGGTCGGCCAGCGTCCTGATGGCGGAATCCTTGGGCACGACGATGGCTTCGGCCTCAGGCGCGGCGGGATCAAAGCCGATGTAGACGAAGCGCGCGCCGGCGGCCTGCGCAAAGATGGGCGGCGCCTCGCCGACAAAGCCCACGTCGACGGCGCCGACGTTCAGGCCCTCGAGCAGCTGCGGGCCGGCCGGGAACTCCACCCACTTCACGGCGACGCCGAGGGAGCTGAGCTTCTTCTCGAGCGAGCCCGAGGACTTCTGCAGCGTCAACAGGCTGGCGGATTTCTGGAAGCCGATGCGTAACGTTGTCTGGGCAGAAGCGTGCAGGCTGGTGGCCGCGATCAGCAGCGGCGCGGTCCAGCGGAAGACATGTCGAAGAGAGCGGAAAAGCATGAAGAGCGTCCTGTGCAAAAAGATCCCGGCGCTCGGGCGCACCCGATCAGCGCCCGAGCGCCGGGATGAAGTCGCCGGTCCCGTGCGGGAGGCGAGGAGACAAGCGGTGGTGAAGCTGGCCTTGCGGCGTCGACAGCTGAGTGGGCTCTGGCGAGTTCCGCATTCGTGGCGTCAGCGGAGCGAGGGCACGGTCCAGCCGTGCAATCAGATCGGGCTCCGGCACGAAGCCGCCGGCCTCATGACGGCGCAATTGAGCGTCAGTGGCGAATACGCCGTCGAGCACATGGCGGGCGCCCAGGGCCGACAGCACGGGCTTGAGGGCGTAGTCCAGTGCCAGGAAATGAGCCGCGCTGCCACCCGTGGCCAGCGGCAGCACGACCTTGCCTCGCAGCGCATCGGGCGGGAGCAGATCGAGAAAGACCTTGAGCAGGCCGCTGTAGGCCGCCTTGTAGATGGGAGTGCCGACGACGACCACGTCGGCCTGCTCGACGGCTTGCACGGCGGCGGCTATGGCCCGGTCCTGCACGTTCGCCGTCAGCAGCGCTGCGGCGGGCAGCTCGCGCACGAGGATGTCGTCGTGATGCGTGGCGCGGCCTTCCAGGCGCGTCAGCGCGAACTGCGTGAGCCAGGCGGAGCGCGAGCGTTCGCTGGGGCTGGCTGAGAGGCTGGTGATGTGCATGGCGGCCGGTGTCGGTTGATGCCTTGCACGATAGGGAAACCGCCTTCCTCGCGGAACGAAGGAAAGCGGGGATGCTTATTCGCAGAGCGTTGGCGCGTGTTTGGCTGGCGGCCCGTGCACGACGGTCGCGCCACAGCACCGCGGGCCTAGCCGCCGCCGCGTTCAACAGGCGCGCAAGCCCCCTCGAGGGTGTCGATCAGCTTCGCGAGCTGCACCTGTCTGGCCCGTTCATCGCGCGCCGTCAGCAGCTTCAGGATCCATGCGTACTGACGCGTGCGGCCGAGCGACTCGAACGCCGCGCTGGCGAGCGGGTGGCTCGCCAGCGCGACGGCCAGGTCGTGCGGAATGCCGGCGGTGCGCTGCGGCGCATAGGCGGCGGCCCAGCGGCCGTCGGCCCGGGCTGCATCGATCTCGGCCTGGCCCGTGGCCCGCATGCGGCCCGCGGCGGCCAGCACCGCCACCTTGTCCACATTGATCTGCGACCAGCGGCTGCCTGGGCGGCGAGGCACGTACTTCTGCAGGTAGTGGCGCTCGTCCAGCGCCCTGCGTTGGCCGGAGATCCAGCCGAAGCAAAGGCCCACGTCGACCGCCTCGTCGCTCGTCAGCGAGGGCAGGCCCGACCCCTTCCTGGCAATCTTGAGCCAGACGCCACCCTGGAGATCGACATGCGCCTCCAGCCAGGCCTCGAATTCGGCGGCGTCGCGAAAAGCGATCACCGGTGCTTCAGCCATGGCCGTCGTCCGGCGCCTGCCGCCAGGCGAGCACGATGAGCAGGGTGAACGCAATGCCTGCCGCAATCGTGCAGGCGGCATGGGCGATCCCCTGGGCACGCGCCGCGCGCAGCGCCTGCGCGGCCACCCCGCCGCTGGCGTGGTTGGCAATCAACACCAGCACCGCGAGGCCGACGGCCGCACCGATGCCCGAGGCGGTGGAGACAATGCCCGAGGCCACGCCTTGCCGGTCGTCTTGGACACCCTGGGCAGCCGCGATGAACATGGCCGTGAACATGGCGCCATCGCCGAGGCTGACGACCACCATGCCAGGCAGCAGGTCCAGGTAGCCGGCGTCGGGCCGGGCGGCCAGGCCGATCATGAGTGCGCCGGCGGCGCCCACGAGCAGCGCGCCTGCCATCGTGCGGCGCAGGCCGAAGCGGGTGGCCAGCCGACCGGCTGCCGCCGACGCCCCGGTCACGACGGCCGTGGGCACCAGGAAGGCCAGGCCGGCGTGCAGGGCGTCGTAGCCGAGCACATCCTGAAAGAAGAGGGACAGGAAGTAGAGCAGCGTGCCGAAGGTGGCCATGAACAGCGCGGCGGTGACCGCGGCGAGTGCAAGCCAGCCGTTTCGCAACAGGGCCAGCGGCAGGATCGGGTCGGCGCTGCGCCGCTCGACGGCGACGAAGGCCCCGGCCAGCGCGAGCCCGGCGAGCAGGGCGGCGAGGATCCATGGCGATGTCCAGCCCAGCTCGGGCCCCTGGACCAGGGCCAGGACGATGAGCGTGACGCAGGCCGTGGCGCTGATTGCGCCGGGAAGGTCGAACGGCCGCGACAGGTCGAGCGGCCCGTCGTGTGCGATCAGCGCGAAGGTGGCCGCCAGCGCCGCGCCGGCGAGGGGCACGTTGACGAGGAAGACGGCCCGCCAACCGAAGCCGCTGGTCAGCGCCCCGCCCGCCAGCACGCCGACCACCAGCCCAGCCGCGCCCGCGCCGGCCCAGAAGCCGAGTGCCTGGTTGCGGGCCGGGCCTTGTTTGAACAGCACGTTGATCAGCGCCAGGGTACTGGGGAACACGAGGGCGCCGCCGAGGCCCTGGAAGGCGCGGGCCACCAGTTGTTGCGCCGTGCCGGTCGCCAGCCCTCCGGCCAGGGACGCCAGGCAGTACAGCAGCAGGCCCGCCGCCAGAACCCTGCGCCGGCCCAGCAGGTCCGACGCGCGGCCGCCGAGCAGCAGGAAACCGCTCGACGCAATCGCGTAGGCACTGATGACCGATTGCAGTGTCTGGGACGAGTAGCCCAGGTCCCGGCCGATGTCCGGCAGCGCAACCACCACGATGTACTGGTCGAGCGAGACGATGAACATGGCCAGCGACAGCAGCAGCAGGACGGCGCGTGTTCGCCGGCGTTCGTCGTGGTCGCTCACAGCCGCTCCCGCAGCACCAGCACGACGCCGCGTGGCTCGGTGCCGCGCTGCATGCCCAGCGTGATGCGATCGCCATCCGCCCGGGTGCGCAGCAGCGCCCGTGTCGCGGACAGCTCATCGGCCCGCGCCGCCCGGCCATCGAGGGTGAGGAGCCGGTCACCGACGGCAACCCCTGCCGCCTCCGCCGGGCCGCCGGGGGAGACGTGGGCCACGACGAAGCCCTCGTCGGCCGCGTTGAGCCACATGCCCGAGCGATCGAAGCGGCCCGCGTCGACAGGCGGCGGGACGATGGGCTTGAGGTACATGCGCTGGCGCGAGTAGTCGAAGCTGGTCACGAAGCGCTTGAGCAGCCCGCTGCCGATGTTGCCGTCGAAGTTGGCATCTCTGAAGGAGCCGGCCCTGGCGCCCGACAGCGCCGCCACCGGTGCGGTGATGGTGACCGGCCCGAGCGACAGCGACGGCAGCCGCACGACCTCCGACATCGAGGGGCCGCCGACGCCCCAGCCGGTCATGGCGGAGACGGCGCCGGGGAAGCGTTCGCGCAGGCGGCGAGCGGCGACGAAGGGGCTCGTGAGGTCCACCTCGCTGCGCGAGCCGGTGTCGATGTCGAACAGCGCCGGGATGTCGCCCACGCGGCCTTCGACCTGCGGCAGGTGGTCGTAGAACTTGAAGGGGATGGCCGTGCCCGCGTCGCCGGCATCGAAGGCGTCAAAGCGGCTGAACGTCAACGTGCTGTGCTGGTAGTCGATGCGCAGCGCCAGGCGGCGCAGCAGCTCGAAGCCGACCATGCCGTCGACCCGGATGCCTTCGACCGCCGGGTCGTAGATGTCCATGGTGATCGCCGTCTGGTCTTGCATGCGGACCGGGCCGAGCGCGATCTCGCGCACCTTCGCATAGCCGCTGGTCGTCGTCTTCTCGCCGGCGCCCGCCGACGGTGAGGCGCCCTGGGCGTCAAGGCCCGCCTCGGCTACCACGCGGGACGAAAGGATGGTGTGGCCGCCGGTGTCGACGATGAAGGTGTAGGGACCGTGGCCGTTGACGTGCGCCTCGACGTAGATGTGGTTGTTCAGCAGCCGGAACGGGACGCTGGCCCGGCGGGCGCCGTCGGCCAGGGTGACGCCTTGTGGTGGGTCGGCCGGCATGGCGTAGGCGGTGCGGGGCCGCCGCGGTGGCGAGCTGACGTCGAGCAGCCGCATCGTCGCCAGGCCGGACTCGCCGGTGCCGCCGTCGACGATGACGCGGCCAGCCACCTGCGCGCCGCCCTGGCGGACGTAGTCCTCGTAGGTCGTGCGGGTGTCGAAGAACATCTGGCGCTCGGCGATGCGGGCGAGCAGCCCGCTGCCGGCGTCGAACCAGGCGTCAAAACGCAAACCGCCGCGAGGCATCACGGCGAGATGCTCCAGCGTGCGGCCGTCCAGCGTCTCGCGGCCCAGCGCCTCGATGCGGGCGCCGCCGCGATCCGGGCGCCACCACAGGTTGGCCAGCCGGTAGGCTTCGTTGATCGCCAGGCGCACCCGGTCACCGCCCTGTTGGGGCGTGTAGGCGCCAGAGATGTCGCGCATCCAGGGCAGGCGGCCGTCGAAGCCGTTCGCCACCGTGATCGGGCCGAGTTCACTGTCCGTGACGAAGGCGCCGCTGGCGGTGTCGAACCGCGTGATGACGGTGCCAACCAGCCCCTGGCCCGAATAGGCGTAGCGCAAGGCCAGGCTGCCTGCCTTGGCGGGTTCGCCTGTCGCCGCCCGGTGCGCGGCCAGCACGTGCTGTGCGGTGGCTGCACCCGACATGCACGGCAGGGCCAGCAGGGCGGCGGCCGTCCACAAGGCGCGCAAACTCGAAAACATGGTCATGCAGGCATCCCTCAGAATGAGGCCAGTTTGTGGCCGATTGCATAGCCTGTCTTGAACCGAATTCACCTGCCAAAGGGAGCACCTGGCGGACCCGGCGCGCCCGGCGCCTGCCGCCCGCTGACCGCCGGGCCGATGCGCCATCCGCCGCGCGAGCGGCTGGGCCGGCACCGGCATGACGAAGCCTTCGTCGCCCTGGTGCTCGCCGGCGGCTATGTCGAGGCGGGCGACACGGGGCGGCACCACTTGCGGGCGGGGGATGTACTCGCCCACCGCCGCTGGGAGTACCACCTGGACGAAGTGGCCGGCAGTGGCGCCCAGGTGCTGATCCTGCCCTTGCCCACCGCCTGGGAAGCTGCCACCCATGCCGCCGCCAGCGATCCGGACGCGGTGGTTCGGCTGGCGGAACGGGACCTGCATGCGGCGCTGGACCTGCTGACCGCCAGCCTGACGGAGTTGCCGATTCCCGCTTCGGACTGGCCCGACCTGCTGGCGGCACGGCTGCGCCAGGATCCTGATGCACCGGTGGCTTCGTGGGCGCGCGAACTCGGCCTGCACCCGGGCAGCCTTGCGCGCGGCTTTCGTCAGGTCTTTGGTGTGACGCCGGCGGCTTACCGCCTGTTCCAGCGTACCCATCGCGCGCTCGGCCACATCGCCCGGGGCGACGCCGGCCTGGCCGCCGTGGCCGCGCAGTGCCGCTTCGCCGACCAGGCGCACATGAGCCGCGCCATCCGCCGGATGACCGGGCTGGCGCCCTCCCAACTGCGCGGCACCCTCAGTGACGGGGGCGACCGGCCGAAGGGATGATGTCTTGCTGGCTCAGCGCACGCCCTGTAGCGCGGCGCCACGTGCCCGCACGACGGGCCAGTTCGCGACGATCTTGGTGGGAGTCAGCTGGACCTCGCCCTTTTCCTCGGCCGCCAGCACGGCCTCCTCGGATTTGAGCGTGTGCGGTGTGACGCCGGGCTTCCAGCGCACCATGACCAGCACCCACAGCGGGCTGTAGGTCGCGTCCGCATTGGCGCCGCCCACGGGCCGCGGGATGGAGGGCAATACGGTGGCCTGCTCGTCGCCCGGGAACTTGTAGGCCTTCTCGACGGGCATGCCGGGCTTGAGCGTCTGGGCCAGGGCGGGCACGTAGTTGATGCCCTGCTTCTTGGCGATGCCGGGGTCGGAGATGTCCGTGCTGACGTAATGCACGATCTCGCCCTCGAACCACGCTTCCTTCAGGGGCAGGGTGACTTCGTCGGCTGCCCAGCTGGTGGCTGTGCCCAGCAGCAGGGCAGCACTCAGTGCACGGATGACGGGTTTAGGCATTGCGGTTCCTCGTAGAAGGCGAGACGCGATTCTTGCGCACTGGCGGCAGCTCTGATCGAGCGCCTGGACCTCAAGAATGCCGGACGATCTCAACACCCACGTTGACGAGGATCAGTTGGCCCACCCATCAAGCGGCGGATTTCGCATTGAGCCGCCTGTCATCGATGCCCGGCGGCCCGGGCAGCCAGCTGTGTCTGCAGCTGCGTTGATACAGCCGAGTGAACTTGCGCCCCTTCTGTGCCTTTGCAACAGCGTGGGCGGTGCCTATCGTGATTCATCGCTTTCGAGCCTCACGAAGGAGCACCCATGCAACGTAGCGCTACCTTGTTCCCAAAATCTGTCGTCACCGGCTCGACGTCGCGCTTGGGCGCATGGCTGCTGAACCTGAGGGACGCGTTCACACGGGATGACGACGAGCGCTTTCTTAGCGAAGCCCGGGATCTCGCCGATCTGGAAAGACGGCTGCGACGCCTGGAACAGGGCCGCTCAGAGCGCTTTGGCCCGCTTCCTGGCGTTTTGTGAGGCCGCATCGATGCTTCGTGGTCCCTCCGACAGGAATCGAACCTGTATCTGCCGCTTAGGAGGCGGCCGTTCTATCCATTGAACTACGGAGAGCACCGTTGGCGCCGTGAAGGCGCCGGTCAGGCGGCGCGCATTCTCGCATGGGGTCTCGCGGGCTTTCTGGCAGCATCCGCCTACTCAAGGAGACACGCGACATGACGCACCAAGGAAGCTGCCACTGCGGCCACATCAAGTTCGAGGTCGAGGGCGAGATCGGCTCCGCCTTGTCCTGCAACTGTTCGATCTGCCAGCGCAAGGGATCGCTGCTTTGGTTCGTGCCGCGCAGCGCATTGAAACTGCTGACGCCGGAGCAGAACGCCAGCAGCTACACCTTCAACAAGCATGTCATCCAGCATCGCTTCTGCCCGACCTGTGGCATGCATCCCTATGGCGAAGGCAAGGGGCCGGACGGCTCGGCGATGGCAGCCATCAACATCCGCTGCCTGGAGGACATCGACCTGAAGGCCGTGCCCGTCACGGAGTTTGACGGGCGCTCGAAATAGGCCTTTAGAACTGCGCGACCAGATGGGGTTGGCCGGCCACCTGCGTCAGCACGCGGCGCGGCTGGTGCAGGGTGCCGCCACGCGTCGCGCGTGCCACGGCGGCCTGGACGGCGTCCAGCAGGGCGGTGAGAAGCGGGCGCTCGCCATTGCAACGCGAGCGGGGAATGACCAGGGCGAGGTCCATGGCCTCGCTGCCTTGCAGTTCCAGGCTGGCGTGAACGACCAGCGTGGACGGGGTACTGAGGGAGACGTCGAGATCGGCATCGACAAGATCGGCGGCGACCGGCAGATGGGGCACGGTCTGCGCAGAGAGTGAGTCTGTGAACATGGCCTGAATCCTCGCGGAGGGTCTTGGCGCCCGCTGTCGGGCAGACCAGGGTGGGGCTGTAGGACGGCGCCTGATTGCTCAGGAATGCATCGCCGGCAGGGCCTGCTTGACGGTCGGTTTGTCGAACAGGCGGCCGATCAGTGCCCGCGCAAAGAAGTAGTCGTTGCGCAGCTTGTCGCCGAGGGCATCAAGGCCGACGCGGCCCTGGCGGTCGCAGGGAATGTCCAGGCCGGCGCCCTGGTAGGTCAGCGGCTCGAAGTGCAGCAGATGGGTGAGCTCTGGCTCAGCCCGCAGGGTTTCGGCGATGGTCGCCTTGTGCGCGGACTGAGGAAGCGGCAGCGAAGCGGGTGCTGTTGGCGTAGTGAGCTGGACCTGGGTCATGGTGAACCTCCATCGGAATCAACAGGGGTTGATGAAACAACTTTGGTCTCAACGGGGTTTCAGATGTGTAGGC
The DNA here is from genome assembly GCF_054049415.1 of Roseateles sp. P5_D6. Lineage (NCBI taxonomy): Bacteria > Pseudomonadati > Pseudomonadota > Betaproteobacteria > Burkholderiales > Sphaerotilaceae > Roseateles > Roseateles sp. P5_D6. The sequence goes on along the minus strand of NZ_JBFUMK010000014.1, from coordinate 122,183 downwards.
AGGCCGGGATGGCGCAGGGGTGCGCCATCGCGTCGCCTTGTAGGAGGCCGCTGGCTCTCAGCAGATACAAAGCCGGCCCGGATGCGGCTTTGTCTGACAGGCTGGAGCTCGTGGCGCATGGGCTGCGGGTCGAGCGCCGGGCCGCTCCCAAGCCGGCCCGCGGGCGATGTGCTTGCGGCTCAATGCCGCAAGCATCGCCGTCCCCTAGGGGGACCGGTCAGGCTTGCACGCGTTCAGCGGCAAGACTGGACGAGGGGCTCCAAATCAATCCCATTTCCACTGCCAGATGAGATCGAGCGCGTTGTCGTCCCCACCCTGGGCCCGCAGCGTGAAGCGCTGGGCGATGCGGTAGATGAGCTGCCAGGAGCCCGTGGTGGCGTTCAGGCCGCGCTCATAGCCGACATACCAGCGCCGCGAGATCTGCTTGCCCAGGCGCACGATGGTGGCCTTGGTGTCATCGTCGCTCTGCGACAGCGAGAGCTCATCCAGCCCCAGGTTGCGCAGCACCTTGCCCGTCGGGCCTTCGCCTTCGCCGCTGAGCAGGGCCAGGGCGGCGCGCTGCAGCAGGGCCGTGTCGGTGCGGCCCAGGCCATCGGGGCCGCGGCCCAGCAGCAGCCAGGAGAGCTTGTCGGTGTCGCTCATCTCGGGCGAGGAGTACAGGCTCACGCGCGGCGCCAGCGCCGTGCCGCCCACGTAGACGCCGACGCGCACATCGAGGTTGGGCCGCACGGCCAGCAGGTCCAGCGACGGGTTGTCGTAGGCGCCGGTGAAGCTGATGTCGCCACGCTCGATGTCCAGCTTCTGGCCATAGGCGGCGTACTGGCCGCCGTCGGCGTCGAGCTTGCCCGTCACGCGCAGCGGGCCGTTGTTCTGGCTGACCTGCAACTGGCCGCGCAGCGTCGTCGCCAGGCCCCGGCCGCGTACCTTGAAGTCGCGGCCGAAGTCCAGCGCGACGTTGACGACGCTGTTGCGCGCGGCCTTGGGTGCGGGCGGCGCGGTGGGTGCCGCGTCGCGCGGGCCGCGCAGCACGGTCACATCGTCGGCCAGCGCGGGCGCGTCGCCGCGGCTGAAGTCGAACAGGCCTTCGTCGGCGCGCAGCTTGCCTTCCAGCTTGAGCCCCTTGGCGTCGAGGTCCAGCGCCGCCTGGCCGCTGGCGACGAGGCGGCGGTCCACGCGCGACAGCACGCGCAGCTTGTCGGCCGTCATCTCGATGTGGGCCTTGGGCTGGGCACCCAACTCGGCCGTGCCGCTGGCGCGCAGCCAGCCATCGCCGCCGCGCGCCTCGAGCTTGGAGAGCTCGGCATGCTGGCCCTTCAAGTCGAGCGTGAAGCGGCCCTCGGTCACATCCACGCCGAACAGCAGATGGCGCAGCGCCAGGTTCTCGCCTTCGGCGCGGCCATTGAGGTCGGGGGCGCCCAGACGGCCGGAAAGCTGCACGGTGGCCGCCGCGCGGCCGCCCAGGCGCCAGCCGGCCGGCACCCAGCTGCCCCAGGTGGCGAGGTTGGCGATATTGGCCTGCAGCACGCCTTGCACGGGCGTCTGCGCGTCAGGCCAGAGCTTGGCCGGGCGCAGCGTCACCGCGCCGCCCAGGCTGCCAAGTTCGCTGCCGGCCACACCCTGCGCGAACTGCCACAGGCCGTCGCGCACATTCACCGCCAGGCGCAGGTCGGTCAGTCCCAGCGCACGCTGGCCAAACTCGTCGGTCACGCGCAGGTCGCCGCTCTGGCGTTCGATGAGCAGTTCGGCGGTGAGCCGATCATTCAGCAGCAGCGAGGCATGGCCCGTCACGCGCAGGTCGCCGCCCCAGCCGAAGTCGGGTTGCCAGCGCGCCATCAATGGCGCGGCGGCCACGTCCTCGAGCTGCAGTTCGGCGCGGGCCTCGGGCCGTTCGCCGCCGGTCCAGCTCAGGGCCTGCCAGCGCACGAAGGCGCCGCCCACCTCGGCGCGGCCGGGCTCGGCCTGCAGGCGTGGGCCGTCGCTGGCCCAGCGCAGGCCGATGTCCTTGGCCGCCAGCAGTGGCGGCGTGTTGGGGCGCAGCGGGCCGATGGCTATGCGCGCAACGCGGCCGCTCCAGGCCTGCCCATCCCAGCGGCCACGGGCCTGGAGCTGGGCGTTCAGCGTCAGGTCTTGCGAGTCGCGCGCCGATGCATCTCGAATGATCTTGCCGCTGACCTCGGCCTTCACATCGTGGGCGCTGCGCCGGCCTTGCAAGTCGAGCTTGGCGCTGGTGAGCTGGGCGAGTGGGTCGCGCAACTGGCTGATGTCCAGGTTCAGCGCGACCGGGCCATCGCCATCGGCGCCGGGCAGGGGCAATTCCCAGCGCGCCTTCAGGGCGGCGATGCTGGTGCCCAACGCCTTGGCGGAGGCCAGCGACAGCTTGCCGCTGCCGCCGACCTGCCAGCCTTTGATGCCGCGCACCAGTTGGAAGCTGCCATCACCCTCGCCCTGGCCGGCGATCGGCTGCTGGTCAAACAGCGCCAGCAGCGGGTTCAGCTCGGCCAGCGCGCCGGCCTTCAGTGCGGCAGTGCCGGTGATGGCTTCGGCCCGAGCCTGGCCGCTGGTCTGCACGCGGTTGTTGCCCAGGCGCCCATCGATGTCGAAGGCCGCCGGGTCGGCGGCGCGTTCGCGCTGCAGCTTGATCCGGCCTTCGAGGGGCAGGCCGGCGAACTGGCTGGGCAGCAAGCGGGCGTAGACGTTGCCACTGAGCGTGGCGATGGTCTTGCCGCGCACGTCCACATCGGCCTCGGCACTGAGTCGTGTCGGGCCGGGCAGGCGAGCCCAGGCCGAACCGGGTGCGCCGCGCCACAGCAGATGCGGGTCGAACTGGCGCAGCTGAACCTTGAGTTGCGCGGCACCGGCGGTGTCGACGCGACCGCTGGCCTGCAGCGTGGCGTCGCCGCTGGCCAGTTGGGCGTCCTCGATCTGCCACTTCGTGCCCTCGCCCCGGGCTTTGGCCTTCACGCGCAGCGGACGGTTCTGCACCGTGCCGGCGAGGTCAAGCCTGGCGCTCAAGGGGCCGGCCTTGCTGCCCGCGAGCGTGAGTGGCCCATCCAGGCGCGCCGGCGTCGCACGCGCGTCCAGCGCTTCGGGGCGCAGGCCCTGCACACGGGCGTCGAGCTGCCATCGGCCATCGGCCTCACGCGCTCCCTTGCCTTGCACTCGACCACCGCCGGGCAGTTCCGCGTCCAGCGCGGTCAGGCGCAGGCTGGTGGGCTGGTCAGGCCGGCCCGCGAGCGCGATGACGAGGCGGTTGACGGGCAGGGCGCCCTGGTCCCAGCGGCCGGCAGCGGCGTTGTGCAGGTCGGCCTGCAGCGTGGCTTCGGCGTCGCGGGCGGGCGCCTTCAGCTGGGCGTCGCCGCTCAGCGCCGTGCGTGGCAGGCCAGGCATGAGGGCCGCCAGGTCGAGCTTGTCGGCCTTCAGTTGCAGCGCGTTGACGGGCCAGGGCGCGAAGGGCTGGATTTCGCCGTCGGCCTTCAGCGTCTGGTGCGCGGCCTCCAGCTCGGCCTTGGCCTTGAGCCTGGCCAATGGGCCGGTGACTGCAGCGACGGCTGACCACGGCAGGTCGGTCGCTTCGGCCTGCTGCACGCGCAGCGTCGCGTCGGTCTGCAGCGGCGCGGCACTCTCGATGCGGGCCTTGCCGGCCAGCGTCAGGTGTTGCCAGCGAGCAGCCTTGAGCTCGATGCGATGGGTGCCGCGGCGGGGCAGGTCCAGCTGGGCGTCCAGGCCGAGCAACGGTGCCTGATCGGGCGCCCAGCTCAGCTTGGCGATGCGCAGACTGGCGATCTGCACGCCCAGTGGCAGTGTGAGGTCCGGCGGAAGGACGATGGGCTTGTCGCTGGCCTGGCTGCGGATGACGACCTCGTCCACGGCCAGCTCGCGCGCCAGCAGGAGGCCGGCGCTGGGGCTGACGCCCAGGCCCTTCCAGCGCAGTCCGCGCAATTCGGCCGAGCCACCGGCCCAGGTGAGGATGAGGCGACGCGCGCTGAACTCGCCCATCAGTGAGCCCTCGGGGGCCTCGATCTGCACACCGGGCAGATGGGCCAGCAGCCAGGCGCCACCCGCAGGGCGTTGCAGCAGCCAGGCGACGAAGCCGGCGATCAGCACCAGCACCAGCGCCAGCGCGATCAGGGCGGCACGCAGGATGCGCAAGGATCGCCTCACAGCGTGATCCCCACACTAAAGTGCAGCCGCCACTTGCCGGTTTCCTGCGCACGCGCCAGGTCCACGCGCAGCGGGCCGACGGGGCTGCGCCAGCGCACGCCGGCGCCATAGCCGACGACGGCGCGGTAGTCCTGCCAGCGCGAGGCGGCATTGCCGGCATCGACGAAGACGGCGCCCCACAGGCTGGGGAAGCTCGGCATGATGGGGTGCGCGATTTCCAGGCTACTGGTGGCCAGCACGCGGCCGCCGACGGTCAGACCGTTCTTCTGCGGGCCCAGGCTGCGGTAGGCATAGCCGCGCACCGACTCGTCGCCGCCCGCCAGGAAGAGCAGCTTCTCCGGCACGCCGACCTGTTCCTTCGATACCACCTGCGCCACCTCGGCGCGCGCCGACGCGAACCAGCCACCGAAGGGCTTGTAGACGCCCAGCTTGAACTGCATGCGGCCGAAGGGACCGCTGTCGTCGGTGCCGCCGCCCTTCGCATAGCCGAAGCCGACAAGGGCCAGGGCCTGGTGGCCGTCGGTGGGCAGCAGGGTGCTGTCCAGGCGGCGGCGTATCCACTGCTGGTTGATGGAAAGGGCCAGGTTGGTGTTGACCTCGCTGCCGGCGGTCTCGCGGGCACGCAGCAGCTCGACATAGCTCAGGCGCTCGTCGCGCGTCGACTCGTAGAGGCGGCCCAGGCGCACGCCCAGGTTGGTGGCGATGGTGTCGCCGGTGCGGTCCTGCTCGTACTGCAGCGAGGCGAGGTTGCGTTTCAGGTCGGGTTGGGGGTGGGAGCTCAGTTCCAGCTCGGCGCCGCGCAGGTCGCGGCTGAATTGCAGCTTGGTGCGGGCGCGCACGGGCAGATCGAAGGGGCGGCGGTGCAGATGCTCGACGCTGATGCTCTGGCCGGTGTTGCTGTGATAGCCCACCGCCACCGTGGCCTGCTGCAGGGCCGACTCGGTCAGCGTGACTTGCACGGGCGTGGTGCCGTCGGCGTTCGGGGCCTCGGGCAGCAGTTGCACGCGCACGGCGTCGAAGAGCTGGGTCTTGGCCAGGCGCTCCTGGAACTCGGCGAGCTTCTGCTCGGTGTAGTCATCACCGGTGTCGAAGCCGGCGAGGCGCTCGACGGCATTGCGGCTCTGGCGCTTGAGCCCTTCGATGCGCAGCGCACCGAGCCTGGCACGGTTGCCGCTGGCCAGCACGAGGTGGAGTTCGGCGGTTTGCGTGTCGGGGTCGACGCGGGCGGCCGTCTCGGCCCAGCGCGCCAGCGGATAGCCGCCATTGCGCGCGCGCAGCAGCAGATCGCTCTTGGCCGAGGCCCATTGCGACTGCGTGAAGGCGGCGCCGTTCTTCAGCGTCCAGGCGCTGCGCAGGACTTCCCGCAGGGCCTGGGCCTGCTCGTCGGCCAGGCCTTCGGTGAACTCGAGCTCGAGCTTGTCGACCCTTGCCACCGGCCCCGGCTTGACGGTGAGCAACAGCCGCGTCTCGTCTGCCGGGTCGCGGTCCACGTCGGCCTTGGCGTTGAAGTAGCCCTCGGTTTCCAGCAGCGTCTCGGCCTGCGCGGGCGCCGCAGCGGCCAGGCGGGCCAGCTCCACCCGGCTCAGCGCCGCCTCGCTGGCGCGGTAGCGGGCGAGGTCGAGGTTCTGGGCCAGCAGCGTGCGCAGGCGCGCGGCCTCGCGGCTTTCGCCGTCGATGCGGATGTCGACGCTGTAGACAGCAGGTGCGTCGGCGGGGATGTCCGGCGCCGGTGGGGCGGGTGCCTGCGGGGGAGCCTGCGTGGCACAGGCATTCAGCAGCACTGCGACGAGCAGTGCAAAGAGACGCTTCATTTGCTGAGCAGCCGCATCGCGCCTTCGAGTCCGGAAAGGGTCAGCGGGAACATGCGCTGCTGCATCAGCTGCTGGATCAGCGCGATGCTCTGCCGGTACTGCCAGACGCCTTGCGGCTCGGGGTTGATCCACGCGTACTTGGGGAAGGCGTGGGTGAGCCGCTGGATCCATTCGGCGCCGGGCTCGTCGTTGTTGTATTCGACGCTGCCGCCGGCCTGCAGGATCTCGTAGGGGCTCATGGTCGCGTCGCCGACGAAGATGAGCTTGTAGTCGCGGTTGTATTTGCGGATCAGGTCGAAGGTGTTGAGCTTCTCGGCGAAGCGCCGCCGGTTGTTCTTCCAGACGAAGTCGTAGACGCAGTTGTGGAAGTAATAGAACTCCAGGTGCTTGAACTCGGTCTTGGCGGCGCTGAAGAGTTCTTCCACGCGGCTCACGTGTTCGTCCATCGTGCCGCCCACGTCCATCAGCAACAGCACCTTGACCTTGTTGTGGCGCTCGGGCTGCATGCGGATGTCCAGCATGCCGGCATTGGCGGCGGTGCCGTGGATGGTGCCGTCCAGGTCCAGCTCCAGCTCCGACCCCTCGCGCGCAAAGCGGCGCAGGCGGCGCAGGGCCACCTTGATGTTGCGGGTGCCGAGTTCCAGCGTGTCGTCGTAGTCGCGGTAGGCGCGCTGCTCCCAGACCTTGACGGCGCTCTTGTTACCCCCAGAGCCGCCGATGCGGATGCCCTGCGGGTTGTAGCCGCTGTTGCCGAACGGGCTGGTGCCGCCGGTGCCGATCCAGCGGTTGCCGCCTTCATGGCGCTCCTTCTGCTCCTCGAAGCGTTTCTTGAGCGTTTCCATCAGCTCGTTCCAGCCCATCTTCTCGATGGCAGCCTTCTGCTCGGGCGTCAGTTCGATCTCAAGCTGTTTGCGCAACCACTCCAGCGGCACGTCGGCCGTGAAGTCGGTCAGCATCTCCACGCCCTTGAAGTAGGCGGCGAAGGCGCGGTCGAACTTGTCGAACTGGGTCTCGTCCTTGACCAGGGACGTGCGGGCCAGGTGGTAGAAGTCGTCGATGCTGGCCGTGCCGCCGTTGTCGGGGCCGCCGATGACGCCCGCCTCCAAGGCTTCCAGCAGCGTCAGGTACTCGGGCACCGTCACCTTGAGCTTGGCGGCGCGCAGCGTGTAGAAGAACTGGATCAGCATCGGTGCGGACTCGGGGACTGCAGGTCGAAAACGATTATGCAGCGCGAGTCTCGCCGGAGTTAGGGATGCCGTCTTTCGGGCCGAGCGCCGGGCCGCTCCCTAGCCGGCCCGCGCTGGCGATGTGCTTGCGGCTCAATGCCGCAAGCATCGCCGTTCCCTCGGGGACCGGTCAGACGCACCGCGTTCAGCGGGGTGCGGCTGGACGAGGGGTATCAGTTGCAGGGCACCACGCGGAACTCGACACGCCGGTCCAGGGCGTCCACCGCGTTGTCGCTGCCGCTGCCGACCAGGTTCTCGCGCCAGCCCATGCCGCTGGCCTTGACGCGCTGGGCCAGGGGCGAGGCTTCGGCCGCCAGGCGCTGCTGGATGAAAGTGGCGCGTTGCAGCGAGAGCGCGTCATTGGTCTGCTCCGAGCCGGTGTGGCTGGTGTGGCCGACGATGACCATGCAGACGCGGGCGCCGGCGCCCTCCCTGGCGATCTGCCTCAGCCACATCGGATAGGCGCCGCTGACCTTGGGGTCGGACCAGAACTCCGTGCTGCCGGGGTTGAAGAGGAACTTCACGTCCAGCTTGTTGGCGCGCAGCCCGTAGGCCACGATCTGGCCAAAGGCGGCCTCTGCCTCGGCGGTGCGCCCGAGCCGGACGTTGTTGAGGTAGATGCCGTTGAGTGTGCGCAGCTGCTCGCCGCCCGTCTGATTGCGGGCCTCCTGGTACTTGGTCAACGATTCCGGGTAGCGCTCGGCGTTGTAGAGGGAGCCGGCCTCGTTGATGACGCTGGCCACCGCGACGCGTTCCATGTAGACGCTGTTGGCCGAGCTGCCAGGCGCTGTCAGCGCCGTGCTGATGTAGCCGTCCACCACCTTGTCCTTCACCAGCACCGGGCTGTCCTGGTAGATCGCCAGCGGTGTGTGGTTGAGGCCGTCGTCGCGGGCCAGCGCCGAGGCCTGGGCCATCACCTGGCCCGTCTTGATGTCCACCAGGGCCAGGTTGATTTGCAAGGATTTCTTGCCCGGCACCCCCAGCAGGCGCGTCAGCGTGCCGGTCAGCAGATACTGGACCTTGGACAGGTTCTCGGTCCTGAAGGGCAGCAGGTCGAAGCTGCCTTCCTTGCGCGCCGCCAGGCGCTCGGCGATGCGGCGTTCGAGCAACTGCGTGGTCTGGGTCTGCTGGCCGCTTGTCGCGTCGATCATGGGATCGACGACGACGCTTTTCTTGGCAATCTTGGACTCCACCTTTGCCAGGAAGGCGGGCAGCTTCTGAGTCTGGCCCACCAGGCCATCGGTGGCGACGACGACGGCTTCGCTGAAGGACAACTCGTTGGTCGAGACGGTCGGCTGTTTCGGCGCCGTCTCCAGGCAGCCGGCCAGCAGGGCCATGCAGCCCAGCATCGCGGCACGCCCCAGTTGCACTGAAAAATTGATGCGATTCGTGTGGCCAGCGCTACTCATCGACATTCCTTTTTCAGGTAAGCGGTCTCACTCGCCGTCAGCGGTTCCAGTGAGGCTTTTTGCAGAATATCACTGCACTTTGCGCCCTTCGCCTCGGAGGGCGCAGGAGCGGTCACGGCAGGGCGCGGCTTGGGTGCGGCCGGCGCCACGGCGATGGGCGTCGGCGCCGAGGCTGTGGGTGCCGGCGCGGGAGCCGGTGGCACGGGGGCGGTGGAGGCGGGCGTGTCCGGTGCAGAGGCCGCCGAGGCAGCCTGGACTGGGCTGGAAGCGATCGGCGCTGGAGCTGGAGCCGCAGCGGCGGCCGACGCCGGCGCGGGTGGCGGCGCCAGCTCGGCGGGCGCCGGTGCCCAGAGCAAGGCATATCCGCCCCAGGCGGCCGCGGCCAGGCCCACCACGCCCGCCGCGCTCAGGAGGAGAGCGCGGCGCGGCGGGGCCGGCACGGACGCCTGTGCAGGCACGGCGCTGGACGCTGGAAGAGCTGTCGGCGGGGGCGGGGCAGGCAGCACCGGGGGCGGCGGCGCCGCAGGCAACTGCGTGCGAGCCACGGCGGGCGGCGGCGGTGGTTCGGGGCGTGTCGGCTCCCGCGGCGCGAGCAACGGGCTGATCGATGCGACCTGGGTGGGGTCGAAATCCGGCAACAGCACCGTTTCGTCGCCGGTCGGGAGGCCCAAAGCCTGCAGCTCGAGCAGATCGATGACCTGCGTGTCGCCGGCAGTGAGCAGGGTCCGGAACTCGGCAATGGATTGCGGGCGGTCCTTGGGGTGGATGGCCAGCGCACGGTCGACGGCCGCGAGGAAGGCGTTGCCACAGCGACCCGCCGCCACGGTGGCCAGCGGTTGCAGCTGGTCGTTGAGCAGCCGCTCGACGGAAGCCACCGTGCGGCGGCCGCTGATGGCTGCGTAGAGCACGCTGGCCAGCGCGAAGATGTCGGTCCAGGGGCCCTGGGTGACGCCGGGCATGTCACCGTATTGCTCGATGGGCGCAAAGCCCGGCTTGAGCATGGCGGTCAGCGCATGCGTGAGATCGCCGATGACGCGGCGTGCGGCGCCGAAGTCCAGCAGCAGCGGCCCGTGGTCGGTGAGCAGGATGTTGTCCGGCGCGATGTCGCGGTGGTAGCAGTGCTCGTTGTGCAGCACTTCCAGCGCATCCAGCAGCGGCATCAGCCAGGCGCGCACCTCGGTTTCGGTCGACGGCCGGCCGAGCCTGGCCAACGCCTCCTTCAGCGTCTGCCCCTGGTAGTAGGGCATGGCCATGTAGGCGGTGCCGTTGCCCTCCCAGAACTGATGCACCTTGAGCAGCGCCGGGTGGTCGAAGCGGGCCAGCAGCTTGGCCTCGTTGACAAAACTCCTCAGCCCGATCGCAAAGGTCTCTGCATGGTTGGGCGACTTGACCAGCACTGTCAGCGAATTGCCGGCGCGTGCTGCCATCGACGAGGGCAGGTATTCCTTGATGGCGACCTGCCGCTCCAGGGCGACGTCAGTGGCGAGATAGACGATGCCGAAACCGCCTTCTCCCAGCACCCGGTCAATGCGGTAGTCGTGGATGCGCGTGCCGGACGGCAGGGTGTGGCCCGGCGTCAGCTGGACCTCCACGGCGATGGTGGGCTCTACCGGGTCTTCTGGGGTTTTGCGCCCGGGTGGACCGCCAGCCGCTTCGCTCATTGCTGCGGGCGACCGGACGGCGGCGCTTCATGCAAGGCAGGCAGCGTGCAGCAGAACTGGATCAGCATGGAGCACAGCATGGAGCAGGGCCGGGATCGAAGTTCTGCGGATTATGCAGAGCCGACACCGTCTCGCCCGCCTGCTGGACGTCGGGCTTGTCCTAGGCGGTGTAGCGGGCCAGCCAGTTGAAGAACTCGCCGTACCAGAGTCGGCTGTTGCGCGGTTTGAGCACCCAGTGGTTCTCGTCCGGGAACCACACCAGCCTCGAAGGCACTCCCAACGATTTCAGTGTGTTGTAGTAGGCCAGGCCCTGGGCATCGGGCACGCGGTAGTCCAACTGGCCGTGCATGACGAGGGTCGGCGTCTTGAAGTGCTTGGCGAAGGCATGCGGGCTTTGGGCGGCGACACGGGCCGGATCATCCCAATAGGCCGCACCCAGCTCCTTGCGATGCCAGCTGTAGGCGTCGTCGGCATACATGGCTTGCCAGTCGTAGCAGCCGGCGTGGCAGACGTAGGCCTGATAGCGGCCGGCCTTCACGTGGCCGTTCATCCAGGCCACCATGTAGCCGCCATAGCTGCCGCCAGCGGCGACGACGCGCTTGCGGTCGACCCATGACTTCTTCAGCAGCCAGTCAGTGCCGGCCTCGACATCCTGCAACTCGTACTCGCCCCAGTGGCCAGTGATGCTGTCCAGGAACTCGTGGCCGAAGCTGGATGAGCCGTGGTAATTCACGCAGGCGACGACATAGCCCTGGCTGGCGAACACCTGATGGTTCCAGCGCCAGTGCCAGCTGTCACCGAAAGCAGTGTGCGGGCCGCCGTGGATGACGTGCATGACCGGCCACTTCTTCTTCGGATCGAAGCCCGGCGGGTAGGTCAGCCACATCTGCACGTCGTCGCCGCGCGCACCCTGGATCGTGACCTCCTCGTGGCGGCCGAAGCTGTGGGCCGCGAGGCGCTCGTCGTTCAGCGACTCGATGCGGCGCAGGCCATCGTCGGCCAGCACCGACAGCCGCGGCGGGAACTGCATGCCGTCGTGGTTGACGACGAGGAAGCCGGCCGACAGCGCGAAGCTGCCGACATGGCCTCCCTCGAAAACCCGATCGGCGGTGCGGTCGCCGAGCGCGAACTGCCAGAGGTGGCGGCGGCCGCGCTCCTCCGCGGCGAAGTACACCGCCTGGTCGTCCTCGGCCCAGCGCAGCGGTGCGCTGACCTCATGGTCCCAATCCTCGCTGAAGACGGCCCAGCGGCCCTGCTGATCCAGCACGGCGAGCTGGTTCGGATGGTTGTGGCCCAGGGCCTGGTGGCTGGCCAGGAAGGCGAGGTGAGCGCCGCCATGGCTGTAGCGCGGCGCGGCGAAGTCCCAGTCGCCGTCCTGCAGCAGCGTCTGGCCCTGGCGCGTTCTCACGTCGATCTCGGCCAGCGCAAAGCGGCCGTCCAGCTTCTTCTCGGCGGTGGGGTCGAAGGCGAAGGCGATGCGCCGGCCATCGGGCGACACGTCGAAGCAATTCACATCCGGCTCGGCGCGGCTCAGCTCCCAGGCCGTGCCCTCGAACAGGTCGCGCACCTTGCCCGTCTCGACATCCATCACATGCAGGTGCGGCACACGGTCCATCGGCAGGTGGTGGTCCCAGAAGCGGTAGAAGGCCTCGTCGGTGACGTAGGCGCTTTCCTTGCGGCTCTTGAAGTCGCGCAGCCGCGCGGCCTGGGCTGCGCCCTTCAGATCGGGCCAGACCCAGGACACGAAGGCGATGCGCCGGCCGTCGGGGAACCACTTGAAGGACTCGACGCCCGTGGGCACTTGGCCGACGCGGCGCGCCTCGCCGCCGTCCGGCGGGATCACATAAAGCTGCGTCTCCTCGTCTCTCACGCCGGCCTGCTCGCGCTTGGCGGTGAAGGCGATCAGGTCGCCGCGCGGGCTCCATTGCGGGTTGCCGTCCTTCTCGCCCGCTTCGGTCAGGCGGCGCGGCTCGCCGCCCAGCGTCGAGAACAACCACAGGCTGCTCTGCGCGCGGTTGGCCTCCATCGAGTAGCGCGTGACACCGGCGGCGGCCTGGGCACCATCGGGGCTGAGGCTGGGTTCGCCGATGCGATCCAGGGCCCAGAGTGCATCGACGTCAAAGGCCTTGGATTGTCTTTTCATGTTCGCTGTCGAGTCAGTTGCCAGTTCAGGTGCGCCTTGACCTCGGGCCATTCGCCCACGGTCAGGCTGTACATGACGGTGTCGCGCACCGTGCCGTCGCGGCGCAGCGCATGGTGGCGGATCACGCCGTCGCGCCTGGCGCCCAGGCGCTCGATGGCGCGCTGCGAGGCGTGGTTGAAGTTGTCGGTGCGCCAGCCCACGAGCTTGGCGCCCAGGGTTTCGAAGGCGTGGGTCAGCAGCAGCAGCTTGGCGGTCGTGTTGACGGCGCTGCGCTGCACACGCTGGGCATACCAGGTGTAGCCGATCTCGACACGCTCGATGGCCGGCACGATGTCGTGATAGCTCGTTGACCCCAGCACCTCGCCGGTCGACGCATCCAGCACGGCGAAGGGCAGGCGGTGGCCGGCGGCCTGCCCGGCCAGGGCCGCTTCGACGTAAGTGACGGCCTCGTCGGGCGCAGGCACGCTGGTGAAGCGCAAGTTCCACAGTTCGCCGTCCGCGGCCGCGGCCTGCAGGCCGGGCACATGGCCCAGCGTCAGCGGCACGAGGTGGATGGGGCCGGCGGCCAGCGTCACGGGCAGGACGGGTTTCATGGCTTGTCCTTCAGCATCAGCCGCCGCGCCAGTAAGCGGCCGCCGCCGCAGCCGGCGACGATGAGCAGCAGGCCGACGAGCTGCTGCGCATTCCAGTCGGTGCTGGCGATGAAGTCGATGCCGAACTGCCGGCCCAGCCACCAGCCGGCCAGGGCGCCAAGCACAAAGCCGACGGCATCCGCCAGCCCTTCGCGCATTGCGCGGTCGAAGTCTTGAGCCATCAGCGGCGCTCGGCCGTCCGGAGCCGCTGGGCGCCCCCTCGGGGGGCAGCGGGCGTAAGCACGCGTGGGGGCTGCATCATCTGTTATTGCGCTGCATGAAGACGAGCTTCTCGAACAGCGTCAGATCCTGCTCGTTCTTCAGGAGCGCCCCCACCAGCGGCGGGATGCTGACCTTCTCGTCCTTGGCTTGCAGCGCGTCCACCGGGATGTCTTCGGCCAGCAGCAGCTTGAGCCAGTCGATCAGCTCCGATGTGCTGGGCTTCTTCTTCAGGCCRGGCAGGTTGCGCACGTCGTAGAAGKTCTTCAGCGCGGCGGCCAGCAGGTCCTTCTTCAAGGTCGGGAAGTGCACATCGACGATCTTCTTCATSGTCTCGGCGTCGGGGAAYTTGATGTAGTGGAAGAAGCAGCGGCGCARRAAYGCGTCGGGCAGYTCYTTYTCGTTGTTGGASGTGATGAASACCAGSGGCCGGTGYTTSGCCTTGATGAGTTGCCGGGTCTCGTAGACATAGAACTCCATGCGGTCGATCTCGCGCAACAGATCGTTGGGGAACTCGATGTCCGCCTTGTCGATCTCGTCGATGAGCAGCACGACCGGCTCGTCGGCCTCGAAGGCCTGCCACAGCACGCCCTTGACGATGTAGTTCTCGATGTTGCGAACGCGCTCGCTGCCCTCGATGCCGGCGAGCTGGCTGTCGCGCAACCGGCTGACGGCGTCGTACTCGTACAGGCCCTGCTGGGCCTTGGTGGTGCTCTTGATATGCCACTGCAGCAGCGGCATGCCTAAAGCGCCGGCCACTTCCTCGGCCAGCATGGTCTTGCCGGTGCCGGGCTCGCCCTTGATGAGCAGCGGCCGCTGCAGCGTCGCCGCGGCATTGACCGCGAGCATCAGGTCGGCCGTGGCGACGTACTGGTCGGAACCTTGGAATTTCATTGGGAAAACCGGGGCAAAACCCGAACTGAAGAGGGGCCGGACCAGTATAGGAGGCCTCCTATAATCGCCGCCGCTCCGGAACACGACACCAACCCGAACCTCTTGGGACCATGAAAAAACTGCTGCAGATCTCGCTCGCCCTGGCCACCGCCTTTGCTGCCCTCGCAGCCCAGGCCCAGGACGTGAAGGCCGGTGAGACCAAGGTCGCGATGTGTATCGGCTGCCATGGCATCGTCGGCTACCAGGCCAGCTTCCCCGAGATCCACAAGGTGCCGATGATCGCGGGCCAGAACGCCAAGTACATCGTCTCGGCCCTGCAGGCCTATGCCAAGGGCGACCGCAAGCACCCGACGATGCGCGGCATCGCCGGTTCGCTGAGCGAGCAGGACATGAACGACGTGGCCGCTTTCTACGAGCAGCAGGCCAAGCTGCCGGCGGTGGCCGACAGCATTCCGGCCGCGCCGGCCAACGTGGCCGAGCTGCTGACCAAGGGCGCCTGCGTGTCCTGCCACGGCGCCAACTTCAGCAAGCCCATCGACCCGAGCTACCCCAAGCTGGCTGGCCAGCACGCCGACTACCTGACCGTCGCGCTGAAGTCCTACAAGACCGAGAAGAACCCCGGGGTGGGCCGCAGCAACGGCGTCATGGCCGGCCAGGTCAAGCAGTTCAGCAACGCCGAACTGAAGGCCATCGCCAGCTACATCAGCACGCTGCCGACCGAACTGGCCACCGTGCCGCAGGGCAAGTTCCGCTGATCCGGCGCGACCGCCGCCCGACCGAGCCGCCTTCAAGGCGGCTTTTTGTTGCCCGCGGCAAAAGCGTGCAGGGCTGCACGATCGTTGCAAGGCCTTGCCTGCGTCACGCACGGATACTGGTGCGCATAGACGACGCTGTCATGTTGAAGAAGATCTCGACCTCCGACGTGAGGCTGGGCATGTATCTCCAGGCGATGGAGGGGGCCTGGCTCTCCCATCCGTTCTGGAAGACCAAGTTCGTGCTGACCGATGCCGCCGACCTTGCCGCCCTGCAGGCCAGCGGCGTGTCGGCCGTCTGGATCGACGTCAGCAAGGGCGGGGATGTGGCCGCGCCTGCGCCAATCGCCGCCGTGACCGTCGCTTCGCCGCCCACGCCGCCCGCCACAGCCGCCCCTCAGCCGCGCGTCAGCATGGAGTCCGAGCTCGACCGCGCCACCCAGGTGCTGGGCCGGGCCAAGGTGGCCGTCATGGCGCTGTTCAACGAGGCGCGGCTGGGCAAGGCCATCGACACCGAGGTCTGCCTGCCCATCGTCGACGAGGTCACGTCCTCGCTGGCGCGCAACCCGTCGGCCTTCCTCAGCCTCGCTCGGCTCAAGGACAAGGACACCTACACCTATATGCACTCGGTCGCCGTCTGCGGCCTGATGGTGTCTCTGGGCCGGCAGATGGGGCTGTCCGATGCCGAAGTGCGTGAAGCTGGCCTGGCCGGGCTGCTGCACGACGTCGGCAAGATGCAGATGCCCATGGAGGTGCTGAACAAGCCCGGGGCCCTGACGGATGCCGAATTCGACGTCATGCGTGGCCACCCCGAGCGCGGCTTCGACCTGCTCAAGGACGGTGCCAAGGTGCCGCCCTCGGCCCTGGACGTCTGCCTGCACCACCACGAGAAGATGGACGGCAGCGGCTACCCGCACAAGCTGGCCGGCGACCAGATCAGCCTGCTGGCGCGCATGGGCGCCGTCTGCGATGTCTACGACGCCATCACCTCGACCCGGCCCTACAAGAACGCCTGGGACCCGGCCGGCTCGCTGCAGCGCATGTCACAGTGGAAGGGGCAATTCGACCCGGCCGTCTTCCAGGCCTTCGTGAAGAGCGTCGGCATCTACCCGACCGGCACCCTGGTGCGCCTGCAGTCGGGTCGCCTGGCGGTGGTTGTCGAGCAGAACGCCATTTCACTGGTCGCGCCGCGCGTCAAGGTTTTCTACTCGACCAAGTCGAGCATGCCCATCCCGTTGCAAGTCATCGACCTGGCCACGTCCACCGACCGCATCGCCGGCCGCGAGCCGCCCGAGGACTGGAATTTCACCCACCTGGACGAGCTCTGGAACCCGAACGCCAAGCGGTAACGAAGGGGCTTTGACGGCCTCCTAAACTGCCAGCCCTGCAGTTGGGAGATGGCAATGAAGCGATGGCTGGGTGTAGCTCTTTTGGCATGGACCTGCGGTGTGTCCGCGCAGACGCTGCGTTGGGCCAGCCAGGGCGACCCGCAGACCATGGACCCGGACTCGCAGAACGAGAGCCTGACCAACATGGTCAACGGCCAGATCTACGAGCGATTGACCAATCGCGATGCCAAGCTGGGCCTGGTGCCAGGCCTGGCCACGGAATGGAAGCAGACCGGGCCGCTGGCCTGGCGCTTCAAGCTGCGCGCCGGCGTCAAGTTCCATGACGGCACGCCGCTGACGGCGGATGACGTCGTCTTCTCGGTACAGCGCGCCAAGGAGCCCACCTCGCAGATCGCCGTCTGGGCCAATGCCGTTGGCACGGCCAGGAAGGTCGACGACCTGACGGTGGACTTCCAGCTGACCACCTTCAACCCCATCTTCCTGCAGCACATCGACCAGCTGTGGATCATGAGCCGCAAGTGGTGCGAGGCACACAAGGCCACCAAGCCGCTGGACTTCAAGAACAAGGAAGAGAGCTTCACGGCGCTGAACACCAACGGCACCGGCCCCTTCATGCTGGCCAGCCGCCAGCCCGGCATCAAGACCGTGCTCAAGCGCAACCCGAACTGGTGGAACAAGTTCGAGGGCAATGTGCAGGAGGTCGTCTACACGCCCATCGCGACCGACGCGACGCGCCTGGCCGCGCTGGTGTCGGGCGAGGTCGATTTCGTGCTCGACCCCGCGCCGCGCGACATTGCGCGCTTGCGCAACACCGCTGGCGTCAAGGTCATCGAAGGCCCGGAGAACCGCCTCGTCTTCATCGGCATGGACCAGTCGCGCGACAAGCTGCTCTACGGCAACGTGCCGGGTGACAAGAACCCCTTCAAGGACGTGCGCGTGCGCCGGGCGCTGTACCAGGCCATCGACATCGACGCGCTCAGGACCAAGCTGATGAGCGGCCTCTCGGTGCCCACCGGCGCGCTGACTCCGTCCGGCATCGCCTCCTTCGACGACCCGGCCCTGCAGGCCCGCCTGCCGCACGACCTGGCCGGCGCGAAGAAGCTGATGGCCGACGCGGGCTATGCCGATGGCTTCGAGGTGACGCTGGACTGCCCCAACAACCGCTACATCAACGACGAGGAAATCTGCACGGCCCTGGCCTCGATGTGGGCCCAGCTGAAGATCAAGGTCAAGGTCAACGCCATGCCCCGCGTCATCTACTTCCCCAAGCTGGAGAAGTACGACACCAGCCTCTATATGTACGGCTGGGGCGGCTCGGTGACGGATGCCGAGAGCATCCTGACGCCGCTGTATCGCACGCGCGGCGACAAGGGTGTGGGCAACTACAACTTCGGCGGTTTCCGCAACGACAAGGCGGACGCACTGGCGGCGCAGTCCAGCGTCGAGCCCGATCCGAAAAAGCGCGAGCAGCAGATCCGCGGCGCGCTGGCCGAGCTGCGCGAGCAGGTCAACATCATCCCGTTGCACCGCCAGGTGGTGCCGTGGGCGGCGCGTGCGAATGTCACGGCCATCCACCGGCCCGACAACTGGCTGGAGCTGGCCTGGGTGCAGATCAACCGTTGATTTCGGCCCTTTAACGGCCCACCACCCGGTGGGCTGGCGCGGCACACTGGCCCAAGCCCAGATTCACGCCCGCGCCATGCTGTACCGCCTTGCTGCTTTTGCCCTGACCCTGCTGCTCGCCTCCTGCGGAGGCGGCGGTGGCGGTTCGGACACGCCTGTGCTGGACAAGCCGCCCACGTTGCGCGGCGTTGCCGCCACGGGCGCGCCCCTCGTCAATGCGCAGATCAGCGTCGTCGACGGCCAGGGCAAGGCAGTCGGCACGGCCACCACCCATGGCGCCGACGGCAGCTACAGCCTGACGCTGAGCACCAGCAGCCCCGCCGCACCCCTGTTCATCCAGGCGCGCGGCATGGATGCTGCCGGCACCATGCAGGTCCTGCATTCCACGGTGCCAACCATCAGCGCCGCCATGGTCGGCCACGTGACGCCGCTGACCAACGCCGTCGTCGCGCTGTCCCTGGGTACCGAGCCGGCGCCGGTATTCACGGCCGCCGCCACCAGCACTAGCCAGTTGACCCAGATGGCCAGCGCCGCGGCCGCTGCAGGCACCTTCCTGAAGACCCTGGTCAAGACCCAGGTCAGCGACCTGAAGATCACCGACGCCGCGGCTCTGGACCTGCTGGCGGATTCGACCTTTGCCGCCAACAAGGGCGCCCACGACCTGCTCATCGAGAGCGTGCGCATCGACCTCGCACGCTCCAAGCTCAACGTGCCGGTGCTGCAGATCGGCAACAAATTCCTCGCCGCACCGACGGCCGAGGTTGTCGTCGAGCTGCCCACGGCTCAGACCGAGCTGCTCAAGGCCACCGGCACGCCGGCCACCGCCATCACCTCCACGCTGAAGGCCGCGACCAGCGCGACGACGCTGCTCGGCACCTTGTCAGGTCTGGATGACCTCGGCGCGGCGCTGAACCAGCTCATCGCCCAGGGGCGCGACGTCAGCACGCTGCTGAACTCCGTCCTCGTCACCGGCTACGACAAGCACAACGGCCGCAGCAAGGCCGACATCGCCGGCATCCTGTCGACCTACACGACGGGCAACCGCCAATTTGGCCGCTTCCAGCTGCTGGGCTGCGCCGACGATGCACCGACCGCCGGCAACTGCGCCAAGGTGCTGGTGGGCGCCGTCATCAGCGATTCCACCGGTGCAGTCGTCGACCTTTTCAGCGACGCGGTCAGCTACAACAAGTCGGCCACGACGACCAACAAGTGGAACCTGATCGGCAACGGCAAGAAGCTGGCCGTCGGTGTGTATCCGCTGGGCTTCCTGGCGCTGAATGCCGATGGCACGGCCAGCGGTGCCGTGGTGCCCAACCCGGGCATCGGCCTGCAGGTCGAGGTCCAGGCGCAGACGGCCGATCCCGTGCCCGGCATTCCGGCGACGCAGCTGCTCAGCTCGGCCACGGTGCAGTTGCCCGGCGGCTTCAGCATTCCCTTCGGCTATTGCAACCGGCTCCTGCTGTGCGTGTCGTCCACGCCGGGCGCCACCAACCTGATCCCGACGGGCGGCGTGGGCGACATCGCCATCCAACGCTCGGCGGTCGGCTGGATCGGCAGCGCGGACAGCGTGCGTGGTGCCAAGTTCATCGCCAGCTACACGATTTCCGGCGTGGCCGAGACGCGCAACGCCTGGCTGCGCGCCGACGTGCTCGGCGAGCCGGCTGCCACGCGCTTCCCGAGTGTTGACAGCGTGTCTGCAGCCAGCCCGGTGTCCGCCGCCTCGCTGCAGAGCGGCAGCTTGGTGATCAACTGGGCCGCCTGGGCCGCTGCCAACCCCGACCTGCGCCTCATCGAGATCAAGCGCGTCTTCACGCCGACCGCCGGCGGAGCGCCCACGGTGCTGGACACGAGCGTGCCGCTGCCGCCCAAGACGGCGGCGACGCTGAGCACGGCGTACACGCCGGTGGGCAGCGTCACATCGGAGCTGTGGCTGCAGGCCATGGACGCGCAGGGGCGACGTTTCCATACCCGTTACACCGGCAAACCGTGAATTGAGTCGCGGACCGGCTCGCAACCGGCGTTGTTGTGAAATGTGACAGCGACTGCGGACGGGGCCAAAGCTAAGCTTTCGGCACCGTTTCCCATCGCCGCCGGTGTCCGCCGGCGACCGCCCCCGTGAAAAGCCGCCTAATTGCGCTGGCGTGGTTGTCCACGCTGGCCCTGAATCCAGCGGCTCAAGCCGCTCAAGCCTCTTCCGCCGCCTACGCCTCGGATGACCAGGCGCTTGAAGCGCTTCTGAAACGGGAAGTGCAGGGCCCGTCCCGCTATGCCCAGAGCCTGATGGATGCGCCGGCGTCGGTCAGCGTGCTGGAGCGCGGCGTGTCCGATGCCCTTGGCCACCAGACCGTGGGTGACCAGCTGGCCCGCCTGCCTGGCGTTTACCTCGGCAACTCGCGCACCTACAGCAGCCTGGGCCTGCGCGGCTTCAATCGGCCGGGCGACTACAGCGCCCGCCTGCTGATGGCCATCGACGGCCAGCGCGTCAATGACGCCATCTATGACCAGGGCCTGCCGCAGCTGGAACTGCCCATCGTCGCCGAATGGGTCAAGCGGGTGGAACTCGTCCACGGCCCGGGCTCCTCGATCTACGGCAGCAATGCGCTGCTGGGCGTCGTCAATGTCGTGACGCTGAACGGCGCCGACGCGCCGGGCCTGACGGCCCAGGGCAGCGTGGGCGATAACGGCATGCGCCGCGCCGAGATGCATTACGGTGCCGCCGCCGCGGACAGTGATTTGTTCATCGGCCTGAACCTGCAGCGCACCGCCGGCGAGGACCTTTTCCTGCCCGAACTCGGCACGGCCGATGGCTGGGTGCGTGGTCTTGATGGCGAGCGGCAGGTGGCCCTGCTGGCCAAATATCGCAACGGCCCGTGGCGGGTCGCGCTGAACGCGGTGCGCCGCGACAAGGATGCCGCGACCGCCCCCTATGGCACCGAGCCCGGCGCGCCCGGCACCCACTACGTCGACAGCCTGGTGCTGGGCGAGCTCAGCTACGACGAAGGCTGGCAGGGCGATGTACGCCGCTCTGCACGGCTCAGTGTGGCGGGCTATGAATTCCTCGGCAGCTATGTCTTCGGGCCGGTGCCTCAACTCGTCAACAAGGACGAGGCTCGCGCCCAATGGACGACGCTGGAGGCCCGCATGCTGTGGCGAGGCCTGCTCAACCATCAGCTGATGTTCGGCGCCGAGCTGCGCACCTCGCCCCAGGGCCTGCAGCGCAACTACGACGTCGACCCCTATGCGCTGCGCCTGGATTCGCACGTCACCCAGGACGCCGCGGGCGTCTACGCGCAAGACCAGTGGCGGCTTTCATCGGTGCTGCAGCTGACCACCGGCCTGCGCCTGGACCATGTGCGCGGTTTCGCGCCAGCCATGTCGCCGCGCGCCGTGCTGGCGCTGCGGCCCGACGAGCGGGAGTCCTTCAAAGTGATGTGGGCGCAGTCCTTTCGCACGCCCAATCTGTACGAGCGCTTCTACGACGACGGCGGGGTTTCCCAGCTGCGCAGCAACGACCTGAAGCCCGAGCGCCTCAACTCCGTCGAAGCTGCCTGGGAGTACGTGCTCCACAGCGGACATGCGCTCAGCGCCAACGCCTACTACACGCGCATGAACCGCTTGATCGAGCAGCAGCCCGTCGGCAGCGAGAGCGAGGCGGTGGTGCAGTACCGCAATGTCGGCAGCGTCAGGTTGCGGGGCGTGGACGTTGGCGTCGAAAGGCGCGCGACGGACGGCTGGCTCTGGCACATCAGTGCGTCCTGGATGGACGGCCGCGACGACGCCGGCCAGCGCCTGAGCAATTCGCCCTCGTGGATGTTCAAGGGCGACCTCGTCTCACCGGTGTGGCAGCGCTGGCAGCTTGGCACGGAGTGGAACCTGCTCGGCCGCCGCAGCGGCCGCGTCGAGGTGCCGACCAGCGCCCTCGTCAACGCCCATCTGCGCTATCACGTCGATCCGCGCCAGAGCCTGGCCCTGCACCTGAGCAATGCGCTGGACCATCGCAATCTCGACCCGTCGACCCCCGACACGTCGCTGAGCGCCATCCCTCAGCCCCGGCGCGCCTGGCGCCTGGACTGGCGCTTCACGCTCTGAGCCTGGCCATGCGCGGCAGTCGAGCAGCGGTGAAGGGATGGGCGGGCTGGCGTGCCGGCTGCGCGATCCTGCTCGGCCTGCTGTCGGCCCAGCCGGCCGCGGCGCAGAGCGCCAGCCCGGAAACCTTGAAAGCCGAGGTCGTCTACCGCCTGCTGATGTTCGTCACCTGGCCCGCCGACCGCGAGCTGGCGGGGCGGCCGCTGCAGCTGTGCACTGTCGGCGAGGGCCGCATGGACGGCGCGCTTCAGTCCCTGGCGGGTCGACCGATCCGGCACCTCACCGTCGACGTGCGCCATCAGGCCCGTGCTGACCAGCTCGCCGGCTGCCATCTGCTCTACCTGCCCACGCCGCAGCCGGCGCTGCGCCCGGTGTTGGCCGACCTGCCGGTGCTCGTCATATCGGATGTGGCGGTGATGCTGGAGCAGGGTGCCATGATCAACCTGCAGATTGAAGACGGCCGTATCGTCTTCGACGTGGACCTCGACGCCGCGCGCCGTGTCGGCCTGGCCATCAGCACCAAGCTGCTGCGCCTGGCCCGCTACGTTCGCCACCAGACGACATCGCCGTGAAGCCGCAATTTGCCGATGCCTTCGATCGCCTGCGCGAACTCGTGGTCGCGCTGGCCGCCTTGCTGGTCTTCGCACTGCTGCTCAGCGTGCTGCAGTACTGGCGCCTGCATGACCGCCAGCTCGAGGACCTGCGCACCCAGGCCGACATCGTCGCGCAGACGGTCTCGGCGGCGCTGGTCTTCGATAGCCGCAGCGATGCCGGTGAAAGCCTGGCTGCCCTGCAGCAGAGCCCGTCCATCGTCCACGCCCGCCTGCTGAAGAGCGACGGTGCCGTCTTCACGCAGTTCTCGCGCACCGCGGCCGAGGTCACCTGGTTGCACGAGGCCGCCGGCACGGTGAGCGTGCAGGTGCCGGTCATGGCCGACGGCCGGCGAGTCGGCATGCTGGTCGTGGAGGCCAGCCGCCTACCGATGTGGATGGACGTGGCCCAGTTTCTCGCCGCCACCATGGGCACCCTGCTGGCCACCGCCGGGTTGGCCTGGTGGCTGTCCAAGCGGCTGCGGGTGCAGATCAAGGAGGTCGAGCGCCGCACTCGCTATCTCGCGCGCTTCGACGCACTGACCGACCTGCCCAACCGTGAGCACATGCGCGGGCTGCTGGAGCGTGTGCTGCACCACCACGGCCGCACCACCCTGCTGATCCTGGATCTCGACGATTTCAAGCGGATCAACGACCAGCATCGCCACGCCGCCGGCGACGCCGTGCTGCAGGCCATTGGCCAGCGGCTCAGGCTGCTGCGCCGGCCCGGCGACCAGATTGCCCGCCTGTCCGCCGACGAATTCGCACTGCTGTTGGTGCCGGGCCTGGAAGACGAGGCGCTGCGCAGCCATGTCGCCCAGTTGCAGGCTGAACTCACGCAGCCGGTGCTGCACGACGGCCATTGGCTGCGCCTGCATGTCTCCAGTGGCGGCGTCTCATTGCCCGAGCACGCGCGTGATGCGAGCGAGGCCTTGCGCAGTGCCGATGCCGCGCTGCGGCATGCCAAGCAGATCGGCAAGGACAGCTTCCAGCTCTTCACGCCGCAGATCGGCGAGGCCCTGCGCCTGCGGCTGGCGCTGGAGCACGATATACGCGAAGGCCTGGCGCAGGGGCAGTTCTGCCTGGCCTACCAGCCGCAGTACGACGCCGCGCGCCGCATCCACGGCTTCGAGGCGCTGGCGCGCTGGCACCACCCGCAGCGGGGCTGGGTGCCGCCGGCCGAATTCATCCCGGTGGCAGAGAACTCGGGCCTGATCGTCGAGCTCAGCCTGGCGCTGCTGGCCGTGCTGCGCCGCGACCTCGACGGCCTGCGCGCCCGGGGCCTGGCCTGCCCGCCGGTGGCCGTCAACCTGTCATGGGAGCAATGCCGCAAGCCCCAGCACCGCGAGCGCTTCCTGCAGCAGCTCAAGACGCTGCAGCTGGGGCCGGACGAGATCGAATTCGAGCTGACGGAAAGCGCCGGCTTCGAGGACATCGACAAGCCGGATTCCTTCGTCTTCACGTTGCAGGGCCTGGGCTACAACCTGGCCATCGACGACTTCGGCACGGGCTACAGCTCGCTGGCCTATCTGCGCCGCATCCGCTGCCGCAAGCTCAAGATCGACCGCCTCTTCGTGCACGGGCTGTCGGGCAATGCCGACTCCCACATGCTGGTCGAATCCATGGTGCGCGTCGCGCACGCCATGCGCATGGTCGTCGTGGCCGAAGGCGTGGAATTGCCGGCGGACGAGGCGGCTCTGATCGCAATGGGCTGCGACCTGATGCAGGGGTTTGGCTTCTGCAGGCCGGTGCCGCCGGACGAGATGCCAGGATTGCTGTCGGTCGACTGATCCGGCAGGCCGTTGCTCCCATCGGGTCGTCTGTCCGGCCGATCTGCGGTTCGTCGCCTGGCCGTTGTCGATCTCAAGCGTGCTCAACAGAATTGCGCGCACCGCCACCCCTCCGACCTGCAAGGATGCGCAATTGAACAAGCTGCTACGCAACGATCAGGGCCGCCTGCGCAGCGGCTGGTGGATCCTTCTCTTCATGGCCATCTTCCTGGCCAGCCAGTGGATGTACCGGCCGGTGTCTCACGGCTTGCAGCAGATCGGCGTCGCCAAGGCGTGGCTGTCGCCGCTGCCGGTCGTGTTTCTGCTGGGGGTGACGTGGATCTGCATGCGGCTGCGCCGGCAGCGTCTGGCGGGCGTGGGGCTGGCGCTGGATGGGTCGTGGGGGCGGCAGTTGCTGTTGGGCGTGGCTTTCGGGGCCGCGCAGATGGCGGCGGTCACGGCGTTGATCTTGCTCGCGGGCGGCGTGCGCTTCGAGCTGGACCCGGCGCGCAGCCTCGCGGCGCTGGCTTATGGCGCCTGGGTATTCCTGTGTGTGGCCGTGCTGGAGGAGCTGCTGTTCCGCGGCTTCGTGCTGCAGCGCCTGGTGGAGGGCCTGGGGGCGCGCTGGGCGCTGGCGCTGATGGCCGCGCTCTTCGCCGTCGCCCACCTGGGCAACCCAGGCATGGACGGCATCACGGTCGCGACGGCGACGCTGGACAACGCGCTGGGCGCCCTGCTGCTCGGCCTGGCCTGGCTGCGCACCCGCAGCCTTGCCCTGCCCATGGGTATCCACTTCGGCTGGAACTGGATGCAAGGCTCGGTGCTGGGCTTCGAAGTGAGTGGCCTGGCCCAGGCCGGATGGCTGCACCCCCAACTGCTCGACCGGCCGCAATGGCTCAGCGGTGGCACCTTCGGACCGGAGGCGAGCGTCTTCGCCGTGGTGGTTGACCTGGCCGCGGTGCTGTTGCTGTGCCGGTGGAAGGGCATGGCGCGCAGGCCGTCCGCGGTGGCGGCTTGAGCGTCAGCGCTCGGATTTCATCGGCCCCGATGCCGCCAACCCACGCTCGCAGGCAGCCTTCTCACTTGCGCTGCTGATGGCCACGCACCGCGCTGCGCCCTCGTTCACACGACCGGGCACGCTGCCGACAGGCGCCGATGCGGGAATGGCAGCGAGGGGCATGACGTTCTTGTTCCTGAGCGGGATGGAGATCTGCGGAATCACCCGTTCCTCGGGGCGCTGGTTGCCGGGCTCCTTGGCGTTCTCGGACGCCGTGATGGCCGCGTTGCGGGTCGGAACCTGTCTTGAGGCTGCGGTCATGGGCGCCGAAGCCGGTGCAGACGCCGGCAGTGGCGCGGCGGGTTGAGCGCATGCGGCATCCGCGACGACCGTTGCCAGGATGCCGCCGAGGAGGGAGTCGAAGACGAATCTCATGGGGCACCGCACCGGCAGTTGCTATGCGGCAAGTTTGGTTCCGTGGTTGGGCGGCGTATGTAGGAGGCCGCTGCGAAACGCTGTGCGTGACGCCCGGTTGCACGAAATGATGTGTACGGCCCCTCGTGCGGCCCGTTTCCTGGCTAGGCTCATGGGCGCACCGGCTTCCGGATAAATCCAATGAAACGCAGAGACATCCTCCAATGGTCCGCCTCGGCGGGCGGCCTGAGCCTGATTGGCGGCACGCCTTCACCAGCATCGGCGGCGCTGCCCGTTCCCAAGCCCACGCTGCCGCAGAAGGCGGACCTGCTCAGCGCCGCGGCCCGCCGGCTCCAGCTCGTCAGCCAGCAGGCGCTGTACCTCTGGACCGAATCCCACCTCAACCTCGCCGGCGTGCCGATGGCGGCCGTGGTGCCGGCGGGCGAGCTGCCGACGCTGGAACATCAGCTCAAGACGTCGGCGCTGGCGGTGGAGGCGGTCACCAATCTGGCAGCCTCGATGGCGCCCAGCGGGCTCGCTGCCAGCAGCCTGCAGACGCTGGATGGCTTGAGGAGCCGGCTCGCGGCCGCGCAGGCGAGCTTCGACAGCGTCTCAGCTGCCAACGCTGGCGTGCTGAGCCTGCCCGCGGCCGTGCTCACGCTGCTGACCAACCTCACGGCGGCCGTGGGCAACATCGCGACGCAGCTCCGGCAGATCCACTACCAACTCACCGTGCAGGTCACCACGGCGCCGCAGCCCAAGACGGTGGCGCAGTACGACGCGCTGTTCGTGACGCTGGACAAGCCGGCGATAGCGAGCCTGCTGCATGACGACGACACCTTCGCGTACATGCGTGTGGGCGGGCCCAACCCCATGCTGATCCGGCAGGTGGCTGCGCTGCCGGCCAAGTTCCCGCTGAGCGATGCGCAATACCGCCAGGCGATGGGTGGTGAGGGCAACAACGACAGCCTGCTCGACGCCGCCGGCAGTGGCCGGCTCTACCTGCTGGACTATGAAAGCCTGGGCGGCATGGCGCCGGCCGGCCCGGTGAACAAGCCGCTGACGGGCGCCGGCTACGGCTATGCGCCCATCGCGCTGTTCGCGCGCCCCCAGGCCGGCCGCTCGCTGGTGCCGGTCGCCATCCAGTGCGGGCAGGACCCGGCCCTCAGCCCCCTGGTGCTGCGGGCCACCGATCCGGCCAACGCCAACGCCTACTGGGCGTGGCAGTCGGCCAAGACCGCGGTGCAGGTGGCCGACTTCAACTATCACGAGATGTTCGTGCACCTGGGCCGAACGCACCTGATGTCCGAGGCCTTCGCGATGGCCACGCAGCGCCAGCTCGCGGTCGTGCACCCGCTGAACCGGCTGCTCGCGCCCCACCTCGAGGGCACGCTGTTCATCAACGATGCGGCCGCGCTGGTCATCATGGGGCCGCTCACCACGGGCGACACCATCCTGGCCGCGTCCATCGAGACGCTGCAGCGCGAATGCGGGCGGGACCGGCTGGCCTTCGACTTCTACGACAACATGCTGCCGAACGATCTGCGCGCACGCGGCGTGGATGACGCCGGCCGGCTGCCGGACTACCCCTACCGCGACGACGCGCTGCTGGTCTGGAACGCCATCCAGCAATGGGTGAGCGAATACCTCGCCGTGTACTACGCCAGCGACGCCGACGTGACGAGCGACTACGAACTCAAGGCCTGGGCCAGCGAGCTGGCCGTGAGTGGCAAGGTCATGGGCTTCCGGCCCATCACCACGCGCAGCCAGCTTGCCTTGGTGGTGACGGCCATCATCTTCAATGCCAGCGCCCAGCACGCGGCCGTCAACTTCCCGCAGTCCTCGTTGATGACCTACGCCCCGTTCTACGCCGGCGTGGGCGGCGCATGGGCGCCTGCCGGCGCGGTGGGGCAGAGCGAGGCCACCTGGTCGCAGATGCTGCCCAGCCGGCTCGCGGCGCAGGAGCAGATCCTGCTGTTCCACATCCTCGGCGGCGTGTACTACCGCATGCTGGGCGAATACCGCGACAACGCACCCCCGTATCCGCCAGTGCTGCTCGACCCCGCCATCACCCGGCCCGGCGGCCCGCTGGAGCGCTTTCGCAGCGCGCTGGCCGGCGTCGAGAACACCATCCGGCAGCGCAACCTGGCGCGCACGCGGCCGTATGAACACCTCCTGCCGAGCCGCATCCCGTCGAGCACCAACATTTAGCGTGACGCGAGGCGGTCGCGGGCGTCGCGTCAGTTCGACCCGTGCCCGTAGCTGAAGGCGCGCGTGATCGTCCAGGCATTGCCCTGCTGGCGCCACAGCATGGTGAACTCGGCGCGGCCCTCGCAGGGATGCGTCGTGCCGCCCGGCTTGTAGTGGCAGAAGCGATGCTCGCCGCGGGCCAGCGCACCGAAGCCCTTGATCGGCCACACCTTCAGCGTGCCCGGCACGAGCTCGCGCTGGAACTTGCCGCAGACGTTGGCCCGGGTCTGCGCGATCATCACGTCGCGCGTCCACGTGACGCCGCCGAGGTCGTGATAGAACTCGACGGCAGGGTCGAAGAAGCTCGCGTATTTGTCGAGCTGGCCGGCTGCCTCGCAATGGTTGAAGGCCTCAAAGGCCGCGGCGTCGAGCGCGGCGATCGTGGCACTGAGATCGGCCTCGGCCGGCGAGGGCTCCGCCGCGTGGGCGGCCATGGCGACGCCAGCGAGCGCGCAAGCGAGAAAGCGGTGGCGTAGAGAGTTCATCGGTCTGCCTTGGGACGCGTGAAGAAGGCCGCATCCTCGCGATGGCCTGCCGGTGCCGCCATCGTGCTGCGACAGTCGGTGGCAGGGTGCCGACAGGCCGTCGATGGGGCACGACGAAACGTGCCGTGCAACGCTCCATCCGTTCGGCAGCGCCACCAACGCGCCTCGCGCTATGGCTTGGCTCCGAGCACAACCGGCACCGTGTCGATCAAGCGGCGAGACACCACCATGGGCGAGGTCGATTCAAAGAACTTTCTGAAGTGCGCGGTCTGGATGTGCTGTGCGTAAGCTTCTTCGTCTGCATAGATCTCGAAGACGCGTATGTGGTTCGGCCGGTCCCGTTCGGCCACGGCGTAGAGGGCCAGGACTTTGGGCTCGGTCCGCACAGCGGCTTCGACGCCCTCCGCGATGGCTGCCTTGAAAGCCTCGAGTTGCGCCGGATCAATCTCAAGCTCGGCGATTCTGATGAAGGGCATCTTCGACTCCACGGCGTTTGCGACGCTCGAAAGGATCAGCATGGAAAGTGTCGACGCGACGGCAATCGCGACGGCGCGCGTGCTCATGAGTGACGGCTTGCGATTCCACACGGCGTCCATCCCTTCTGTCGGCGTTCTGCCTGCGCGTTCAGCGCTCGGAACTCATGTCAGCGGGCGGCCCGCAGCGGACTGAAATCGTAGGTGGCCACCCGCGAAATCATTGGAGAAGAAAGGTCGCGGCTGATGCGCCGCCACTTCTACAAGGTCTGGGTCTTCAAGCGCTCAAGAGGCGCTAGCCTTCGACGGCGCCCGGAAGCTTGGACACCAGCGTGTCGATCGCCAGGCGAAGACGCAAGGGCATGTGCTGGCTGACTGGCCAAAGCGCATGGCATTCAACCGACGCATGCGGGCGCTCCTCGAAGAGCGCGACGAGGGTGCCGTCATGCAGACCATCCCGAACGAGCCAATGCGGCAGCCAGGCGATCCCGAGCCCGGCGGCAGCCGCGTCGGCAACGACCGCAAGGTCATCAAAACGGAAACGGGAACTCAAGGTGACCTCGATCAACTTGCCTTCGGCGTCCGGCAGCGTCCAGGGCTGCACATAGTCAGCCCGCCAGTACAGCAAGGCGTCATGCCCACCGAACGACTGGGTGTCGGCGGGATGGCCGCGCGCCGCGAGGTAGTGCGGCGAGGCGCACAACACCTTTTTCTGGCTGCTCAGCCGGCGGCTGCGCAGCTGCCCCGTCGCCGGCCCCAACTTGCCGTTGCGGATCGCGAGATCG
Organism: Roseateles sp. P5_D6; assembly: GCF_054049415.1. Taxonomy (NCBI): domain Bacteria; kingdom Pseudomonadati; phylum Pseudomonadota; class Betaproteobacteria; order Burkholderiales; family Sphaerotilaceae; genus Roseateles; species Roseateles sp. P5_D6. The sequence goes on along the minus strand of NZ_JBFUMK010000014.1, from coordinate 92,454 downwards.
ATGCGCTCGGCAACGATGTCCGTCGGGCGGTCACTGAAGCACAGGTCGAGTTCCAGCTTCGGGTGTTCGCGCGCGAGTTCCAGCAGGATGGGTGCCACGCAAAGCCGACCGAACAGCACGGGCATCGCGACGCGCAGCCGCCCGCTGACCTCTTGCCGGCCGGATTCAAGTAGCGCCTCCGCTTCGCGGAGCTCATCCATGGCGCGAACGCAGCGCTCGTAATAGATCTGGCCGTCTTCGGTCAGGCTCAGCGCCCGCGTCGTGCGGTGAAAGAGCCGCACGCCCAGCCGGGTTTCGAGCCGCGCAATGGCCTTGGCGACGGCGGAACGCGTCAACGCCAGCCGCTCTGCGGCACGCGCAAAGCCACCGGCATCCACCGTTTCCACGAAAACCGCCACGCCGTCGAGTCTGTCCAGCATCGTTCTATTGTCGAATTTTCGGAATCATAACCAAGACGTTAATGCGCCACTGACGAATTAATGGAAACCGTAGCATGCCGCGAGCGTCCCGCCACGGGGACCGGCCTGATCCGTTCTTCTACAAAAGACCACTCATGAAACTGCTTTGCCTCGACATCCCCCAGCCCGGCGCCACGCTGGAACAGTACCAACCGCACCTGCAGGACGAAGCCCGCCACGGCTGGCAGCTCTACAAGAGCGGCATCGTCCGTGACATCTATTTCCGCCAGGACCGCCCGGGCGTCGCCATCCTCGCCGAGGCCGAGTCCGTGGAAGCCGCCAGGAAGGCCCTGGCCGAGTTCCCGCTGGCCAAGGCCGGCCTCATCGGCTGGGACGTCATTCCGCTGGGCCCCTTCCTGAACTGGGAAATGCTTTTCGCCGCCGGCAACGCCTGATTCCTCATGCTCCAAGCCGTCTCGTTTGCGAATCGAGCGATCCAGCTCTCAGGGCACCTTCACCTGCCGGACGACTTCCGGGAAGACAGGCAATACCCCGCCCTCGTCGGCATTCACCCCGCCGGCGGCGTGAAGGAACAGACGATAGGCCTGTATGCCAGGAGGCTGGCGGCGCATGGCTTCGTCGTCATCGTCTTCGACGCCTCCTACCAGGGCGCGAGCGGCGGTGAACCCCGCCTGCTGGAGGACCCGTCGGCGCGCGTGGAAGATGCCCGCGCGGCTGCCGACTTTCTCTCGACGCTGCCCTACGTCGACGTGGAGCGCATGGGGGTCTTCGGCGTTTGCGCCGGCGGCGGATACGCGCTCGCCGTTGCCCAGTCGGAGCGCCGCTTCAAGGCGGTGGGCGTCGTCAGCGCCACGCCGATGGGCGAGGCGGCCAGGACCATCATTGGCAACCCTATCCCTGTTGCTGCCCTGATAGGAACACTGCAAGCGGCGGCGCAGCAGCGCACGGCCGAAGCCAGGGGTGCAGAGCCTCTCTACGCTCCGTTCGTTCCCGAACGGCTGGAAGACATCGACGACAACACGCCGACCTTTCTTCGCGAAGCCTACGACTACTACCGCACACCGCGGGGCCAGCACCCCAACTCCAAGGGCCGCTTCCTGATGACCAGCCTCGACAAGATGCTGGCCTTCACGGTCTTCCACCTGATTCCGGATCTGCTGACCCAGCCGCTGCTGCTGATCGCCGGGAGCATCGCCGACACCAAGGTCTACAGCGAGCAGGCGTTCGCGCTGTCGAAAGGCCCGAAAGAGCTGTTCGTCATCGAAGGCGCCACCCACGTCGCGCTCTACGACCGGCCTGAGTACGTGGATCAGGCGATCGCCAAGCTCGTCTCCTTCTTCAGCAACCTGTGATCACAGCCATCGCCCATGACCCGACAAGCCTCTGAACTCAAGCCCATCCTCTTCGTCGTCACCAGCAACCCGGTCAAAGGGGCGACAGGCATCCCCACCGGCTTCAACCTGGCGGAGGTCACCCACCCGCTGGAGAAGCTGCAGCAAGCCGGCATCCGCGTCGAGATCGCCTCCATCCAGGGCGGCGCCGCGCCGCTCGACGGGCTGGAGGACATGAAGGACCCGGTGGTCGCCCGCTATTGGGCGGATGCCGATTTCCGCCACGCCATTGCCAACACGCTGCGTATCGATGACGCCGACCCTGCACGCTACTCGGCGGTCATGTTCGCGGGCGGCCACGGCACGATGTGGGACTTCCCCGACAGCGCCGGCGCGCAGAAGCTCATCCGCGAGATCGACGCGGCTGGCGGCATCGTCTCCGCCGTGTGCCACGGCCCGGCGGCCCTGGTCAATGCACGCCGTGCCGACGGCAGCCTGCTGGTGGCGGGCAAGCGCGTGGCGGCCTTCACCGATGGCGAGGAAGAGGAGGTCCAGTCCACCCACGTCGTGCCCTTCCTGCTGGCCTCCACGCTCAACGAGCGCGGCGCGTTGCATCAGGACTCACCCAATTGGTCCAACAAGGTGGTGGTTGATGGCCGGTTGATCACGGGCCAGAACCCGCAGTCCGCCGCCAGCCTCGGCGAAGCGCTGCGCGACGCGCTGCTGGCGTGATCGGCGGCCGGGGCGCGACATGAAGCTGATCTGCGTCGAAGAGCACGTGCTGGATGCTGCCATCGGTGCGGCGTCGCAAAGCCTCGTGCGTGCCGAGGCGCCGTATCTCCCCGACTGGGGCAGCCGCGTCATCGACGGCCAACAGGTGGCCGCGCCCGGCCGCCCGCATGTCGTCGCGCCCAGCGAGTCGGCGCGCAAGGCGCTGGACATGGGCGCGGCCCGCCTGGTCGACATGGACGCGGCAGGCATCGCCATGCAAGTCCTCTCCTACGGCGGCTTCCCGCAGCTGCTGCCGGCCGCCCAGGCCATAGCCCTGAACCGCGCTGCCAACGACAAGCTGGCCGCGGCCGCGCAAGCCCATCCCTCGCGATTCGCCGGGTTTGCCACGCTGCCCTGGCAGGCGCCCGAGGCCGCCGCGCGTGAGCTGGAGCGGGCCGTGAAGGAGCTGGGCCTCAAGGGTGCGCTCATCAACGGGCGCCCCGGCGAGACCTTCCTGGACGACCCGCGCTACGCCCCCGTGCTGGCTGCGTTCGACGAGCTGAACGTGCCGCTGTACGTTCACCCCGGCCTGCCGCTGCCGGCCGTGCAGGCGCCGTACTACGGCGGCTTCGAGCGCGAGCTCAGCGCACGCCTGTCGATGTTTGCCTGGGGTTGGCACAACGAGGCCGGCATCCAGGTGGTGCGCATGCTGCTCGCCGGGGTGTTCGACCGCTACCCCCGCTTGCAGGTCATCAGCGGCCACTGGGGCGAGATGGTGCCCTTCTTCCTGCAGAGGCTGGAGGACGCCATCCCTCAGGAAGCCTCCGGCCTGAAGCGCCCCGTCGTGCAGACCTATCGCGAGCACGTCTACGTGTCGCCCAGCGGCATGCTCACCTTGCCGCACTTCCAGTTCATCCATGCGCTGATGGGTGCGAAGCGCATCCTCTACTCCATTGACTACCCCTACCAGAGCCTGGACGGCGCGCGCGCCTTCATCGAGGGCCTGCCCGTCAGCGACGCGGACAAGGCCCTGATCGCCCATGGCAACGCCGAGCGCCTGCTTGGCCTGGAGAGCTAGGCCCAGGACAGTCGAATAAGCGCACGAATCGGCGCGGGGCTCGAAGAGATGGACTGCGTGGTGCCGCGGTAGGAGCTGATGGCGCTGATCAGCCCATTCATAGCCGAAGGTCGACTTGGCCGGCCGGCTGAAGCACCGGCATCATGCCCACAACAAAGTCGATGAAGGCTCTGACCTTGGCCGGGACGTGGGTCCGGCTGGGGTAGTAGACATAGAGGGGAAAGGTCTCGTCAGCCCAGTCCGGCAAGACGGGCTCCAGCGTGCCCGCTCGCAGATGCGAGTCGACCCCGAGGTCGATCACCTGGGTGATCCCGTGGCCTGCGAGGCAGGCCCCAATCTTGATTCCGGCGTCCGTGACCGTCAGGTTGCCGCGAACGGCCACCTTCACTTTCTCATCGCCACGCCAGAACTCCCACTCGAAGGGCCTGCCGGTGGCGGGATCGATGGCGACGATGCACTCATGATCGTCGCCCACCAGATCCTGCGGCGACCTGGGTCGACCGCGGCGCGCCAGATAGGACGGCGCGGCAACGGTCAGAACGCGCGGGCTGTAGAGCCTGCGGCAGACCAGGGTCGAGATGGATGGAGGCCCAAACCTGACGGCGAGATCAAATCCGTCGCTCACCAGGTCCGAGAGACCGTTCTTGGTCTCCAGCCTCAGTTGAAGAGACGGGTGGGCCTTCAGAAACTGCGCCAGCTCCGGTGCCAACACGAGGCCGGCAAACCGGGCATCGCAGGCGACGCGCAGCGTGCCGTTGACGGCCGAGGCCTGGTCAGAGGCGGCGGCCGTCGCATCCTCTATCCCCTGCAGCAGGGGCAGCACCTTGGAGAGCAACGCATGCCCGGCATCCGTCACTTCAACGTGTCGGCTTGTGCGATGCACGAGCTTGGCGCTGAGGCGGTCTTCCAAGCGCTGGATCGAGCGGCTCACCGCGGGCTGCGTCTTGCCCAGCCGAGAGGCGGCACGACCGAAGCTCTTCGATTCGGCGACCGCATTCAGCGCCAGCAGGCCGATGACAAGCGCTCCATCAAGGTCATCCATGGTCGATGTGTTCTGGTAATGGCAGCGATAACCAGTTCGCTGTAGCCGGGCGCGGAAGGATTCCTCACTATACGAATCGTTCGCCCATTGATGAAAGCCAGCGATGACCCAGACCCAAGCCGTAGCCACTCTGATCGAGGACTATTTCAACCTGGCCTATGAGCCCAAGAGCCGTGACTTCAACAAGGTCTTCCACCCGAACTGCTTTGTGCAGTGGCTTGACGGGGGGCGGTTGAACATGCTGTCCTCACAGGACTATGCGGCGCTCATCCATGGAAGGCCGAGCCCCCAGTCGACGGGTGCGCCGAGGGACGAAGCAATCCTCTCGGTCGAGCACATCTCGGACAGCCTTTCAACAGCGAACGTGAGGGTGCGGATCGGCCAGAAGCTGTTCAACGACCACTTCGTCCTGCACAAGGTGGAGGGCAGCTGGCTGATCACGGTCAAGGCATCCTTTGTGGCGGGCACCTTCGACTGAAGCGTCTCTTGACGCTATGCCTGGCTGCTCTGTGCCGAGTCCTGGGCCTCGACGAAGGCGCGGCGGAATACAAGTGGCTCTGCGATGCCGTCGATGGGCGCATGGGATGCGCCGGTGCCCGCAATGACGAGGGTGCCAAAGTTGAGCATTCGGCCCATGAGGGACTGATTGACCTGAATGCTCTCCACCTTGTTGATGTTGATTTCGATCGTGTGGCGACGGATGAATCCGTGTTTGACGATCACTCTCTTGGTGGTTACTGCCAGCTCGGTTGACCTGATGCGAACGTAGGCGGCCACCCAAAGGATGAGCCCAAGGCCAAAGGCGGGCAGCAAGAGCAGGCCGAACAACAGCAAGTGCCAAACCGACCAGAGGCTGGTGCGCCCCAGATGGACGACTCGCTCGCCGGGCACGAGAACCTGATCGACGTAACGTGACATGGCGAGATCCGGTGAGTTGGCATCGCGGATTGGACGCGAGTCCTGCCGATTGACGCAAGGAGGCATTCGGTAAGTTCGCGCACTTGCTGAGGCGCCGGCCTTCCAGCAACCTCTTGGCACTCGACACTAAGCCCTGGCGATGTGCAGGAAATTCGTGCTGCCGGCCACGCCGAAGGGCATGCCCGAGGCCACGATGACGATGTCGCCGGATCGGGCAAAGGACTCGTGCCGCGCCATCGAACAAGCCTGGGACACCATGTCGGGGACATCGGCGATGAGGGCGCTGGAGTGCACCGAATGCACGCCCCAGACCAGGGCCAGGCGTCGCGCGATGTCGAGTTCGGGTGTCATGCTCAGCACCGGTACAGCAGGCCGCTCGCGGGCCGCGCGCAGGGTGGTGGTGCCGGAGCGGGTGTAGGTGACCATGACGGCGACGGGCAGCAGGCTCGCCGTCTGGCGCAGGGCCAGGCAGATGGCGTCGGCCACCACCGGTTGGGGCGCGGTGTGTGAGGCATCGAGGCCCGCGCGGTAGAGGGGGTCGGCTTCCACTTCCGCAATGACCCGCCGCATCATGGCCACGGCCTCGCGGGGGTATTTGCCCGAGGCCGATTCGGCCGAGAGCATCACGGCGTCCGCGCCCTCGTAGACCGCGTTGGCCACGTCCGAGGCCTCGGCGCGGGTGGGCACCGCGGAGCTCACCATGGATTCGAGCATCTGGGTGGCCACGACCACCGGCTTGCCGGCAGCGCGGCAGGCCCGCACGATGCGCTTCTGGATGCGCGGCACCTGCTCGGCCGGCAGTTCAACGCCGAGGTCGCCGCGCGCCACCATGATGGCGTCGGCCGCGTCGATGATGGCTTCCAGCGACTCGATGGCGGCGGGCTTCTCCAGCTTGGCCAGTACCCCCGCGCGCCCTTGAACGATGGCCTTCACCTCGTGCAGGTCCTCGGGGCGCTGCACGAAGGACAGCGCGACCCAGTCCACGCCTAGCGTGAGGCCGAAATCGAGATCGGCGCGGTCCTTGGGCGTCAGGGCCGAAATGGGCAGCAGGACCGAAGGCAGGTTGACACCCTTGCGATCGGACAGGGTGCCGCCGACGATGACTCGCGTGTCGGCGAAGTTCGGGCCGCAGAGCAACACCCTCAGCCTGAGCTTGCCGTCGTCGATCAGCAGGTCGGTGCCGCGCTCCAGGGCCGCGAAGACCTCGGGGTGGGGCAGGGGGGCGCGCGTCGCGTCACCCGGCGTCGGGTCGAGATCGAGGCGGAAGCTCGCACCTGCGATGAGCTCGACCGAGCCTTCAAGGAGGGTGCCGATGCGCAGCTTGGGGCCCTGCAGGTCGAGCAACACGGCGATGGGCCGGCCCTGCTCGGCCTCCAGGCGCCGGATGATGGTCAGCCGCTCGGCATGCTGGGCGTGGCTGCCGTGACTGAAGTTGAGGCGAAAGACATCGGCGCCGGCTTCGAGCAGGCCCCGAATGGTGTCGATGTCGGAGCTGGCAGGGCCCAGGGTGGCGACGATCTTGGCTTGGCGGTGGCTGTTCATGCTGGGCGGGGATTGGCGCGGAGCGCGCCTCTCAAAAAAAGCGCTGACCCCAGGTGGAGCCAGCGCCGAACCGACGCCCGCGCCGCATGCGCTTGGCGTCGGGACGGTGCCGATGCAGTTCCCGCAATCGGCACCCCCAATCGGGCTCAGAAGGCGTGGAACATGCCCAGCGCGTAGCCGGACTTGTTGGTCCCGGCCGGGGCTTTGCTGTCGTTGGCGACGACTGCGAAGACGTTGGTCCGGGCCGAGAAGTTGTACTTGTAGCCCAGCGAGAACAACTGCTCGACGCGCACGCCGCCCTGGTCCTGCACGTCATAGGAACCAATGAAGGCACCTGGCCCCGCCGGTGCGCTGAAGCCCATCAGCAGGTTCTTGCGGCTGACCCGCAGCGCATCCCGACCCGAGCCATAGCCGGCGTAGAGCTTGACCGCGCCGAAGTCGTAGTTGGCGGCCAGGGAAAGCCACCTCTCGTCCTTGCTGCCGTCGTTCGAGACCTCGTAGCCGGCGCCGAGATACAGCGGGCCGTCTGCGTAGCTCAGGCCGACATTGGCCGGCTTCTTGCCGCCGGGCCCCGGGCTTTCGGCGGACATCTGGGCGCCGAAGCTGAAGCCACCGACCGAGTTCTCGTAACTCACCGAGTTGTTGACCCAGAAGGCGCCCAGACAACCGCCCGAGTAACCCGGGCCGCAGCCCACCGAGCCGTAGGTGCCTTGGCCCAGGGTGCCCATGCCGAAGGGGTCGGCGGCGTACTGGGATTTCAGGAAGGCCTGCGACCACCAGCGCCCCAGCTTGAGCGAGCCAAGTGACTCGCTGCTCAGGCCGACCCAGGAGCCGCCCTTCCAGAACGTGGTGCCGCCGCCCACCGTGCCGTCGTCCGGGTTGAGGCGGTGCTCCAGATAGAACGAGGCCTTGAGGCCGCCGCCCAGGTCCTCGGTGCCTTTGAAGCCCAGCCGGCTGCCGCCCATGTCGTACAGCTTGGTGCCCGGCGAATCGTGGGTCTGCCGGCCGGCCTGGGCTTCGATGAAGCCGAACACCGTCACCGACGACTGGGCCCATGCCGTCCCGGCGCAGCACACCAGCGCTGCCGCCCCCGTCATCAATCGCTTGTCCATCATATTTGTCTCCTGAGTGATTTAGTTGAGTCAATTCCGTCAAGAACGTTCTCAGCGATAGGCCGTTGCGTAGCAACGTGTTAGCGCCGAGAAGAAATATTAAATCAATCTAAACACATCAGCAAGACAAAAATATTGCACTACACTACATCAAGAGAGCGACGCGGGCATGGGGCTCCGCAGTCGCCGCCGAGCCACCGGAGACAAACATGCTTTCGAGCCCACTTGATCGCGCCTCCCCCACCCGCAGCGTCGCCCGCCGCATCACCTTGTTCGGTGGCGCCTTCCTGATTGCGGTGCTGGCGCTCATCTGCGGCGTGATGTCTTTCATGCTGGGTAAACGGGCCCAGGAGCGAACGGTGTCCTGGGTGGATGCCAAGGTCGAGGCGGTGGCCCAGGCGGTCGACGCCTACGACGCCACCGCCAAGCTGCTGGTCGAGCGCTTCTTCAAGGTCTTTGGCGACCAGTTCGGCAAGAACTTCACGCTCGACGAGGCCAACGGCCGCCTGCTGCAGCTGGGCATCGCCCAGAACGATTACCACAGCCCCTGCGACAAGTTCACCGAGTTCACCGGCGGGGCCGCCGCGGTGCTGATGAAGCGCGGCAATGGCTTCGTGACCGTGAGCACCTCACTGAAGAACGACCAAGGCGAACGCGCCATGGGCATGCAGGTGGATGCCTCCCACCCCGGCAATGCGGCGCTGCTGGGTGGCCAGCCCTTCGTGGGCCGGGCCAGCCTCTACGGGCGTTCCTTCATCACGCGACTGCAGCCGGTGCGTGATCTGCAGGGCCAGGTCGTCGGCGCCCTGTTCGTCGGCTTCGACCTGACCGACTTCGACCGCTCACTGGAGCGCATGGTGGCCGGCGCCCGCTTCTTCGACAGCGGCGGCGTCTATGTGCTGGACCCGCGCGGCGGCAACGCCGAACAGGCGACGCTGATGCTGCCGCCGCAACTGCGCGGCCGCCGCCTCGCCGAGGTGGCCCAAGGTGCGCCCGAACTCCTGGCCGCCTTGCGCGCCGCGGCCCCGGGGGAGGAACTGAGCGGCGTGCGCCCGGTCCTGCAGCCCGAAGCGAATGACCGCTTTGCCGTGGCCAGGCCCAGCGCCGGCACCGGCTGGATCGTCGTCGGCGAGGCCTCGGCCAGCGAGGCGATGCGCCAGCAATGGGCCACCTTGATCCCGTTTCTCGTCATGTTCGGTGTGGCGGCGGTGGCGCTGTGCGCCGGCCAGTTCCTGCTGATTCGCAGCTGGGTCGCGCGGCCGCTGCAGGCCCTGTTGCAGTCGCTGGACCGGGTGGCCGATGGTGACCTGTCGACGCCGGTGCCGGCAGGCCGCGACGACGAGATCGGCAGCATGACGGACGGGGTCGAGCGGCTGCGGCTGCGCTTCATCGAGATGCTCGGCGCCGTGCGGGCCTCGGCCGATGCAATCTCACTGGCCTCCTCGGAGATCGCCTTGGGCAACCAGGACTTGAGCCAGCGCACGGAGGAGACCGCTGCGCGCCTGCAGCAGACCACCTCCGCCATGGAGCAGGTGCATGGCAATGTGCTGCAGACGGCCGAGGCCACGCGCCTGGCGGACAGCCTGGCCTGCAATGCCTCGGAGGCGGCCGAGCGCGGCGGCGCGGCGATGCGCGACGTGGTGCTGAAGATGGGCAGCATCTCGGCCAGCAGCCAGCGCATCGCCGAGATCACGGGCGTCATCGACGGCATCGCCTTCCGCACCAATATCCTGGCCTTGAATGCGGCCGTGGAGGCGGCGCGCGCCGGCGACAGCGGGCGCGGCTTCGCCGTGGTGGCCACCGAGGTCAGAAACCTCGCTCAGCGTTCGGCGGCGGCGGCCAAGGAAATCAAGGAGCTGATCGCCGGCAGCGTGGACGAGGTGCAGGGCGGCGCCAGGCTGGCCGACGCGGCCAGCGCGCGGGTGCAGGAGATCCTGGTCGGCGTGCGGCGGGTCAATGCGACGCTGGGCACCATCAGCGCCAGCACCCAGGAGCAGTCGCTGGGGTTGGGCGACATCAACCAGGCGGTGTCGACGCTGGATCGCATGACGCAGCAGAACGCCGCGCTGGTGGAGCAGTCGGCCGCCGCCGCCGCGAGCCTGAAGGGGCAGGCGGCCGTGCTGGTCGGCGAGATCGCCCAGTTCCGGCTTGAGGCCGTGCCGCTACCAGCGCAGTGAGGCGGTGGTGACGGGCGCGTCCCACAACGAGGTGAGTTCATCGTCCAGTGCCGTCACCGTGAGCGAGGCGCCGGCCATTTCCAGCGAGGTCGTGTGATTGCCCACCAGCCAGCGCTTGACCTCGAGGCCCTCGGCGCGCAGCCGCTCCGTCGCGATCTTGTTGAGCAGGTGCAGTTCGATCAGGGGCGTGCCGCCAAAGCCGTTGACGTGCAGCAGCACCTGGCGCCCGGCTTTGATGGCCAGGTCCTTGAGGATGGGCTCCAGCAGCATTGAGATGACTTCATCCGCCGGCACCACCGACTGCCGGCGGCGCCCGGGCTCGCCGTGGATGCCGACGCCGACTTCCATCTCGCCGGGGCCGATAGCAAAGGTGGGGCGGCCTTCCCGGGGCACGGTGCAGCTGCTCAGGGCCACGCCCATGGAGGCGGTGGCATTGTTGATGCGCACGCCGAGGGCCTTGCATTCGTACAGGTCGGCGCCGGCCTCCGCGGCTGCGCCCAGCATCTTCTCGACGATCAAGGTGCCGGCGACGCCGCGCCGCCCGACGGTATGCGTCGAATGCTCGACCGCGACATCGTCGTCCACCAGCACGATGGCGCAGTCGTCGTCGAGCATTTCGCTGGCGACCTGGAAGCTCGCGGTGTCGCCGGCGTAGTTCTTCACGATCATCAGCACGCCCTGGCCGGTCGACACCTGGCGTGCCGCGGCGACGATCTGGTCCGGGCTGGGGGCGGTGAACACCTGGCCGGGGCAGGCGGCGTCGAGCATGCCTGGGCCGACATAGCCGGTGTGCAGCGGCTCGTGGCCCGAGCCTCCACCGGCAATCAGGGCGACCCGGCCCTGCTTGGGTGTGCGGCGATGGACGAACAACGGTGACTCGTTGAGCGCCAGCAGATCCTGGTGGGCCAGTACCAGGCCCATGGCGCTGTCCCGCACCAGATCGTCAATCGTGTTGACGAATTTTTTCATCTGCCAGTCCCGTCCTTGGCCCATTATTTACCCCGGTCGCAACGAAGTCACGCCAGGTTTTCCGCCGTGATGATCTCCACCCGCGAGTTGGTGATGGACAGCGCGCCGCGCACGCCGTCGCACAGGGCGCGCAGCACGCGCCCGGCCGAGGTGACGGCGTACTGCACGTCCTGGTGCAGCAGATAGCTCAGCGTGCCGGACAGCAACATGGAGCGGTGCACCTCAAGCAGGTCGTGGGCGGCGAACATGAGGTCGTGCCCATAGCCCTGCTCGGTCAGAGCCCGGCCAATGCCGAAGCTGCAGGGGCCGACGTTGTAGAGCGCGTCGATGCGCTCGCCGGCCGCCTCGGCGACGAGGGCGCTGCGCGCGTATTCGAAGGCCTCGTCCTCGGTTTCCGGCAGGTCGAAGAGCCTGAGCACCTTGGCCTGTGGAAAGCTTTCCTCCAGCACCTGCTGAAAGCCGATGCGGCGGTCCAGTTCGGCGGCGAAGCGCGTGGGCGGGGAGAGCAGGGCACACAGCGTGGGCACGTCGCGCCGCAGTGAGCGGCCCACCAGCAGGCCCGCGGTGCGGCCGGCGGCGCGGTTGTCCGCGCCGATGGCGGTCTCGCGCAGCGAGCCGGGCACGTCGGAGAACAGGGTGACCACGTGCACACCGCCGCGCACCAGCTCATTGATGGCCAGCTTGACCGGCGGCACATCGGGCGCCAGCACGGCGATGCCGTCGAGGTCGGACAGCTTGGCCAGTTCCGCGGCAAAGGCATTGGGGTCGCCGGCCGGGATGCGGTGGGTGATCTCGGTGATGTGCTGATGCCGGAAATCGCCCGCCGCTTGCGCCACGACGCGGTCGACGAGATCGAAGAACCCCAACCGCGCCGCCGGCAGCACGAAGGCGAAGCGATAGCCCGAGGTGGAGCGCGGGCGGCCGCGGATGGGCGTGCCGCCACCCAGCAGGGCCATGGCCTCTCGGACCTTGCGCACGGTGACCGGGTTGACGCCGGGCCGGTTGTTCAGGACCCGGTCGACGGTGGCGGTGCTGACGCCGGCGGCCTCGGCGATCTTGGTGATGGTGACCGGGGTCGACATGGGCGGGTCAGGAAAAGAAGCCAAGAAGTAAATCCATCCCAGTGTCGTCGATTTGTCACCACGGGCCAAGCGGGGTGCGCCGGCCCTCCCTTGGCCACCTCCGCGCGCCAGGCGAGACCCATCTCACGAAGTCTTTGATTGATTTAGTGTTAACCATGAGTGATTTACTTTTTGATGTGCATAAACTAGCTTTCAGGTAGTCACCCAGCGTTCCTGGGTGGCATCCCAAGCCGAGGCCGGCCCCGTGTCGCGCCCCAACTGCAGCCCGCGGCGCATGACCGCGGGTCCTCAAAACAGGAGACATACGATGAGCTACAACAAGAGCAAGCTGGCCGTGGCAGCGAGCGTGTTCATGGCGGCTGCGCTGGTCAGTGGTGGTGCGCAGGCCCAGCAAAAGCAACTGACGCTGTGCTGGGCCGCCTGGGACCCCGCCAATGCCCTGGTTGAACTGTCCAAGGACTTCACCGCCAAGACCGGCATCCAGATGAAGTACGAGTTCGTGCCTTGGCCGAACTTCGCCCAGCGCATGCTCAATGAGCTGAATTCCAAGGGCAAGCTGTGCGACCTGCTGATCGGCGACAGCCAGTGGATCGGCTCCGCAGCCACCGAGGGCCACTACGTCAAGCTCAACGAGTTCTTCGACAAGAACGCCATCAAGATGAGCGACTTCGCGCCCGCCACCGTCGAGGGCTACTCGACCTGGCCCAAGGGCACGAAGAACTACTTCGCGCTGCCGGCCATGGGCGATGCCGTGGCCTTCACCTACCGCAAGGACTGGTTCGCGCGCCCTGAACTGCAGGCCGAGTTCAAGCAGAAGCACGGCCACGACCTCGCGCCGCCCAAGACCTGGGACGAGTTCAAGCTGATCGGCCAGTTCTTCCAGAACCGCGTGATCGACGGCAAGAAGGTCTACGGCGCGGCCCTCTACACCGAGCGCGGCTCCGAGGGCATCACCATGGGCGTGGCCAACACCATGTACGCCTACGGCATGGAGTACGGCAACCCGAAGAAGCCGTATGACATGAAAGGCTTCATCAACTCGGCGGGCGCCGCCAAGGGTCTGAAGCTCTACAAGGACCTGTACGACTGCTGCACGCCGCCGGGCCACTCCAACGCCTACATGAGCGAAGACCTGGACTCCTACAAGTCGGGCCAGGTGGCGATGCAGATGAACTTCATCGCCTTCTTCCCGGGCATCTCCAAGGACCCGCAGGTCGGCGGCGAGAAGACCGGCTTCTTCCCCATCCCCAAGGGCGACAAGCAGTTCGCGCAGCTCGGCGGGCAGGGTATCTCGGTCGTCAAGTACTCCGACAAGAAGGACATGGCGCTCGAGTACATGAAGTGGTTCGCCCAGCCGGCCATCCAGCAGAAATGGTGGGACGGCGGCGGCTTCACCTGCCTGAACGCCATCCTCAACCAGCCGGGCTTCCGCACGAGCACGCCCTATGCCGCGGTCTTCCAGGACTCCATGAAGATCGTCAAGGACTTCTGGGCCGAGCCGACCTATGCCCAGCTGCTGCTGGCCATGCAGAACCGCGTGCATGACTACGTCGTGGCCGGCAAGGGCACGCCGCAGTCGGCGCTGGACGCGCTCGAGAAGGACTGGGAAGAGGTCTTCAAGGAAGACGGCAAGCTGAAGTGACCGCAGCCCTCACGCGGCCGGTGACTTCGTTGACTCCACCGGCCGCGTGACACGCGGACCGGAGGGCGCTGCCCTCCGGCCTCCCTACCCCTCGGAACAGATCATGCAGACCTCACTCTCTGGTCGACAGGGCCTGTCGGACCGCACGCTGGCCTGGTTGTTCGTGGCGCCAACCATCGTGTTGCTGCTGGCGTTCAACATCTTCCCGCTGCTGTGGACGATCTACCTGTCGCTCACCAACTACCGCGCCAATCGGCCCAACGCGGACACGCTCTGGGTCGGCATCAGCAACTACCAGCGCGTCCTCAATGACCCGGCGATCTGGGAAAACATGCGCGCCACGGCGCACTTCCTGGTCAGCTCGATCGCGCTGCAACTGCTGCTCGGCTTTGGCCTGGCGCTGCTACTGAACCGGCGCTTTCGCTCGCACAGCTTCTGGAGCACCGCCATCCTGCTGCCCATGATGCTGGCCCCTGCGGTGGTGGGCACCTTCTGGAAGTATTTCTTCGAGCCGCAGTACGGCATCTTCAACTACATCATCAATTTCTTCGGCGGCCCGGGCACCTTCACCATGCTGGGCGACACCCAGCTCTCGCCCTGGGCCATCGTGCTGGTGGACACCTGGATGTGGACGCCCTACGTGATGCTGCTGCTGCTGGCCGGCCTGCGCTCCATCCCGCCCTATCTCTACGAGGCCGCCGAGATCGACCGCGCCTCGGCCTGGACCAAGTTCTGGCGCATCACCCTGCCCATGGTGATGCCCTTCATCATCCTTGCGCTGCTGTTCCGCACCATCGAGAACTTCAAGATGTTCGACCTGGTCGACCAGCTCACCAGCGGCGGCCCCGGCACGGTGACGGAACTGGCCTCGATCAAGCTCAAGCGCGAGGCCTTCGAGAAGTGGCGCACCGGCTATGCCTCGGCCCTGGCGATCATCATGTTCGTCTCGATCTATGGCCTGTCGCTGGTCGCCGTTCGATTCCTCGAGAAGGTGAAGCAGCGATGAAAACCCTCGCCTCAACAATCCCGAATGTGGGTTCGACCTCGGTCGATCTCGACCTCCTCGCGGCATCGCCCGCCGCGCCGCGCGGCCGCCCCGCGCTGACCTCGCCGCTCGAACCGAGCACGCGGTCCAAGTGGCTGGCCGGCGTGCTGGTGATCGGCTACGCCATCGTTTCTCTGATCCCGCTGGCCTGGATTTTCATGACCAGCCTGCGCACGCCGCAGGATGCGATCGCCTACCCGCCCAAGGTGGTGGCCGAGCAGTCCCTGGTGGGCTATGTCAACCTGTTCACGACCCGCTCGCGGGTCTCGGCGGAGGAGCTCGCCGCGCTCCCCCCGCCCGCGACCTGGTACGAGAGCCTGGTGCGCGACCAGCAGATGATCCTGGCCGGCCCGTCGCGCTTCATCGATCGCTATTCGAACTCGCTGCTGATCGGCTTCGGCTCGACCCTGCTGTCGGTGGTGCTGGGCACCTTGGCCGCCTATGCCTTCTCGCGCTTTCGCGTTCCGGGCAAGGACGACCTGCTGTTCTTCATCCTGTCGACGCGGATGATGCCGCCCATCGCGGTGGCCATCCCGATCTACCTGATGTTCCGCAACGTCGGGCTGAACGACACCCACCTTGGCCTGATCCTGCTGTACACGGTGGTGAACCTGTCGCTGTCGGTCTGGCTGCTCAAGGGCTTCATGGATGAAATCCCTCGCGAGTACGAGGAGGCCGCCATGGTCGACGGCTACACGCGCTGGCAGGCCTTCCTGAAGGTGGTGCTCCCGCAGGCCGCCACGGGCATCGCCACCACGGCCATCTTCTGCCTGATCTTTGCGTGGAACGAGTACGCCTTCGCCCTGCTGCTGACCAGCGGCACGGCCCAGACCTCGCCCCCCTTCATCCCCACCATCATCGGCGAGGGTGGCCTCGACTGGCCTGCCATGGCCGCGGGCACCACGCTCTTCCTGCTGCCGGTGCTGCTGTTCACCGTGCTGCTGCGCAAGCACCTGCTGCGTGGCGTGACCTTCGGAGCGATCCGCAAATGAAGCAACTCTTTCGCCGCGCGCCGTGGGAACACGGCACCACCGCGCTCATCGGCCTGGGCCTCGCGATGCTGATGCAGCCTTGGTCCATCGATATCTACAGCTACGGCTTCACCGTGCTGCTGGCCGGCGTCGTCGGCTACAGCATCGCCGGCAAGCTGCCCCAAGGGTGATCACGATGGCTGAGATCCAGATCAAGCACCTGCAAAAGCGCTTCGCCGACTTCGCCGCGGTGCACGACTCCTCCCTGGTGCTCGAGGACGGCAAGTTCGTCGTGCTGCTGGGCCCCTCCGGCTGCGGCAAGACCACCACCCTGCGCATGATCGCCGGCCTGGAATACCCCACGGGCGGCCAGATCACGCTGGACGGCGTGGACGTCACCTACCGGCGGCCGCGCGAGCGTGACATCGCCATGGTGTTCCAGCTGTTCGCTCTCTATCCGCACATGGGTGTGCGCGACAACCTCGAGTTCCCGCTGCGCAACGAGGGCATCCCGCGCCCCGAGATCGATCGCCGCGTGCGCGAGGTGGCCGGCATCCTGCGCATCGAGCATCTGCTGGGCTCACGCGTGGGTGGGCTGGCCGGCGGCGACCGCCAGCGCGTGGCGCTTGGCCGCGCCATCGTGCGCCAGCCCAAGGCCTTCCTGATGGACGAGCCCCTGGGCACGCTGGACGCCGAGTTCCGCGAACTGATGTGCGTGGAGCTGCGCAAGCTCCACGACCGCCTGCGCACCACCACCGTCTTCGTCACCCACGACCAGAACGAGGCCATGGCCTTGGCCGACCACATCGTCGTGATGAACAAGGGCGAGATCCTGCAGGCCGACGACCCGCAGGGCATCTACAACTTCCCGTCCTGCGTCTTCGTGGCGCGCTTCATTGGCCGCCCGCCGATGAATCTGCTGGACCTCAGCGGCGCCGTCGAAATGGGCAGCACCCAGGTCCGCCTGGATGGCCGCACGGTCGACGTGCCCCAGGTGCTGGCCCCCGCCGCGCGGGCGCTGCTGGGCATACGCCCCGAGCATGTGCGCCTGCTGACGCCGGGCGAAGGCCTGGCCGGCGAGGTCACCGGTGTCGAGTACTTCGGCTCCCACTGGGTGGCCGAGGTCCGCACCGACGCCGGCCCGCTGAAGGCCGTTGTCGACAAGGCCAGGCGGCCCGAGGTGGGTGAGTCCGTCGGCGTGGGCTTCGATGCCCACCGGGTCATCCTCTTCGACGCCGACACCGAGCGGCTGCTGCCCAGCGCCACCACCATCGCCCACCGACCGAGCATGCGCCATGGCTAGCATCACCCTTCAAAGCGTCACCAAGCGATTCGGCGACGTCACCGCCGTCGATCGCCTGGACCTGGACATCGCCAACGGCGAGTTCTTCGTGCTGCTGGGCCCCAGCGGCGCGGGCAAGACGACCACGCTGCGCCTGATTGCCGGCCTCGAGACCCCCGACGCCGGCCGTGTGCGGCTCAACGGCGCCGACATGACCAGCTCGGCACCGGCCCAGCGGGACTGCGCCTTCGTGTTCCAGCAGTATTCGCTCTATCCCCATCTGAGCGTCTACGACAACATGGCCTTCCCCTTGCGGGCGCCGATGCGCCGCATCGACGAGGCCGAGATCCGTCGCCGCATCGAGAGGGTGGCCGCGGTGCTGCACATCGAAGGCAAGCTGCAGCGCAAGTCCACCGCCCTGTCCGGCGGCGAGATGCAGCGGGTGGCGATCGGGCGGGCGCTGGTGCGCGAGCCGCGCGTCTACCTGATGGACGAACCGCTCTCCTCGCTGGACGCCGGCCTGCGCGAGGAACTGCGTGTCGAGCTCAAGCGCCTGCAGCGGGCCAGCGGCGCCACGGTGGTCTACGTCACGCATGACCAGGTCGAGGCCACCACCCTGGCCGACCGCATCGCCATCCTGGAGCGGGGCCGCATCGAGCAGGTGGGCACGCCCGCGCAGATCTACGACCAGCCCGACTCGATAGAGATCGCCCAGCGCCTGGGTTCGCCCGCGGTCAATGTGCTGCCGGTGGCCTGGTTCGCCGGCCGCCCCGACCCGCGCGCCGCCCATGTGGCGATACGCCCGGAAGACGTGCAGATGTCCGTCGCCGACGGCGAGCAGGCTTTCGACGTCATCGAGTGCTCGCTGGTCAAGCACCTGGTGGTGGCGGAGCGCGACGGCGTCGAGATCCGCGCGCGGGCCCTGCTCGACCACGCCGTGCTGCCCGGCTCACGCGTGCAGCTGGCCTTCCCGGGCGAGCGCTGCATGTTCTTTGACGCCGCGGGCCGGCGCCTCGCGGGCTGATCGCCCGCCGCTTGTTCGCTCAAGGAGACCCACCATGAACGAGTCCTACCAGCTGTACTTCCGCTCGCTGTTCAACCCTGGGCACGCCTTCGTCTTTCCCTGCGACGCCGCGGGCCATGTCGACCTGGACGCCCTGAGCGAGCGGGCCCGCGTCAATTACCTGTTTGCCAGAACCGCAGTGGGGCGCGAGTTCACGGCACCCGATGTGCAGCCCCGTGCCATCCATTGAGCCGGCACCCCATCCGAAAGACAAGGAGACAACATGAACACCCTCATGATCACAGAGGCGCTGACAGCGGTTCAGCGCGCCATTCTCGAAAACGAAGCTCAGATCGAATCCCTCGACCGCGCCATCGGTGACGGCGATCACTTCATCAACGTGCGCCGGGGCTGCGAGGTGCTGGTGGCCATGAGCCCCGGCCTCACGGATTTGCTGCCGGGGGCCGCCCTGCACAAGATCGGCATGAAGCTGCTGGGCACCATCGGCGGTGCCTCGGGGCCCCTGATCTCGGGCTTCTTCATGGCCATGGGCCAGTCGCTGGAAGGCGTCGCCGCGCCGGACCGCCGCCAGTTCGCCACCGCCTTCGCCAGTGGGGTCGACGCGATCAAGCAGCGCGGCAAGGCCGACGTCGGCGAGAAGACCATGCTCGACGTGCTGATCCCGGTGTCGCGGCTGCTGCTCAAGCTCACCGACGAGGACACGCCGCTGGCCGAGATCTGCGCCCAGCTGAAGAGCGAGGCGACGCACAACATGCTGGCCACCCGCGACATGGTCGCGAGCAAGGGCCGCGCCTCCTTCCTGGGCGAGCGGGCGCTGGGCCATATCGACCCGGGCTGCAAGACCTGCGAGGTCGCGATCAGCGCCGTCTGCGACACCGTGCTTCAGTGAAGTGCCAACCCCCGGAGACATCATGAAGAAATTCATCAACGACATCGACTCCGTGATGCGCGAGTCGCTCGGCGGCATGGTCGCTGCCCACCCGGAGCTGTTGCGGGTCGAGTTCGAGCCCACCTTTGTCGCGCGCGCCCAGCGGGCCGAGAAGAAGGTGGCCCTGCTGTCGGGCGGGGGCTCAGGCCACGAGCCCCTGCACGCGGGCTTCGTGGGGCTCGGCATGCTGGACGCGGCCTGTGCCGGCCAGGTCTTCACCTCGCCCACGCCCGACCAGATGCTGGCCGCGGCGGCCGCGGTCCACACCGGGCGCGGCGTGCTCTTCATCGTCAAGAACTACGCCGGCGACATGATGAACTTCCAGATCGCCAGCGAGATGCTSGACCTGGAGAACGCCACCGTGCTSGTCAACGACGACGTSGCGRTCGAGGACTCCAMSYACACCACCGGCCGGCGCGGCGTGGCSGGCACSCTGRTGGTCGAGAAGATSGTSGGCGCCGCGGCCGAGGCCGGTGCCTCGCTGCAGGAATGCAAGGCCATCGGCGATCGCGTCAACGCCGCCACGGCGTCGATGGGTGTGGCCTTCACCAGCTGCACCGTGCCCGCGGCCGGGCGTGCCACCTTCGACATCGGCGACGACGAAATGGAGATTGGTGTCGGCATCCACGGTGAGCCGGGCCGGCGGCGCGACAAGATCAAGCCGGCCGGCCTGATCGTCGACGAACTGCTGGGCGCCATCCTGGCCGATCTCAAGCCCGCCCGCGGCCGCGAGGTGCTGCTGCACGTCAACGGCTTCGGTGGCACGCCGCTGATGGAGCTCTACCTGCTCTACCACTGCGCGGCCGAGCGGCTGCTCGCCCAGGGCCTGAAGCCGGTGCGCTCGCTGGTCGGCAACTACACCACCTCGCTCGAAATGGCTGGCGCCTCCCTGACCGTCACCCTGCTCGACGAGGAATTGAAGTCGCTGTGGGATGCGCCCGTGCACACGGCCTCCCTGCGCTGGTGAGATCCCCATGCGCCGCCGCCATCTCTGCCTGGGCCTCCCGGCCGCCGCGCTGCTCTCGCTGCCGGCACGCCGGGCCTGCGCGAGCGAGCTGCCGCCGATTCGGCTGGGCCAGTCGGCGCCCATCACCGGGCCGCTCGCCCAGGTGGGCCTGGCGGTGCGGGACGCGGCGCGCGCGGTGTTTGCCGACGCCAACGCCCACGGTGGCATCGCGGGCCGGGCGATCGAGCTGATCACCCTGGACGACGAGGACCGCGCGGAACGCAGCGCCGTCAACGTCAAGCTGCTGGCCGCCCAGCACCAGGTCATCGCGCTGTTCGGCTTTGTCGGGGCGGGCGCCCATCGGGCCGGCGCGCGCGGTGCGGCGCAGGAGGGCCTGCCCTATGTGGCCGCCTTCAGCGGCTCGCAAGAGCTGCGCTCCGGGGTGCTGCCCCACATCTACAACCTGCGCGCCGGCCATGTCGACGAGGTGGAGTACATCGTGCGGCACACGCGCGAGGTCGGCATCCGGCGCGTCGCGCTGCTGTCCGAGTACAACTCGCAGGGCTGGGAGCTGCGTGACGCCCTGCTGGCGTCCATCGAGGCGCGCGGCGACCAGGTGGCCTCGATCAGCAGCGTGGACCATGAGGGCAGCCGCTACAGCCTGCCCGGTGCCGTCGCCTCGGTGCTGGCCGGCGCCCCCCAGGCCATCCTGCTGGGCTCCGACTACGTGGCCAGCGCCCGCTTTGTCGATGCCGTCCGCGAGGCTGGCTACACGGGCCTGTTCTATACGCTGTCCACGGTCGGCGGCAATGCGCTGATGGAGCTGCTGGGCGCGCGGGCCGTGGGCCTGTCGGTCACCCAGGTGGTGCCCTTCCCGTGGACGTCGTCCTCGGTGATCGGCCACCAGTTCCAGACCTTCTGCACCCGCCACAGGATCGAAGCCTCGTTCGCCAGCATGGAGGCCTACCTGGGTGCGAGCCTGCTGGTCGACGCGCTGCGCCGTGCGCGCGAGCCGAATCCGGCCCGGCTGGCCGAGGCCCTGGACACCCTGCCGCCGCGCGATTTCGGCGGCTTTGTGGGGGCCTTCTACGGCAGGACCCGACGCGCCCCGGCGCAGATCGACCTGGCCGTGTTTTCGCGCAACGGGAGGTTCATCAAATAGGCGGGCGAGATCCAAGACACAGGGGGCAAATATTGGGCAGTGGCTGGGGCTTGCAGACCCCAGCATGAGGAAACAGCGATGTGCATCAAAGTCGAAGCTGACGAGAGGCTGCGGTCGCAGATCCACCCGAGTGTGGAGAGCGGGGCCGCCGAGCCGGCCGGCTCCACCTGGGCGATGGTCGAGCGGGCCCGGCAGGCCGCGGGTGCGGCCGCGGCCCTCATGTGCACCCGCACCGATGGGGTCACGGTCGTGGCCGGCCTGTTGCCGGTATCGGCCCAGGGGCTGGTCGAGGCGCTGGCCATGATGGGGGCGGCCGTCAAGCCCGGTAAACGTGCGGGCATCGAGCTGCGCAAGAGCTGGGGCCATCAGGTCTGCCAGGAGATGTTTGCCTTGAAACGCCGCTTTGGCCTGCTCGACCTGTCGCTGCTGGAATGGCCCGACGACCCGGCACTGCCCGGCGCCTGGATGGCGCTGGTGAACCTGGGCCATGAGGGCGCGGGGTGGGTGGACTGTGCCCAGTTGCGCGCCATCGCGGAGTCGCTGGGCGAGCGCTGCCTGCTGCAGGCTCGCATGCAGGAGGCGACGCGCCAGACGCAGCGCCTGCAGGACGTGGCCCGCGCCTCGGGCGACTGGAGCTGGGAGACCGATGCGGAGCTGCGCTACAGCTGGGTGCAGGGGGCGGTGGCTGGCGATCTGGCCGCCCTGATCCAGGCGCCGGCCGTCGGTGAGTTGATCCCGTCGGGCCTGGTCGTCAACTGGCTGGGTGAGCCCGAGGCGCCCTTGCGCGACTTTCACTCGGTGCTGCGCCAGGGCGAGGCCTTTGTCCGTCTGCTGGTCGCGGAATACGCGCAGGGACGATTGCGCTATGTGTCGCGCAGCGCCGTGCCCATGCGCCATGCCGACGGCCACTTGCTCGGCTTTCGCGGGTCGACGCGCGACGTGACCCAGAGCCTGGAGGCCAAGGTGCAGGTCTGGCGTCGCGACGAAGCCCTGCGTCTGGCCAAGGAGCAAGCCGAAGCCAGCAGCCAGGCCAAGTCACTGCTGGTCTCCAAGGTGAGCCATGAGCTCAGGACACCCCTGAACGCCATCGTCGGCCTGACCCAGTTGATCCAGATGCGGGCCGGGCCCACGGGCAACAGCGCCGTGGAGCAATGGGTGGCCCAGATCGCCAAGACCGGTTGGCATATGGTGGACGTACTGGACATGCTGATGGAGCTCGGGCGCGCGGGGGCGGTCAGCGCGGTGCTGGCGAGCCGGCCGCTGGACCTTGTTGCCGTGGTGCGTGATGCCGTGCAGATCGTGGAGCGCGACGCCCAGGCGCGCGCCATCGACATCGTCTTCGATGCCCCGCAGCCGGTGCCGACCCTGGGTGACCACCGGGCCGTCTGCCAGGTGGTGGTGAACCTGCTGACCAATGCCATCAAGTACAACCGTGAGGGGGGCTGGATCCGGCTGAGCGTGAGCCGAGGGTCGGTGTCACGCCTGCTGATCCAGGACAGCGGGCCGGGCCTGAGCGCCGAGCAGCTGGCGCGCCTGTTCCAGCCCTTCGAACGGCTGGGGGCCGAGACCTCCGATGTGGCCGGCCACGGCATCGGGCTGCTGATCTGCAAGGAGTTCGTGGCGGCGATGCGCGGGACGCTGGAGGTCCAGAGCGCGCTGGGTCAGGGGACCAGCTTCACCTTGCTGCTGCCGGCACCGGAGTCGGGGCCAGCGGGCGTCGTGCCGGAGAGCCTGCCGGAATGCGCCGCGGCGGCAGCTGAAGCGGAATTGCGGGAGGAGGGCGCGCGATCCTGAGTGCGGGTGGGAGGGCCGGCTTGTCCCGGAGCAGCAGTCCTACGGCGAGCAATCGCCACTCGTCAGCCGACATTGACTCCTGGTGAATCCCGCCTGAAGCGACGGGGGTGCATGTGGCACGATCGACGAATGAAGCGAAAAAAACATAAGAAGACCGGCCATCGGAACACAGGCCAGCAACCCGACGAAGTCTTCAACTCAGGTCCCCTTCGCATGATGCGGTTTGGCCGCCACGTCGTCTCGCAAACAAACTGGCTGCCGGGAGAGTTCGATGAGGTTCAGGCACGCCTTGTGGCTGGCTATGACGAGGTCGTACGGGAGATTGACCAAGATGTCGGCGACGCCGCAGCTCTGGTAGCGACGCTGAACCCACTGGCAATTCTGCACCGCGCTTGGTGGGAGCGGAGTGCCGCGCATTTGCTGGTAGAGAGTGAAGTCGAGGTTGGCCCCGAACACGCCCATGCTGCGCGCATGCTCGACTACGTTCAGAGCTTGATTGCTGGCACGCCGCCCACGCCGCCCACGGCGGACTCGCCGAGCGAGCTGACCGATGAAAACTGGGGCAAGCTGCAGCGGCTGATTCAGTCCATCTTTCGGAAACTGAATGCGCGGTACTTCATCTGTGCCACCGCCAAGCATCGTCAAGACAGCGCAGTTGTCGACGCCGACTTTGAAGAGTTCCACTTTCGGATGCAACTGCACTGGTGCAATGTCACCGGAGCGCAGTATCAGAACCATCAGGTCCAAACGCTGCGGGAACTACTTGCACCACAGACCGGTGCCATTCAACAGCTCTATGGGTTCAGCAGCGAGCAACTGTGCGATGAGCTTGCAAAGATATGGCACGCATTGACTAAGGGCATCGGCGATGCTTTTGGCGCCATGGAGACGTTCAGAGAGAAGTCGCTCATGGCGCTGGAAGCAGACATCAAGGCTGGCATTGCGAAGGATGGCGACACAGGAGAGCTGCTGCGCGCGTCTATCGTCCGTCACGGGCTCGAGGTGGAACAGGGCCGCGCATTCGGTCTCTTTCTCCTGTATGACCTCTTCGACCTGCAGAAGGTGACGAACTTGACGCCTGCGTTTCTAGAGGACTTCTCCTGGGCGCCGGGCCAGGATAGCGAGTTCTTCGCCGAGGGCGCCTTCAAGGGGTGGCCGCTGCGCGTCTGGCCAATTTTCAGGCGCCCCTTCATCAAGATGGATGGAAGGTACTACTGCTTTGATCTGCACGGATTGTTCGATCACTTCTATCGACAACTCGAAAAACGAGTCTTTGCCGCGGACCAACGCCTAAAGCAAGCCTGGATCGGCTCCCGAAAAGCAATCACTGAGACTTTGCCGTTCGCGTACCTGCAGCGGCTGCTGCCCGGAGCAACGCACTTCAACGAGATTTACTATTGGCTGTCCGAGGCTGGAGCAGCGGCTGTTCGCTGCGAAGCGGACGGCGTGCTTGCTATTGACGGCCACCTGTTCATTGTCGAGGTGAAGTCAGGCTCGTTCACCTACACGTCGCCCGCCACCGATGTCGACGCACACGTGCAGTCGATCAAGAACCTCGTGTCCGCACCTGCCAAGCAGGGCAACCGGTTTCTGCGATACCTGCAGACCGCCGATGAGGTGCCCCTGCTGGACAATGTCGGAAACGAAACTGGCCGCCTAAGGCTCCGAGACTATCGTCAGGTCACGATCTGTGCTGTCACGCTCGATCCATTCACGGAGATTGCAGCCCAAGTTCAGCACCTGTCGTCCCTCGGAGTCGACGTGGGAGCCGAGCCCGTGTGGTCGCTGTCTCTGGACGATTTGCGCGTTTACGCAGACATCTTTACCAATCCACTCGAGTTCCTGCATTTCGTTCAGATGCGCAGGGAAGCGTTCAAGTCGAAGACCCTGCAGCTCGACGACGAGCTAGATCACCTGGGCCTGTACCTCAAGCACAACGACTACGCCAAGCACGCAGCCGATCTTCGTGGCGGTGGGAAGGCTCATCTGCAGTTCCTTGGATACCGCCAAGAGATTGATAAGTTTTTCACCGCGCGCCTGCTGGATCCGACACTTCCGTCACCCCTCCATCAAAAGGTGCCTGCGGGCTTGGCGGCGTTGCTCGAGTTCTTGCAAATGAGCGGCAAGGACGGTCGATCCGCCATAGCAGCCTACCTGCTGGATGTGAGCGGAGACTGGCGCGATCGGATGTTCGACACGCTGACGCAAGAGCTCGGGCGGGCAGATGCGACACGGCCGCGCCCCTTCTCCACTTTCGGAGAGGTGCGTCTGACAACTTTCGCGTGGAAACCCGGGTGGCTTTGCCCCTCGGTAAACGAGATGCAAGACCATGCGAAGGCGATCATGGTCATGCACGATGAGGCAGATCGAGTGCTTCTTGAACTCTCCTACGATGACTCGGGCGCACTCCTCGATGCCGAATGGCAGTTCTTGCGACGGGCGGACATCACAGCCCTCGAACTCCCTGCGCTCCAAGAGCGGGGTGAAGCTCTGCGCGAAGCACGGCTGCGGAAGGCCATCGCAAAGAGCGGACGCATTGGACGGAACGAGCAATGTCCATGCGGTTCAGGAAAGAAGTTTAAAAAGTGCTGCGGCCCGAAGGTACGGTGACCAAGGCGAAGCCACTCGCGCAACGCAGGACGAACCAGGACAACGGTGCCGTCGGGTGCTTCAATGGAGTGAACCAATCGGGTCCTAGGGGTCGAGAGCCATGCTCGCTGTCGGTGCCCGACACCGCATCGCGTGCTCACTCCTCTTGCATTGGCTTCCGATGACCAGTCTGGAGCGCGAATGCGAATGAACGCTCCTGGAACGAAAGTGGCCGATCGACGGCCCCCTGGGGACTCCTTTCGGCCTGAGGCCACCACTGCCTTCCAGCCGTGGCGACGTTCATCTAGCAAGTGTCACAGCCCGATCTCGGAAAGCACCTCCTGCGTATGCTCACCGATCCGCGGCACCGTCGCGGAGCGAAGGGGAAGGTCCGGCGCCAGACGGAAGCCTGATCCGGTCAGCTGGATCGGGTGGTCGATCCCAGGCACACGCGAGTGCGTCTTGCCCGTGTCTTGTGGCGGAAGCGGTGAGATTCGAACTCACGGAAGGCTCACACCTTCGACGGTTTTCAAGACCGTTGGATTAAACCACTCTCCCACGCTTCCAGCGGGACGCGCATTCTACGGTGCCTTGGCTCAGCCGCCCGGCTGCTGCGCCTGCTCGCAGCCCACCTGAACGATCTCGCGCTGCAGGCCGTCCACCCGCGCCGCCGTCAGCTTGCCACCCCAGACGCAGCCCGTGTCCAGGCCAAGCAGGTGCGGCTGGTCCAGCAGCCCCAGCGTCGACCAATGGCCGAATGCGATGGGCGTGTCGGCGGTCCTGCGGCCTGGCACGTCGAACCAGGGCATGAAGCCTTCAGGTGCCGCGCCGGCGCCGTCCTTGGTCTTGAAGTCCATCTCGCCGTCGGCGCTGCAAAAGCGCAGCCTTGTCAGCGCGTTGACCGTGAAGCGCAGCCGCGCGGTGCCGGCGAGGTCGGGGTCCCAGCGCGCCGGCTCATTGCCGTACATGGCGTGCAGGAAGTCGGGCAGGGCAGGGCCGCGCAGCACGGCCTCGACGTCGGCCGCCAGGGCCAGGGTGTCGTCGCGGCTCCATTGCGGCACGACGCCGGCGTGCACCATCAGCCAGCCGGCCTCGTAGACGGCCATGCGCTGCTGGCGCAGCCAATCCATCAGCGCCTCGCGGTCGGGCGCGGCCAGGATGTCGTCCAGCGTGTCGCCCCGGTGCGGGCGGCGCACGCCGTGGTGGGCGGCAAGCAGATGCAGGTCATGGTTGCCCAGCAGGCAGGTCGCCGTCTCGCCCAGGCCGGCCAGGCGGCGCAGCGTCGTCAGCGAGGCCGGGCCGCGGTTGACGAGGTCACCCAGCAGCCAGAGGCGGTCGCGTGACGGGGAGAAATCGATCTGCTGCAGCAAGCGCTCCAGCGCGTCGCAGCAGCCCTGGAGATCGCCGATCAGGTAGTTCATGTGCGGATTGTCCCGGTCCTGGGGCTCTGCGCGGCAGAGGGCGTGGCCCGCGTTGAGACTGGCAGGGACGCAGGTTAGGCGCGAGGAGGCCGCGGGTGCTGACCCGCAACGACGAGCAACAACACATGCGCCCCTGCCAGTCTCAACCCGGAGGGCCGGGGCGATTTGCGGGGCCATGCATCGTTGCCGGCTCGTAGTGGGGCTCGCCCCACGGCCTCGCCGACGCCTAGCCTGGCCCCGCAACTCGCCCCGGCGCGAGCTACGCCCTCTGCCGCGCAGACCCCAAAGCGAGGGATCGCACGGTGGGTTTGGTCATGGCCTTCTGATAGTCTCCCGGGCTTCGTTTTTGCCTTGCGCCACCTGGGGTTTTCCCCGGGGTCTGGCGCCTTCGATGGATACCGCTCTCGTTCTCTTTCTGATCCTGATCAACGGCCTGTTCGCGATGTCGGAGATGGCGCTGACCGCCAGCCGCAAGGCGCGGTTGCAGGTGATGGTGGAGAGTGGCGAGGGCGGTGCGCAGGCCGCGATGGACCTGCATGACAACCCGACCAAATTCCTGTCGACGGTGCAGATCGGCATCACCGGTATCGGCGTGCTGAACGGCATCGTCGGCGATGCGGCCTTCTCCGGCCCGCTGTCGCGCTGGCTGACTGAGAGCTTCGGCTTGAACCCGCATGCCACCGACATCGCCGCGACGGCGCTGGTCGTCATCATCATCACGCTGCTGACCATCGTCTTCGGCGAGCTGGTGCCCAAGCGCATCGGCCAGATCTACCCCGAGACGGTGGCCCGCCTCGTCGCGCCGACGATGAACTTCATCTCCATGGCCGCGCGCCCGCTGGTGAAGGCGCTGAGCTTCATGACCGAGGCGACGCTGGGCCTGCTGGGCTTGCGCAACAAGGGCCAGCGCGGTGTGACGGAAGAGGAGATCGCCGCCAGCCTGGAAGAAGGCCGCGACGCCGGTGTCATCGAGGAGCATGAGCACCAGATGGTGCGCAACGTGTTCCGCCTGGACGAGCGCCAGGTCGGCTCCATGATGATTCCGCGGGCCGAGATTGCCTGGCTGGAGGTTGATGCGACGCCGGCCGAGGTGCTGGCCGTCTTGCGCGAGCATGGCTTCAACCGCTATCCGGTCTGCCGCGGCGGCCTGGGCGAGGTGCTGGGCGTGGCCAATGCGCCGGCGCTGCTGGCCGGCATGCTGGAGGGCTTGCCGCTGGACCTGATGGCGGGCCTGGAGCCGCCGCTGTTCGTGCCCGAGACGTTGTCGGGCATGGAGCTGCTGGAACATTTCCGCGTGTCGGACGCGCCCCTGGTCTTCGTCGTCGATGAGTACGGCGAGGTGCAGGGCGTGATCGCCGTGCGTGACGTGCTGGAAGCCATTGCCGGGGAGTTCAATGCCCCGAGCGATGGCGACGCCTGGGCGGTGCAGCGCGAGGACGGGAGCTGGCTGATCGACGGCCTGATCCCGGTGCCCGAGCTGAAGGACCGCCTGGAGCTGAAGGAACTGCCCGAAGAGGACCGTGGGCGCTACAACACCCTGGCCGGCATGATCATGCTGTTGCTGGGGCGCTTGCCGCGCACGACCGATGTCGTGGAGTGGGACGCGTGGAGATTCGAGGTCGTGGACCTCGATGGCAAGCGTGTAGACAAAGTGCTGGTCAGTCGTCTGGCCGAGGAAACTGGAGAGAGAGAAACATGAGCAACCCCCCGATGTACGGCGAAATGCAGCCGCTGGATCGTGACGTCCACAAGAACCTGAAGCTGGACACCGACCAGTCCGTCGTGAGCCGCGTGGCCGATCAGAACTCGGTCTTCCTCGCCGCCGTCGAGTTTGCCGACGCCTGCAAGGAATACCCGATCGTCTTCGTGCGCGCCGGCAGCCCCGGCCCGGATGGCAAGCAGCCCGTCGCGCCTCTGGCCGTGCTGGGCCTGCGCGCGGGCTCCAACCTCTTCGTCGAGGGCGACAAGTGGACCGGTGGCTACGTGCCCGCCTATGTGCGCCGTTATCCCTTCGTGATGGCCCGCATGGACGAAAGCTCGAACAGCATGGCCGTCTGCTACGACATGAAGTGGCCGGCCTTCAACGAGACGACCGGCGAGGCCCTGTTCAAGGACGGCCAGCCGACCGAGTTCCTGCTGAACGCCAAGGCCTTCCTGGAAAACTTCGAGCAGGAAGCCGAGCGCACCCGCCTGATCTGCAACCTGCTCGTCGAGATGGACCTGCTGCAGGACATGCGCTTCGAGGCGACCTTGCCCAACGAAGAAAAGCTCGACGTCGAGGGTTTCATGGCCCTGGACGAGAAGAAGTACGCCGAGCTGGCCGACGACAAGGTGCTACAGCTGCATCGCAACGGCCTCATCGCGATGATCGAGATGCACCGCCTGTCGTTGACCAACATGAACCGCCTGGTGGGCAAGTACGTGGTCTGATCCCGCAGCGCCTTCGCTCCCGAGGCCACGCCGCGCGTGGCCTTCTTTCTTGCCGTGGTCCCCGAATACCAGGGCGCGGTCGTTGTCGCATTTCTCGGCGACAGGGAAATCCCTGATCCCCCCGATTTAGATGTATCGGTCTGTGAGCTTCAATGAAATGCGTCATTTCAATCCCTAGACTCCGCCGCTCGGTGCGTTGGGCACCAAGGATGTAGTCGATGACGCCCATGTTCGAAGAAAGCCGCCGCACGCCGCTGAATCCCTTCGGCGGACCGCCGCTGGAGCTCAACAGCGATTTCGGAGCGTTGGAGGGTGACGCCTACGAGCTCGTCGAGCGACGCTATGGCGATCGCGGCCTGGCGGTGAAGCGGGAGACCTACACCAGCCGCAAGGAAGATGGCGACATCATCTGCACGGCGCGCAACGGCGACAACATCATCGGCACGCTGTCGGTGCGTTTTGACGGTGCCGGCGGCCTGCACGCCGACCTGCTCTTCGAATCCGAGCTGGCCGAATGGCGTTCCGCCGGCGTCAAGCTCTGCGAATTCGGCCGGCTGGCTGTGGACAAACATGCCTTCGAGCCCAAGCGGGTGCTGGCCCAGGTGTTTCACCTCGGCTATCTGCACGCCCATCGTCGCGCGCGTTGCGATCGCCTCATCATCGAGGTCAACCCGCGCCACGTCGCCTTCTACCGTCGCTGGCTGGGCCTGCTGCCCTACACGGCGGCCCGGCACAACCCGCGCGTGAACGCGCCGGCTGTGCTGATGAGCATCGATCTGGCGACCGTGCGCGAGCAGATCGCCCTGTGGGGCGGCCGGCCCGAGCTGCTGACCCAGGCCCGTTGCCTTTATCCGTTGGCTTGGGACGAGGCCACCGAGGCCTCCATGCTGGCCAAGTTGAGCTGAGCGGTCAGCAAGGTCCGCCCTGGCGCCATGCCAGCCAGCTGCTCCGCGGCAAGCGGCGCAGTGGCGAATTCCTGCTGCAGGCGCTGCAGCAGATCATCACGATCCGGCGGCGGCGCACCGCAGGACGTGCGTGCCGCGATGGCACGATCCAACGCCCCTTCCAGACCATTGCATTGCACCGAGAACGAGGTGTGGTGAGGCTGACCATGCTGGTCGGTCCAGGTGGCCACGACGCGCAGCACCGGTCCGATCGTGCGTGTCACCCATTCAAAGCGTATGCCGGCGGTGCGTGTGCGGCTGCGCCGCATCAGCCGGCCCGTGCTGCTACCGCCCGGCCGGCGTGCGCGCTCCAGGCGCATGTCGTTCAGGAAGCGCCCGGCCGCGCCCATGGCGGTGGCTTCGGTCATGGAGGAAGTGCCCATGAGGTCAATCGTCATCGCAGAACTCCGAGTTGCTGAATAAACCCGCCGGTCTGTGGCAAACGGGATGCCAGCTCAAAGCAATGGCTCCACCAGGCGGGCAAAGCCCTGCAGCAGGCGCTGGCCCAGGCCGCGCTTGGCCCATTGCGTCGCGTCGATGTGCTGAGATACCTGCAGGTCGCGGGCGAACAGCGCCTGCATCTGCTGGCCGAAGTCGTCGCCGAGGACGATGACGTCGACCTCGTTGTTGCCGACGATGCTGCGCCAGTCGAGGTTGCTGGAGCCGACGCTGGAATAGACGCCGTCCACGACGGCCGTCTTGGCGTGCATGACGGACTCCGTCATTTCGTGGATCTGCACGCCGGCTTCCAGTAGCTGGGCATAGCGCGAACGCGCGGCGTGCAGCACCATGGCGACGTCGCTGCGGCCCGGCAACACGAGGGAGACAGCCACGCCGCGGCGGGCCGCGTCGCACAGGGCCCGGATGAGCTCGGGCCCGGGTGCGAAATAGGCCATGGTCAGCTGCACGCTGCGCTGCGAGGCATCGATGGCGTGCAGCAGCGCCGTGTAGCTTGGGTTGATGCCGTTCGCCGGATCGCCCGCCACCAGCTTGACGACGCGCTGCCCGGGTGTGGCCACGCGGGGCGGCGGGGCGGGCGCCAGTTCGCCGGGGCAACCCTGCAGGGCCCAGGATTCGCGGAACAGCACGGCCAGGGCCGACACCACGGGGCCGCGCAGCTCCACCTGGGTGTCGCGCCAGCCCTGCTTGTCGGCGTCGGCCGGCGGCTGTATTGGCGCACCCTTCGCGCTGCGCGCTGTCCCGCCAGGCGGGAGCGGAGCCCCTTCGGGCGGCCGGGCGGGGCCCCTGCGCCGGGCGCTGCTGAAGGAGCCTTCGGCGTAGACGTTGCTGAGGTTGATGCCGCCGGTGAAGGCCACGTCGCTGTCGGCGGCCAGCATCTTGCGGTGGTTGCGCTGCAGCACGCCCCAGTGGCCCGGTCGCTCCAGCGGATTGATCGGGTTGAAGGCGCACACTGCGACGCCGCCCTTGCGCAGGCGGTCGAAGAAGGCGCCGTCCGTGCCCATCGAGCCCAGGCTGTCGTACATCAGTGCCACGCTGACGCCCTCGGCGGCCTTGCGCAGCAGCAGCTCACCGATCTCGGCGGCCACGCCCTCGTCCTCGATGATGTAGAACTCCACCAGCAGGCGGTGGCGGGCGGCGGCGATGGCCGCCTTCATCGCTGCAAAGGTGGCGGGGCCGTCGACCAGCAGCTTGGCCGTGTTGCCGCGCAGCAGCTGGGTGTCGCCCCTGGCTGCCAGCGCGCCGAGATGGCGTTCCAGCAGCGCGCCATTGCCCTCGTCGCGCACCCGGGCCAGGTCCCTGGCCTCGACGGCATCGGAGACGGGGCCGTCACGGCCCTGCAGGGTGACGCGGTCTGCGGTCAGGCGCGCCGACGCTGGCTGCACCTGACGTTCCTGTTCCAGCAAGGTGCCGCAGGCCACCGTGCCCGCCAGGGAGAACACCACCGCGAGGGCCCAAGCCCAGCCGCCGAGGTGCCAGCCGCGAGATTGCTTCATGAGGCCCGCCAATGCACCAATGTTGAGCTTGCAGGGCAGGCGGTGTGCCCGCCCAGGCCCAGCTTGCAGAAGCCGGTGAGGTCAAGCGGCTGCAGGGGGCGGAGCAACCGGTAGAAGTTGCAGCAATGCTGGCGGCACGACCTCAGGCGTCGGTGGGCGTCGGGCGACCGCCTTCGCCTTCCCAGGTTTGCACGGCGACCGGTGCTCGCGCCGAATGGGCCCTGCGACGGCGGTGGTGGTGGCCATGGCAGGCTCGCCAGGCCAGCACGAGCACGGCACCCAGTGCCAGCGCGTCCAGCAACCGCGTCAACGAGAGACCGGCGGGATCATGGCAATCAGCGTCTTGTAACAAGGGGTTGCTCATGGGCGGGCATAACGTTACGGTGGGCGGCCAGCTGAGGGCAGCTGGCATGCCTGACGGGGATTACTGGTGGATACACGCCCCGGCCGGGCAAAGTTTTTCTGACGGGGGTGGAATGTGTTGAAAATGACTGCTCCCGTAGCGCCTGGGTCACCGTAACAAAGCTGGAAGGAAACGATGCCGCATGCCCTGGTAGTGGACGATGACCACGATTCAGCCGCCTCCCTGCGCGAGTTGATCGCGGGCGAGCAGTTCACCGTGGCGGTCGCTCACAACTTGCGCGATGCGCGCAAGCAGCTCTCGCTGCAGCAGCCCGACATCCTGCTGTTGGACCTGCGCCTGCCCGACGGCAATGGCATGGACCTGCTGGCCGACCCCAAGCTGGTGGCCAATTCGGAGGTCGTGCTTTGCACTGGCCACGCCAATCTGGAGACCTCCATCCAGGCGCTGCGCCTGGGGGCGGCCGACTATCTCGTCAAGCCCGTCAACCTCAAGCAGTTGCAAGGGGTGCTGTCGCGCATCATGAAGCCGGCGACCCTGCAGGCCGAGGTGGAGGATCTGACTGCCAATCTGGACGAGTCCGGTCATTTCGGCCATCTCTGGGGCCGCAGCGCGCCGATGAAGCGCATCTACGAGCAGATCTCGCGCGTGGCGGGTACCAGCGTGTCGGTCTTCATCACGGGCGAGTCGGGTACCGGCAAGGAGGTGGTGGCGCAAACCGTGCACGACCTCAGCCGCCGTCGCAAGCGCCCCTTCCTGGCCGTGAACTGCGGGGCCATCAGCCCCAACCTGATCGAGAGCGAGATCTTCGGCCACGAGAAGGGCAGCTTCACCGGTGCCGAGCGCCAGCACCAGGGCTTCTTCGAGCGCGCCAGCGGTGGCACTCTCTTCCTGGACGAGATCACCGAGATGCCGCTGGAGCTGCAGGTCAAGCTGCTGCGCGTGCTGGAGACCGGGCGCTTCATGCGCGTGGGCAGCACCACCAGCCAGGAGACCGACGTGCGCATCGTCGCGGCCACCAACCGCCTGCCCTACCAGGCGGTGGCCTCGGGCAAGTTGCGCGAAGACCTGCTCTACCGCCTGAACATCTTCCCGATCGCGCTGCCGCCGCTGCGGGACCGCATCGCCGACATCCCGCTGCTGGCCAACCATTTCCTGGCCGCCATCAGTGAGCAGGAGGGCACGGTGCGCCGCTTCTCGCCCGAGGCGCTGGCGACCTTGGTGGGTTACCCCTGGCCGGGCAATGTGCGCGAGCTGCGCAATGTCGTGCAGCGCGCTTATGTGATGGCCCAGGGCGAGCTGATCGATGAGACCTGGCTGCCCGGCAGCGA
Source organism: Roseateles sp. P5_D6 (assembly GCF_054049415.1). NCBI lineage: Bacteria > Pseudomonadati > Pseudomonadota > Betaproteobacteria > Burkholderiales > Sphaerotilaceae > Roseateles > Roseateles sp. P5_D6. The sequence continues at coordinate 58,248 of NZ_JBFUMK010000014.1, read as the reverse complement.
AGAGACGGGAGTCACTTCGACTTGGGGAGGCCAGGGGCCGCAAGACCTGCCAGTGGCGCCGCCGGTCGGTATCCCGCCGTCGCCAGCGCGGCTGCCCGAGATGCTGAACGCCGATGCCGACATGCCCTTCATCACCCTGCCCATCGGCTCCAGCGTGGCGCAGGCCGAACGCGCGCTGATGCTGGCCACGCTGCGCCACTTCAACCACCACAAGGAACGCACAGCTGCGGTGCTGGGGATCAGCCTGAAGACGCTGTACAACCGGCTGAAGGAATATGCAGCCGAAGGCAGCGCGGCTGCGGATCTCGGCGGCCCCCCGCAGCGCGACTGAGCGCGGGCACGGCGCGCGGATTGCCCCAACTGCATTCCGACACTCTGATGAAGGAAGCACCATGGGTCACGCAGATTGGGTTGACGATGCGGCCGATGCTTCGCGGCATGGCCTGCAGAAGGCGCAGAACGCCGCGCGGCGCGGCCTGGACCATCTGGCCGACGGCGTGAGCGAAGCGCGCGACGCCATGGCGCCGGTACTGCGCAACATGCGCTCCGGCGTCTCGCAGGTCCGCGAGCGGACCGTGGGCTATGTGCGCGACGAGCCGGTGCGCTCCGCCCTCGTTGCGGCGGCGGTCGGCACACTGGTGTTTGCGCTGTGGCACCTATTGAGCTCGCGCAGCAGCTCCCGCTGATGCCCCGCTAGCACCCGCGCCATCTGCGCCGCCTCGGCCAGGCGCAGCGGCGTGCGCGTGCGCAGGGCCTCGTCGAGCAGCCGCGTCCAGCAGCGCACCACGGCGCGGTGATCCGCGTCGCCCGGATGCAGCTCCAGGCGCAGCAGCGGCGCCTCGCGGGCGCGGCGCGCCTGCAGGCTGTTCCAGGCCAATGACAGCCCGCGGCGCCAGGCCGTGCGTGTGCTGAACACCAGGCTGGGCGCCGGCAGCACATGCCGGTGTGGCAGGGCGATGACCTCGGTCAGCGTGCAGGTGTGGCGAAAGCCTGCGTCGGCAACGGCTTGCAGCGCAGGTGGGGCGAGCAGCCAGGCCGGCGCGACGAAGCCGTCCATGGGCAGACCGTGGTCGCCGGCCCAGGTACGGCCCTCGCGCAGCCGTTGCATGGCCTGCGCGTGGGACAGGGCGGCAAACTCGCCCTCGCCCGCCGTGTAGTGGCGGCGTAGCAGATAGTCGCCCAGGCCGCGCAGCGGCGGGCCTTCGTCGCTGTGGGTGAGGCCGTGCAGCAGCAGTTCATGGCCGGCGCCGGCCATGCCGCGCAACCAGCGCAGATAGCGCGGCGGTGCCTCCGCATCACCGTGCATGCGAGGCACCACGAGCAGGGACAGCGGCAGCCGCACGCCGGCATGGCTGGCACAACGGCGCAGTTCAGCCAGCACGCGCAGGCAGCCGTCCCAGCGCGCCGGTGACACGTCGTGCAGCACGACGCACACGGCGCCGGCCGCTCGGGTCGGCGCCGTCAACGCTGGCGTGCCAGCCGATTGGCCAGCGGCAGAGCCGGGTTGCGGGCCGGCGCAACCAGTGTGGGCTGGCGGCCGAGCAGGGCGGTGTAGCGCCGCGTCATCTGCGCCATCACGTGCGGCCAGTCCTGCGCTTGGGCGCGCGCCAGGGCGTTGCGGCGCTGAACCGCCTGGTTGCCGTCCAGGCTGGCGTCCATCGCTTCGGCCCAGGAGCCGGCCCGCGGCCGGTCCACCAGCAGTCCCGCGTCGCGCGCCAGTTCGGCCAGGCCGCCGGCACTGGCGACCACCACCGGCGTGCCGCAGGCCATGGCCTCGAGCACACCCAGGCCGAAGGTCTCCTGGTCGCCGGCGTGCACGTAAGCATCGCAGCTGGCCACCATGCGGGCCAGTTGCCGGCTGTCGTGTTCCGGCGGCAGCACCAGCACCTGTTCGCCAAGCGGCGGCGCCGGCCCGTCGCCCACGGCCAGCAGCACATGGCCGCGGCCCAGCAGGGCGACCGCATCGGCCAGCAGCTGCAGGTTCTTCTCCAATGCGAAGCGGCCGGTGTAGATGAACAGGCGCGTATCCGGCGCCAGGCCGTGGTCGCTGCAAAACTGCACCCGCCAGGCGGCGTCGCGCGCGCAGGGCGTGAAGGCCGAGCAGTCCACGCCCAGGGGCTGCAGCGTCACGCGCGGCACGCCCCAGGACTGCAGCAGCTGCACCATGCCGCTGCTGGGGGCCATGACGAGATCGAAATGGCGGTAGAGGTTGACCAGATAGCGCCGGGCCCAGCGCTCGGCGCCGCGCCCCAGGCGCGTGCCTTCGGGGCCGCCCGCCAGGCGCGCCGCCAGCTGGGGCAGGTTGCTGTGGCAGAAGGCCACGGCCGGGATGCGCAACTGCTCCGCCGCGGCCAGCGACGCCCAGGCCAGTACATAGGGGTCGGCGGATTCGACGATGTCGGGCGCGACGAATTCGATCTGCCGCAGCGCACGGCCCCGGCCCAGCACCATGCGGTAGCCGCCGCTGCGGGGCAGGGGCATGCCGCCGCAGTCCACCATGCCGGGGCCCTGGGCGCCGGGCGCGATGACCGTGTGCCGCCAGCCCAGCGGGCGCAACCGCTCATGCTTGGCCGTCAATACGCGCCGCACGCCGCCCGTGGCGCCCCAGAACATCGATACATCCAGCAGATGGGGGCCCGCACCAGGACGCGTCTCCTGGACCTGCTGCTCGGGCACGGCGTGGTTCGCATGCATTGCGGCGCGGAGGCAATCGGCATGCCTGGCACGTCGCCTGCCTGGGCACGGCATGCCCAACCCGCCGTCATCCCGGGCCCCGGAGGTTCGCCAGGCGCGCCAGGCCGGCCTGCGCTGGCTCAGCGATACGGGTCCCGGCATCCGCCGCGAGCCGGTGACTTCCGGCGGCTTCCAATACCGGGACGCCCGCGGCCGGCGTGTCCGTGACGACGCCACGCTCGCGCGCATCCGCAAGCTGGCCATTCCACCGGCCTGGCAGCAGGTCTGGATCAGCCCGCATGCCGACAGCCATCTGCAGGCCACCGGCCGCGATGCGCGCGGGCGCAAGCAATATCGTTATCACGCCGACTGGATGGCCGGCCGCGGCCAGACCAAGTTCGACGGCCTGCTGCGCTTTGGCGCCGTGCTGCCACGGCTGCGCCGACGCGTGCAGCGCGCGCTGGCGGGGCAGGGCGAGCCCACCCGCGAGCGCGTGCTGGCCACTTTGGTGCGCCTGCTGGACACCACCTGGCTGCGCATCGGCAACAGTGCCTATGCGCGCGAGAACGGCTCCTACGGCCTGTCGACGCTGCGCAACCGCCATGCCGGCGTGCAGGGTGACGCCATCCGGCTGTCCTTTGTCGGCAAAAGCGGCGTGCGCCACTCGGTCAGCGTGAGCGACCGCCGTGTCGCCCGCATCGTGCGTCGCTGCCGCGAGCTGCCCGGCCAGGAGCTGTTCCGCTATCTCGACGAGGGCGGCCAGACCCATGCCGTCGACTCCGCGGACGTCAATACCTGGCTGGCCGAGGCCGCCGGCCGACGCGTGACGGCCAAGGACTTTCGCACCTGGCATGGCAGCGTGCTGGCCCTGCAGTTGACGCTGCAGGCCTGTGCCGAGGGCGCCGAGCCCTGCCGGCCGCAGCAACTGCTGGCCGCCGTGGCCAAGCGCCTGGGCAACACCCCAGCGGTTTGCCGCAAGGCTTACATCCACCCCCGCGTGCTGGCCCTGGGCGACGCGCTGAGCGATGAGGCGGCCCGCGCCGCGCTGCGCGCCCAGCCGTGGGCGGCGGCGCCTTCGGCCCGGTCCGGCCTGAGCGCCGCCGAGCGCCAGTTGATGGCCCTGCTGCGCTCCCGGGCGGCCGCTCGGTCGACCTGAGCAGCAAGGGCCAGGAAGGGGCGGGCATTCCACTTGCCATGACGGCGGAATGCAACAGCCGGAGTGAAGCGTCGTGCGCATCGCCTATGTCACCGAGACCTTCCCGCCGGAGATCAACGGCGTGGCCCTGACGGCCGAGCGCGCCCTGCGGCATCTGCGCGACGTCGGGCACGAGGTGCAGCTGATCCGGCCGCGCCAGCCGGGTGAAGCGGCCCGCCGTGACGAGCGCGAATGGCGCTGCGGCGGCGGTCCCATCCCGATGTATCCCGAGCTGCGCTACGGCTTGGCCACGTCGGCGGGGCTGCGTGCGCTGTGGCGCGAATGCGGCGGTCCGCCCGATGTCGTGCATGTGACGACCCCCGGCCCGCTGGGCTGGGCCGCGCTGCGCGCTGCGCACGCCGAGGGCGTTCCCCGCAGCGCCGACTTCCGCACCAACTTCCACGCCTATTGCGGCCACTACGGCCTGGGCTGGCTGGAGACCGTCGTGCTGGGCTATCTGAAGCGCCTGCACGGCATGGCCGACCTCAACTTCGTGCCGACCACGGAGCTGCAGCGTGAACTCGCCGCCCACGGCTTCGAGCGCCTGCGGGTGCTTGGCCGGGGCGTCGACGCCAAGCTGTTCTCGCCTGATCGCCGCGACCTGCGGTTGCGCCGCGAATGGCGCATCGGCAACGATCACCGCGTCATGCTCTATGTCGGCCGGCTGGCGCCGGAGAAGAACGCGAGCCTGGCGTTGCAGACCTTCGAGCGCCTGAGCGCCCGCCGTCCGGGGCTGCGCATGGTGGTGGTCGGCGACGGCCCGCTGCGCGCGAAGCTTGAGCGCACTCACTCGACGGCGCGCTTCGTCGGCATGCAGACGGGCCTCGCGCTGGCCCGCCACTACGCCAGCGCCGACGTCTTCCTCTTTCCCAGCCAGACCGAGACCTTCGGCAATGTGACGCTCGAAGCCCTGGCCAGCGGCCTGGCCGTCGCCGCGTTCGACACCGGCGCCGCCGCCCAGCATGTGCGCGACGGTGTCAGTGGCTGCCTGGCACCGGTCTGCCAGGGCCTGGACGCCGCCGATGCCTTCCTGGATGCGGCCACCCGCGCCCTGGATGCCTCCGCGCCCGACGGCCTGCTGCGCATGGAAGCGCGGCTGGACGCCCTCCAGGCCGACTGGGGCAGCGTGCAGCGCCGCTTCGAGCAGCAGCTGCTGCAACTGGCTGCGGCCGCCCGGACCGTGCCGCGCTATGCCGCCCTGGCTTGATGCCGATCGCCTGCGCAGCGCCGAGCTGGACCTGCGCGTAACGGCTGGCCTGATGCTGTGCTGGAGCGCCTGGTGAGCTCCGTTGCTGCCACGCGGCACGCCGTGCCATCGCCGACGACGCCGCGGGCGTTCAGCTGCGCCTGCGGCCGGCCGGTGTTCTTCCGCAACAGCGAATGCCTGGCCTGCCACCGGCCACTGGGTTATGCCCCCGCTCGGGGCCAGTTGCTGGCGCTGGAGGCGGCACCGCGCTCAGGCCGCGGCGGCTGGCGCGAGGCCGGCGTGCCGGCACGCCGCGCGCCCCGCTACGCGCGCTGCGCCAACCTGGACAGCGCGGCCGCATGCAACTGGCTGCTGGACGTCACGGAAGTGATGGCCGGCTTGACGCTGTGCCGCTGTTGCCGGCTGACGCGTACCGTGCCGGACCTGTCCCAGCCCGAAGCCGGCCTTTGGTGGGGGCGCATCGAAGCGGCCAAGCGCCGCCTGGTGTCGTCGTTGATCGGCCTGGGCCTGCCGGTGCTGTCGCGCGCCGAGGATGCCGAGGAGGGCCTGGCCTTTGACCTGCTGCTGGCGCCACCCGAAGGCCCGGCCGTCATCACCGGCCATGCCGACGGCGTCATCACGCTGGACGTGTCCGAGGCCGACGACGCGCGCCGCGAGGCCCGGCGCCACCAGCTCGGCGAGCCCTACCGCACGCTGCTGGGCCATCTGCGCCACGAGACCGGCCACTACTACTGGCAGCGCCTCGTCGAGCCGACGGACTGGCTGCCCGCCTGGCGCGAGCTCTTCGGCGACGAGCGCGAGGACTATGGCCAGGCGCTCCAGCGCCACTACGCCAACGGCGCGCCCCCCGACTGGGGCCAGCGTTTCGTCAGCGCCTACGCCAGCGCCCACCCCTGGGAGGATTGGGCCGAGACCTGGGCGCACTACCTGCACCTGGTCGACACGCTGGACACGGCCCGCAGCTTCGGCCTGGATGGCGAGCGCGTGGAGTTGAACTACGAACGCTTCGACGCCAACCTGGTGGCGGATGCCGGTTTTCTGCAGCTCATCAACAGCTGGATGGAACTGACCGGCGTGCTCAACGAGCTGTCACGCAGCATGGGCGTGGCCGACTTCTATCCCTTCGTGCTGTCGGCGCAGGCGGTGCGCAAGCTGCACCTGGTGCATCGCGTCGTGCAAGGTGCCCGGTCATGAGGTTGGGCCGCCCACTGCTGTGCGCATTTTTCGCGCCCGGGCAGCGGCCCCGGCGCGGGGCCGCTGCCAGGCCTTAGTTGCGGCCGCGGCGCGGAGCGCGGTGCCGTCCGCGGGCCGTGAAGACGGTTGCGTCATGCGGGCATGGCAGTGCCCGCGGCAGCTCTCAGCGCCAGTGCGGCGCCAGTGCGACCGGTGCCGGCCGGGTGTGCAGCTCAGGCAACTGCGGCGGCGGCGAGGGATGGGTACCCACCCGCGCATCCAGGCGAGCCAGCACCTCGTCGACATTCAGCGGCTTGGGCCACAGTTCGCAGAAGCCCCAGTCCTCGACCGGGAAGTTGACGTCGGCCGTCACGGCCACGGCTGGCACCGACTCGCAGCCAGGCAGCGCCCGCAGCAGGCCGAGCAACCGGCTGCCGTGGCAATCGGGCAGGCCCAGGTCGAGCAGCAGCAGGGCGGGGTGCAGGCCGGCCGCCATGCAAAGCGCCTCTTCGCCCGTGGTGGCGACGAGGAGCTCCAGCTGAGGCCGTCTTTCCAGAATCGCGGCCATCAACAGCGCATTGACCGGGTGGTCCTCGACATAGAGAACGGGTCGGCGGGCTGGGCTGGGCATGGGTCCTCCGGAATGAAAGCTCAGGCCTGGTGGCAATCCGCGTGCCCGGCGCCGCGATGCAAGCCGGGCACCGCCCTTGCCACTGACGGGCTCTCGCCAACCAGGGCCCATCTATGTCCACTTCCGCCGCCACCACCGACGCGCCGCGCAGCTTCGGCGTCTTCAAGCCGGTCGGCCACGTCGTCATTTCATTCCCCGAGGCGGGCCAGGCCGCCCGCGCCGGCCAGGCCATGGCCGACTTCGGCCTGCCTGACGGCGCGGTGCGCCACTACAGCGACCAGGAGATGCTCAGGCAGATCGACGAGGACATCGCCCACGCCAGCCCGCTCGCCTCGGTGGGACAGGAGATGAATCTCGTGCTCGCCCACCGCGCGCTCGCCGCCAAGGGCTACCACTGGCTGGTTGTCCGTGTCGCCAATGACGACCAGGCCATCCAGGTGGCCCGGGCCGCCCAGGGCTGCGGCGCCGAGCGCGCCCAGCACTATGGCCACTTCATCATCGAAGAGCTCATCGAGCGGCCCGGCAACATCGCCCAGGTCGCCGAATCGCCGGACCGCGGCCTGGATGCGCAGACGCCCTCGGGCAAGGAAACCGAAGCGGCCCAGTTGAAGAAGAAGGACCCACGATGACGACAGTCGACAAGACCCTCCAGACCCAGCGCGCCATCCAGAAGCGCCAGGACCAGGCCGATGCCGGGCAAGCCAAGCAGGGCAAGAAGGAAGAAGAGAGCGGCGCCATGCAGGCTGGCGCCCGCAAGCAGCCCGAAACCCTGCCCGCCCAGCATCTGCAAAAGCCCGGACGGGAGGCCGACCTCGAACTCGCGCCGCGCTTCCTGGCACCCGACTACCGCGGCAGCGGCAAGCTGCAGGACTTCGTCGCCCTCATCACGGGCGCCGACTCCGGCATCGGCCGCGCCGTGGCGGTGCTGTTCGCGCGCGAGGGCGCCGACGTGGCCGTGGCCTACCACTCCTCCACTGAGGACGCCGAGGAGACCCGCCGCTGCATCGAGGCCGAAGGCCGCCAATGCCTGCTGCTGCAGGGCGACGTGAAGGACAGCCGCTGGTGTGAGGACGCCGTCGACCAGGTCATGGAGCGCTTCGGCAAGATCGACGTGCTCGTCAACAACGCCGCCTTTCAGGAGCACGCCTCCTCGCTGGAGGATCTCGACGACGAACGCATCATGGAGACGCTGGACACCAACATCGGTGGCTATCTGCGCATGGCCCGCGCGGTGCTGCCGCATCTGAAGGCAGGCGGCTCCATCATCAACACCGGCTCGACGACCGGCCTGCGGGGCAGCGCCAAGCTCATCGACTACTCGGCCACCAAGGGCGCCATCCATGCGCTGACCAAGTCCCTGGCCAGCAACCTCATCGAGCGCGGTATCCGCGTCAATGCCGTCGCGCCGGGGCCGGTGTGGACGCCACTGAATCCGGCCGATTCGCCCGCCGACAAGGTGGCCGAGTTCGGCAAGCAGACCGACCTGAAGCGCGCCGCCCAGCCGGAGGAGCTGTCGCCGGCCTATGTCTTCCTCGCCGCGCCAGTGTGTGCTGGCTACATCACCGGCATCGTGCTGCCCGTGACCGGCAGCGTCGGCGCCATCTGAGCACGCGGCTGGCAAGCCCTGCTGCAAGTTCTTCCACCGCGCGCAACGCGCGAGCGGCACCCCGTTTGCCTGATGCCGGTGACTTCACCTCGACCAGGAGCACATCATGAATCTGATTGTCTGGCTCATCTCCGGGGGCATCATCGGCTGGATTGCCAGCCTGCTGATGCGCACCGACGGCGAACAGGGCGTCATCCTCAATGTCCTGGTTGGCATCGTCGGCGCAGCCATTGGCGGCTGGTTGATCTCGCCCATGGTCGGCATTCCGAGCATCAATCAAGACGCTCTCAGCCTGGGTGCTCTCGTCGTGTCCCTGCTGGGCGCGGTCGTGCTGCTGGCGATCGTCAACCTGATCCGCCGCGGCACCCTGCGCTGAACCGTCACCCGCTTTCCAACCCCAAGGACCACCATGGCCACCACCACTGCCAATACGCCCTTCCCGACCTCGTCGGTCTCGCCCGCCACGCCCGCGCCTGCCGCAGCCGTCGTCAACGACACAGCCGCGAAGGCCGGTGACGCCGTCGACAAGGGCGCAGCCGTCGGTCACGACGTGCTGAACCGCGTTGTGCAAGGTGCGCACAGCGCCATCGACCGCGTGGCCGAGACGGCTGCCCCCGCCGTGCAGCGTTTGCAGGACGGCGTGCAGGCCGCTAGCGAATCGCTGAGCCAGCGCGCCAGCGATGCGCGCGACCTGGGCGATGAATGGGCCGAGAGCCTGCGCAGCACCGTGCGCGAGCATCCGCTGGCCGCCATCGCGACGGCCCTGGCCGTCGGCGTGCTGGTTGCCCGGCTCGCCCGCTGAGGCGGCCTTGGCCGACTCACCGCAAGACCAGCCCGCCCCACTGCTGGAGCAACTGCAGTCGCTGTGGCGCGAGTTGCCTGGCCTGGTCAGCGACCGGGTCGAGTTGCTGTCGCTGGAGCTGCAACGCGCGGTCCAGGCGCTGGCCCAGATCGTTGCACTGATGGTGGCCGTGGCCATCCTCGGTGTGACGGCCTGGCTGGTGCTGTGGGCCGGCGTCATCCGCCTGCTGGTCGCGGCCGGGCTGCCGCTGGAGGTGGCCCTGCTGCTGGCCATCGCCGTCAACGGGCTGGCCATCGTGCTGGCGCTGCAACGCGTGCGCAGCCTGCTGCCCAGGTTGCGCCTGCCCGCAACGCGGCGCCACCTGATGCTGGCTCCCGACCCGCAACCCAATGAGGCCAGCGATGAACGCGCCGCTGCCTGAACCCGATATCGATGCCCGCATCCTGGATGTCGAGCACCGGCTGATGGCGCGCGAGGCCAGGCTGCACGCGGGTGTCGAAGGTCTCACGGGCCAGCTGCGCCACCGCTTGCAACCCAGGAAGCTGCTGCTGCCGGTGGGTGGCGCGCTGCTCGCCGTTGCGGCGCTGCTGGCGTTGCGCCGGCGCCCTCACGCCGAGCCCGCAACGCCGCGCCCCGCCAGCGCGCTGCGGAACATTCCCTGGCTGCGCCTGCTTGGCCTGGCCTGGCCGTTGCTGCCCGAGCGCTGGCGCGGCCGCGTCAGCCCCGCTGCGGCGAGCAGCTTCGTGACGCTGGGGCTGCCGCTGGTCGAGACCTTGCTCGGCACGCATCGGGCCGAGCCACTGGCCACCGTTGGCGAGGTCGACCTGGCGCAGCTCAGCGGCCGCTGGTTCGTGGTCGGTGAATTGAAGGCGCACGGTGCGCCGGCGTTGCAGCCGCCGGAGTTCGGCCTGCTGCCGCGCGACGACGGGCGGCTGGATCTGCTGGAACGCCGGGTCGACGGCAATGGCACCCACGGCAGCGAGGCCTTGGTGGAGCCGGTGCCAGGCGGCCATGGCGCCCGGCTCAGGATCAGCCACTGGCCCGAGGCGTTGCGCTGGCTGCCGCTGGCCTGGCTCGAGCATGGCGTGCTGCATGTCGATCCGACTTATGACGAGGCGCTGATTGGCAGCACCGGGCGGGACGCGCTGTGGCTGCTGTCACGCCGACCGACGCTGGTCGCGCAGCGCCGCCAGACGCTGGTGCAGCTCGCGCGGGATCGCGGCTTCGTGGTGGGAAAGCTGCGCTTTTACGACGCTGGCTGATCCGCGGGCACGGCGGCACACGCCTTGCCTGCGATGGGTGCGGGGCCGTCCCGCGTTTCACAGCCGGAGGTTTTCATGGCACGCAGCAGCCTGCTAGGTATCGATTCCGCCGCGGCCGAGCCCGCCGGCCGCGACAAGGCGAGCCTGGGGCCCAGCGACAGCTCGGACAGCGGCAGCGACGTGGCGGGCATGGACGGTGAAGACGACGGCACCGACCCCGGCCTGCCCGTCGACGTGGCCCTGCGCGACGATCAGGTGGCGCCCTTGCCGCTGGGCGAATCGCTGCCGTCCAGCGAAGGCGAGACGGGGGTGCGCGACGGCGCCGACATCGGCGTGGACCGCGTCTTCACGCCGGGCGAAGCCGATGACACCGAAGCGTTGCTCACGGCCATCGACGAAGCGCCGCAAAGCGAGGACGACGAGGACGATGAAGATGAAGAGGAGGAGGAGCAGGAGGGTGAGGCCAGCCGGGTCAACACCCCTGCCAAGCCTCGCCAGCGCGCCACCAAGGCCGCGCCGGCGCAAACCGACAGCGAGGAGCGGCCCGGCGATGCCGATGCCGAATCCTCGCACCGCCCCGGCCGAAGCTAGGGCGGCTTCACGCTCAGACGGCGGCGCGGGCCTGGTCGCGCAGCGTGCGCACCTGCAGGTGGTTGCGCTTCACGCCTTCGTACTGGCGCTCCACGAGCATGCGCACATCGGGCGGCAGGGCCTCTTCCAGCGCCTTGCGATAGGCGCTCATCGCGCTGTCCTCACCGCGCTCGGTCTCCTCGAGGATGGCCTTGTCGGTGTAGCCGGCCAGCGTGCCCTTCACGGCCACCCAGCCGCGGTGCATTGCACCGGCGGCGGTGCCGCTGTCCTCGGCCTTGCCGCCCAGGCGCACGACCTGCGACTGCAGTTCGGTTGCAGCCTGGCGGCACTCCTCGGCGCGGCGCTCAAAGGACTGCTTGATTGCCGGGTCCTTCAGGTATTCCGCTGAGGCGTGGAAACCGTATTCACCGTCCTTGCAGGTTTCGATCAGGTCGTTCAGTGTGTCGATGATGTCGTCGTTGCTCATGGCAGATCCTTTCAGGGTTCGATGAAGACGCGCCGGCCGTCCGCAGGCATACCGTGCGTCCAGCCCTGGCATCGGCATTTGGCATGCCCGCGCCTGCCGCGGTGGCTGAGTTGTCGTTACGGCGTGTGGCCGGCCGTGGGCGGCGGGTGGGCGATGCGTGCCGCCGCGAGGGCCGCCTGCAGCGCGGCCAGCAGCTCGGCCGGCGCGCAGGGCTTGTGCAGGGTGATGAACTCGCCTTCGCCAATGGCCGAGTTGTTGAAGCCGGTGATCAGCACCACCGGCAGGCGCGGGCGGTGCTCGCGCAGCCGGCGCGCCAGCGCGACCCCGTCCATGGCGCCGGGCATGACGACGTCGCTCAGCACCACATCCGCCCCGGCCCCGTCGTCCAGCAGGCGCAGGGCGGCGCCCACCTCGGCGGCGCGCAACACGCGGGCACCATGGGCCATCAGCAGTGCCGCCGTCACGTCACCCAGGGCCTCGTCATCCTCGACCAGCAGCACCGTGGCGCCGGCAATGCTCTGCGGGGCCGTGTCGGCAAAGGCCGGCATCTGGTTGTCCTGGGCGTTGCTCGCCACCGGCAGCAGCAGCGACACCGTGGTACCCACGCCCGGCGTGCTGGCCAGGCGCGCGGTGCCGCCGGCCTGGGTCGCGAAACCATGGACCTGGCTCAGGCCCAGGCCGCTGCCCTGGCCCACGCCCTTGGTCGTGAAGAAGGGCTCGAAGGCATGCTCGACCAGGGACGGATCCAGCCCCATGCCGTCGTCCCCCACGGTCAGCAGCACATAGTCCCCCGGCGGCAGGCCTTCCTTGTCGTGCGCCTCGGCATTGCTGGCCCGCAGCCGCAGCTCGCCGCCCGTCGGCATCGCGTCGTGGGCGTTCAATGCCAGGTTGACGAGGGCCAGATCCAGTTCATTGGCGTCCACCCGCACCGGCCAGACGTTGGCCGCCACCTGCACCTGGATCTCGATGCGCCGCCCGAGCACGCTGCGCATCAGCTCCTGCACCTCGGGCAGGTAGCGGGCCAGCGACAGGGTCTGCACCCGCACCGGCCGGCGGCCGGAAAAGCGCAGCAGATGCTGGGTCAGCGCGCTGCCCTTGTCGACCGAGCGCTGCGTGGCGCGCAGCGGCCCCTGCAGCTCGGCGGCGCTGGGGTGGCGCTGCATCAGGTGCATGCTGTTGCTGATGACGCCCAGCAGGTTGTTGAACTCGTGCGCCACGCCGCCGGTGAGCCGGCCCAGGGCGACGACGCGCTGGCTCTGGGCGCCCCGCTGCTCGACATGGCGCGTGCGCTCCACGGCCTGGGCCACGCTGAGTTCCAGCTCGGCGCGGCTGGTCTCCATGTCGCGCGCCGCGCTGGCCAGGGCCTCGGCCACCTCGTCGCACTCGGCCATGCCGGTCGGGGCGGCCTGCACCGGCCGGCCGGCCTGCAGGTCCTGGGCGAGGCGCTTGAGAGCGCCTATCGGCCGCTCGATGCGGCGGGACACCCAGATGGCGCCGGCCATGGCCAGGGCCAGCAGTGCCAGCGCGCCCACCGCCACGCGTTGCACGGCCTGGGGCACGCGGCCGGCGAATTCCTCGCGCGGCATGGCGCTGACATAACTCCAGCCGAGCGCCGAGGTGCTGAAGTAGCCCGCCGTGGCGCGGCCGTCCAGCGAGATCGATTCGAAGCCGCCTTCGCGCGCCGCCGCCATGCGCTGACGCWGGTCGGCGCGGCCCTCGCGGCCGACATAGGCCGCGCCGCCGGGCAGCCGGGCCACGAGGCGGCCGCTGCTGTCCATGACAGCGCCTATCCAGCCCGGATGCGGCGACTGCGCCTGCAGGACGCGCTGCAGCTCCGAGGGCCGCACCGTGACGACCAGGTTGTAGACCAGGCGGCCGTCGCGGGTCACCGGCTCCACCCAGGCGGCATGCGGCTCCGGGGGCACGCCCGTGGGAGTGGGCGCAACGGGTTGCAGCGGCAGCATGACGGGGGTGGCACTCAGCGCCTCAGGCGCGCTGGATTCGGCGCTGGCGCCGTCGCCCGGCCGGGTGCTCAGCAGCAGCTTGCCCGGTGCCCTCAGCTCAACCCAGCCGCTCAGCCCCTGCATGGCTCGCCGGGCCAGGCGCTCGAAGGCCAGGCGGCTCTCCTCGCGCAGCGGCCCGGGGCCGTCCAGCGCGGGTGACTGCGCCAGCACCTGGGCGATGGCCGCGCGGCGCGACAGCTCGCCGTCGACCAGCAGGGACAGCGCGCGGGTCGTGTCGCGCAGCGTGCGCTCATGCGCGTCGCGTTCGGTCTCGTAGATGCTGGCAATGAGCCAGGCGACGCCCAGCATGCCGGGCAGCAGCACCGACAGCACGAGCAACAGCAAGCGGGAACGAATGGTGACCGGCATGGCGGGTCCAGGTGCGGCAGGCGTGAGCGGATTGCACGGACGCAACCATAGCGCTGTGGCCCGCGCCGGCCACGAAGAAGTATCAGGCCGCCTTGGCAATTGGCGTGCCCGACTGCGTGCGGCTGAGCCGCCGCCCCTAGGTGTAGTGCTTGCGTGAGCGGGATTTCGATGGCGGCCCGCGCAGCAGCGAGCCCAGCGACGGCGACGGTGCGTGCCGGTCGCCCTCCAGGAAACGCCGCAGCAGCGCCAGGCCCCGCCGGCGCTGGCAAAGGCTGCGCAGCCCGATCAGCAGCGGCACGGCGATGAGGGCGCCGACGATGCCCCACAGCCAACCCCAGAACAGCACCGACAGGAAGACCGACACAGTACTCAGCGACAGCCGGCGCCCGACGATGACCGGGCTGACGATGTTGCTTTCCACCGCATGGATGGCCATGAAGGACAGCGTGGGGCCGAAGATTTCCGGCCCCGTCTCGAAGGTTGCGATGCCGGCGAGCAGCAGCAGCACCATCAGCGCCATCGGGCCGAGGTAGGGAATGAAGCACAGCAGCGCGGCGATGCAGCCCCACAGCGTCGGGTTGGGCAGGCCCAGCAGCCACAGCACCAGGGCCAGGATGACGCCCACGACCGCGTTGATGATGCCAACGGCGGCGAGGTAGTGGCTGATGTCGCGCTGGGCTGCGCGCACGCCACCCAGCAGCAGCGCGCGGGTGCGCCGGCGCGGCAAGGCCTCGATGCTGCGGGACAGCAACCATTGCTCGGAAGCGAGCAGGAAATAGGTCAGGATGACCGTGGCCGCGGCTGCCAGCAGGAAGGACAGGCCCCGTGTCAGCACCAGGCCGGTCAGGGCCACGCCTTCGGTGGCCAACCTTTCCTTCAAAGGGTCCGATGCCGGTGTCGCCGCCACCCGTCCGAGCCGCGTGGCGGGCTGCGGCGGGTTCAAGCCCGGAATGGCGGCCCGCAGCTTCTCCAACTGCTCCAGCAGCTGGGCGACGGTGGTGGGCGCGGCCTGCCACCAACTGGCGGCCGGGCGCGCCAGGCTGCTGGCCACGGACACGGTGGACAGCAGCAGCGCCAGCACCAGCAGCAGGGCGCCAATGGAGGGCGGCACGCCGCGGCCGTGGAGCCAGCGCACGGCAGGCGCCAGCGCGAAGGTCAGCATGACGGCGATCAGCACCGGCGCCAGCAGCGGCCGGGCCTCGCGCACGGCGAAAACCAGGGCGACAAAAAAAATGCCGCGCAAAGCCCAGGCGCTGCGCGGCGGTTGGGACGGCTCGAGTCGCGGATCAGGCGCCGTCATGGGGTCCCCGACCTAGTGTGGAGTCACCCTGGCGGCCGCCGTGGCTGGGGTCTGCATGGCGCTCACTTCTCCGGAGGGCGCACGATGATGTTGTTGCGCACTTCCTTCACGTCGGGCGTGCTGCGGGCGAGCTGGCCGGCGCGATCTTTCTCGGCCTGCGAAGTGGCGAAGCCGGCGAGCTGCACGGTGCCCTTGAGTGCCTCGACCTGGATGCGCATGGCGCTGACCTGGCTGTCTTCGGCGAAGCGCGCCTTCACGCGGGTCGCGACGGTGGCATCGTCGACATACTGGCCCACGGTGCTCTGGCCGCTGGTGACCGCGCAGCCGCTGGTGCCGAGGGTGGCCAGCGCGACCATCGAGACGATGAGGATCTTCTTCATGCGTTCTCCTATTGCGAGGGATCTCGCGCCGGCCAAGGGCAAGGGCTGTGCCTGCGCTGGGTTGAAAGGCGAAAAGGGCTGCAGCGGCCGGCGTCGAACATGCCGTATCAGGCGGCACGCTTTGCCGAAATTGCCCGTTCGGGGAGGCCGCCCCGGTAAATCTTGCAGCGGCGCGGCGCCGTGGGCGGGGCGTTCCATGGGCTTCACGCTTGCCATGCGCCGCTATTCCCTGGGGGCGGCGCCAAACTGTTTCGGGATGCGACAAGCAACGCTCGCCGGCACGGAGGTTGCATTGACTGAAGTTCCCGCGCGCCGTCCACGCACGGCGCGGCAAAAGCGACGTTGCCAACAGGAGCACCCGTGCCCTCCATGGACCTCCGTGCCGACCACCGGCAGACCCAGACCCTGTCCCCCCGACTCCAGCATGCAGTGCGTCTGCTGCAGATGTCCTCGCTCGACTTTGCTGCGATGCTCAGAGACACCCTGGGCCGCAACCCTTTCCTCGAGGCCGAGGAGGGCGAGGCCGGTGACGGGGAGGGCAGCACGGCGCTGCCGCTGGCTACCGGCACCGAGGCCGGCCCGATGGAGCAACCGTCGGCCCTTTCCAGCCTGATGGAGGAGGGTGTTTCGGCCGATGCCGGCACCGAGCTGCCGGCTGCGGCCAACGATCCCGACACCAGCGGCGGGCCCGAGGATGGCAGTGACCGGGACCTGTGGGCGACCGACAGTGCCGGGCAGCGCCGCGCCGAGGACGGCGAACTCAGTGCGCTCGACATGATGGCCGTCGAAACCTCGCTGGCGACGCATCTGCACGGACAACTGAACGTGCTGCCGCTGTCCGATCGTGACCTTGCACTGGCGCGCACCATCGTCGAGTCGTTGGACGACGACGGCTATCTGCGCACGCCGCTGGAGGAGCTGATCGACGTCACCGGCCTGGAGCCGGCACCCGAGTTGCAGGAGATGCAGTTCGCGCTGAGGCTTGTGCAGTCGCTGGACCCGGCGGGCGTGGCGGCGCGCGACGTCGGCGAGTGCCTGCTGCTGCAGCTGCCCGGCATCGACTGCGCCGACACGCGGGCCCTGGCCCAAGACATCGTCACCAACCACCTGCCGGCGCTCGCGGCGCGCGACGTGGCTTCGCTGGCGCGCCAGTTGGGCGAGTCGCCGGCGTGCGTCGAGGCGGTCTGCGACCGCATCCGCCGCCTGGACCCGCGGCCGGGCTGGCGCTTCGGCTCCACGCAGGTGCCGTATGTCGTGCCCGACGTGATCGTGAAGAAGGTGCGCGGCCATTGGACCGTGCAGCTCAACCCGGCCATCGTGCCCCGCGTCAGGCTGAACCAGGTCTATGCCCAGCTCTTCCAGCGCCACCGCACGGCGGCCAACGCCGAGCTCGGTGCCCACCTGCAGGAGGCGCGCTGGACGCTGCGCAATGTCGAGCAGCGCTTCTCGACCATCCTGGACGTGGCCGAGGCCATCGTCAGGCGCCAGCACAACTTCCTGGACTACGGTGCCATGGCGATGAAGCCGCTGGGCCTGCGCGAGATCGCTGAGGAAGTGGGCATCCACGAAAGCACCGTCTCGCGTGTGACCAACAATAAATACATGGCCACGCCGGTGGGCGTGCTGGAGCTGAAGTACTTCTTCAGCCGCGCCATGATCAGTGCCAATGGCAGCGCCTGCTCCGGCACGGCGATCCGCGGCCTCATCAAGGACATCATCGAGGCCGAGAGCCCGGATGCGCCGCTGTCGGATGCCGAGATCACGCGTCAACTGGCCCAGCAGGGCCTGGTGGTGGCGCGGCGCACCGTCACCAAGTACCGCCAGATGCTGAAGATCGAGGCGGTGGACCGCCGTCGACGCGTGGCTTGACACGCCCCTCGTCCGGTCTCGCCCTGCTGAACTCGGGCGTGCCCAGCCGGTCCCCCAAGGGGACGGCGATGCGTGCCGGGTTGACCGGCGCGCACATCGCCTAAGCGGGCCGGCTTGGGAGCGGCCCGGCGCTCGGCCCGAATGCACCCGCTGAGATGACTTAGCGCGGCGCCACGCGCCAGATGGCATTGCCCACGTCATCGGCTACCAGCAGCGCGCCGCGAGCATCGACGGCCACGCCGACCGGGCGGCCGCGGGCCTCGCCCTCTGCGCTCAGAAATCCCGTCAGCACGTCCACGGGCAGGCCCTGCGGATGCCCGTTTGCAAAGGGGACGTAGACGACCTTGTAACCGGCGAAGGGCTTGCGGTTCCAGGAGCCGTGCAGGCCGACGAAGACGCCTTCGGACGGGCCACCGGGAAGCAGCTTGGGCACGGGGCTGGTTCCTGCAGCAGCCAGGCCCAGCGCGGCGACGTGAGCGCCCAACGCATAGTCGGGCACGAGGGCTTTGGCGACGAGATCGGGTCGTGGCGGCTGGGCGCGGCTGTCCACGTGGGCGCCGTACCAGCTGTAGGGCCAGCCGTAAAAACCGCCATCGCGCACCGAGGTCAGGTAGTCGGGCACCAGGTCACTGCCGAGCTCGTCGCGTTCATTGGCCACGGTCCACAGCACCGGTGCGCCGCCGGGCGCGGCCATCCAGGCCATGCCGTTGGGATTGCGCAGGCCGGTGGCGAAGAGGCGTTTGGCGCCGCTGCTGCGGTCGATCTCCCAGATGGCGGCGCGACCTTCCTCGGCCTCGATGCCATGCTCGGCCACATTGCTGTTGGAGCCGACCGTCGCGTAGAGCTTGCTGCCGTCGGGGCTGGCGATGAGGCTCTTGGTCCAGTGGTGGTTGCGCGTGCCGGCGGGCAGGTCGGTCAGCTTGCGGCCGGGGCCGCTCAGGCTCGTCTGACCAGGCATGTAGCTGTATTCCCAGACCGCATCGGTGTTGGCCACGTAGAAGCGATCACCAACCAGGGCCATGCCGAAGGGCGAGTTCAGGTCTTGCAGGAAGACGGTCCTGACCTCGGCGCGGCCGTCGCCGTCGGCGTCGCGCAGCAGCGTGACGCGGTTGGCGCTGGGCGTGGCTGAACCGGCCTTGGCCATCAGCTTCTTCATCACCCAGCCCTTGAACCCCTTGCCTTCGTCCGGCCGTGGCGGCGCGTTCGTCTCGGCCACGAGCACGTCGCCGTTGGGCAGCACATGCAGCCAGCGTGGGTGCTCCAGCCCGCTGGCGAAGGCTTGGGCCTGCAGGCCTGGCGCGGCGATCGGTGCCTCGCCGGCTGCCCAAGGGCGGGTCGAGGCGACGTGGGCGGTTGGCACCAGGGTCTGCACCGGTTCGACCAGGGTGGGCCGGGGGCCGACGTCAGCACCCTGTGGCAGGCGGGCGCTCTCGCCGCAAGCAGTGAGGGCCGCGGCGGCCAACAGCAATAGGCAGCGTGTGTTCATACGCAGGTCTGGCAAGCCAGATGCCCGACAGATGCCCGGCGGATTTGCGGCGCAGATGGCCGCGGCCGTGCCGCTGGCTTGAGCGGCCCTCAGTGCGGTGCCGTGGCGTCGCCGGGCGCGGAGATCTCGCGCAGGGCGCGGTCGATGTGACCAGACTCGCGCACCGCCAGGTCGCCCAGCGACACGATGCCGACGAGGCGCCCGTTCTTGTCGACTACCGGCAGACGGCGCAGCTGGCGGGCGCCCATCAGGCGCTTGGCGTCCTCGGCATCCTGATCGGCGGTGCAGGTCTGAACCTCGGGGCTCATGATGTCGGACACGCAAGCCTGGTCGGGATTGAGGCCGTCGGCGATGCCGCGCACCGTGATGTCGCGATCGGTCAGCATGCCGAGCAGGTGTTCACCGTCGCAGACGGGCAGGGCGCCGACGTCCAGTTCCTGCATGCACTGCGCCGCACGGCGCAGGCTTTCCTGCGGCTGGATGGTGCGCACCTGGGTGGACATGATTTCGGCGATGGTCGACATGAGGGTCTCCTGGGTGAGGCGGACAGCGGGCAAGACCGCGGGCCCGGCGCAGGCGGGCCCGCGTCGCCGCAGTCAGTCGGTCAATGGAAGAAGAGATAGACCAGCAGCAGCACGATGCCCGGGACGCCGAGCAGCCACGCGAGAAGATATTTGCCCATGATGATCTCCGGTGAGGTGGGGTAGGCAAAGCTTCGCTGCAACGGCAGCGGTGGGACAGCGGACGAGGCGCGACAGGCGCGTAGGAAGAGCGGCAGCCGACCTGGTCGATGTTGTCAGCGGGCGCGCCATGGGGCGGCCCGCTGGCTTTGCTGAGCCGCGACGTAGGACTGGACCCACCCGCCGACCCGGCCCAGGCCGGCCCGGGTGCACTGCCTGGCTCGTTAGTCTGACGCCAGTCCCCTAGGCAAGTCGTCACGGGGGTCGTCACAAAGGAGCACACCATGAACACCGATCAAGTCAAGGGCAGCGTCAAGGACATCGCGGGCAAGGCGCAACGCAAGCTGGGCGAGGCCATTGGCAGCACCGAGCAGCAGGTCAAGGGCGCCGCGACCCAGGTCGAGGGCAAGGTCCAGAAGGCCGTGGGCGATGCCCGCGAGGTCGTCAAGGACGCCCGCGACCAGCGCAAGATCTGATTGCTCCGCACGCCATGCCCCCGCCGCCGGACCTCAGGGTCCGGCGGCGCTTTTTCTGTCGAGAGGTACACCATGCGTTCTTCCAAGATTCCGTTGCGCAGCGGCGCGACGGCCACCCTGATCGTGGCGGCCCTGCTGGCCGCTGGCTGCTCGTCGATGAGCGAGCGTGAACAAGGCACCGCCAAAGGTGCCGGGGCCGGTGCTGTGGCCGGCGCCATCATTGGTTCGGTGACCGGCGGCAGCGCCGGGCGTGGGGCCGTCATTGGCGGCGCTGTCGGCGCGGTTGCCGGCAACCTGTGGTCCAAGCGCATGGAGGACAAGCGCGCCGCCCTGGCCCAGGCGAGCCAGGGTACCGGCGTCGAGGTCGCGCGCACTGATGACAACCGCCTCAAGCTCAACGTGCCCAGTGACGTGTCCTTCGACACCGGCCGCGCCGACATCAAACCGCAGATGCGCCCGGT
Source organism: Roseateles sp. P5_D6 (assembly GCF_054049415.1). Classification (NCBI taxonomy): domain Bacteria; kingdom Pseudomonadati; phylum Pseudomonadota; class Betaproteobacteria; order Burkholderiales; family Sphaerotilaceae; genus Roseateles; species Roseateles sp. P5_D6. The sequence goes on along the minus strand of NZ_JBFUMK010000014.1, from coordinate 37,618 downwards.
GCTCGACGAGATCGGGCGCAACCTGGACCCGGGTGTGCGTGTGACTGTCGTCGGCCATACCGACAGCACCGGCAGCGATGCCATCAACGAGCCGCTGTCGCGCGAACGCGCCGCGGCCGTGCGCGACTATCTGTCGGCCCGCGGCGTGTCGAGTTCGAGAGTCAACGTGGCGGGGCGCGGCTCGCACGAGCCGGTGGCCGGCAACGACACCGAGGCCGGCCGTGCCGCGAACCGCCGCGTGGAGATCTTCCTGGCTGAACAGGGCTAGAGCCAGGAGCCACCAGGCCGTAGTGGGCGCACCGCGGTTGATCAATGAGGGTTGGTGCTAGGCATCCGCGGGCGGCAAATCGACCACCCTTCGCGCTTTTCGACCGATTGGAAGATCCATGCGCAAGAGCGTTGCCGTCGTTGTTGCCGGCCTGGTGGCCGGTGCCCTGGACATCGTGGCGGCGTTCGCGAGCTATGCGGCGCAGGGCGCCACCGTCGAAGGCATCCTGAAATACATCGCCAGCGGGCTGCTGGGTGCCTCCGCCTTGCAGGGCGGCGTGGCGATGGCAGGGTTGGGGCTGCTGTTCCACTTCTGCCTGACCACGGCGATGGCTGCGGTCTTCATGGCTGCGGCGTTGCGGTTGGGCGCGCTGACGACGAGCCCCTGGCTGTGGGGCAGCGTCTACGGCCTGCTCACCTGGGTGGCGATGGTCTACGTCGTCGTCCCGCTGTCAGCGGTCAACGGCTGGCAGCTTCCGCACGGATGGAACATCGTCAGCGGCCTGCTGTCGCACATCTTCTATGTCGGCGTTCCCATCGCCCACATCACGCGCCATGCCTTGCGCCCGCAGGCGGCCTGAGCGTTCTGGTTCGCGCCGGCTCAGTCGGGCCGATGCCAGGCCACATCAGGCGTCGCCTGCGGCTGCATGACGCTGCCCGGGGCTGACGCGAAAGAGGGCAGGCGGGCGGTGGCGAGCTTCTCGACATAGTCGGCCAGCGCGGGCCAGTCGAAGAAGCGCGCGTCGGGCTCCCGCAGGGGTGAACGACGCCAGACAGTCTCGCCGCCACTGTCGAAGAGCAGGCCCTGGCAGCCTGCGCGGTGGCCGGCCTCGACGTCATCCAGCCTGTCGCCCACCATCCAGGAGCGCGCCAGGTCCAGGCCGTGGCGGTGGGCGGCGCGGATCAGCATGCCGGGTGCCGGTATGTGGCACAGGCAGGCCGGGCGGCCTTCATCGTCGGGTGCGTGGGGGCAGACTTCCACGCCCTCGATGCGCACGCCGAACTCCTGCTGCAGCCGTTGCAGCAGGACCTGCTGCAGGCGCGCGAAATCCGCCCTGGTGAAGCGGCCGTGCGCCAGGCCGCTCTGGTTGGTGACGATGACCAGGGCCAGCCCCGCGCGTTGCAGCCTGGCCAGGGCCTCGCCAGCGCCGGGCATGAAGCGCAGCTGCAGGGGGTCGGCGTTGTGGGGTGCGCCCTCGACGAGGGTGCCGTCCTTGTCGACGAAGAGGCAGGGCCGCAGTGGCGCGCGGGCCGGCGCCGGCCGCTGCAGGTCGCGCAGCGTCAGACCGCTCAAGGCATAGGGTGCATAGCTCATGGGCGCACCTTGGGCTCGGCAAGGGCGGAGGTCGGGAAACGGCAGTCGCTCATGTCGGGGGTCCGGGCTGAAGAAGGTGCGGCACCGCTCCCGGCAATTGGCGTGCCCGCCCCGGAACGACGCTGCCGCAGCGCTTCATGACGGCGGCAACATGAGCCTGCTTGCCCTGGCGACGCGACGCGTCCCGGCGTCCTACACAGCGATGCGGCGCTGTTCCCTGACCCGCCGCAGGCCGGTCGGCGTAGCTTGTCGGGGCACAGGAGATTCCATGGCCACATCCGCCCGCTCTATCGCTTCCCTGACCCTGAGTTTCGGCCTGGTCAACGTGCCCGTGCGCCTGTTCTCAGCTACCGAGGCGGGCGCTGACATCCGCTTCAACCTGTTGGCCAAGGACGGCGCGCGTCTCAAGCAGCAATACGTCAACGAGCGCACGAAGAAGGTTGTCGAGCGCAAGGATATGGTCAAGGGCTACGAGGTCGAGGACAACCAGTTCGTGCTCTTCACGCCGGAGGAGCTCAAGGCGCTGGAAGAGGGCAGCAGCCATGTCATCGAGATCGTCAGTTTCGTGCCGCTGGCTTCCATCGACCCGCTGTTCTACGACAAGAGCTATCTGCTCGCGCCGGACAAGCGCGGCGACAAGCCCTACGCCCTGCTTGCCGAAGCCTTGCGCCGCTCAGGCCGCTGCGCGCTGGCCAAGTGGTCCTGGAAGGCCAGGCAGTACGTGGTGCAGGTGCGCGCCAATGATGACGGGCTGATCCTGCAACAGCTGCGCTATGCCGCCGAGGTGCGCTCGCTGGCCGACCTCGACATCCCCAAGGCCAGCATCTCCAAGCCGGAGCTGCAGCTGGCCCTGCAGCTGGTGGAGCAGATCGCGGCGGACAGCTTCGAGCCGGCGCTGTTCCACGACGAGGAGAAGGACCGGGTGCTGGCTGCCATCGAAGAGAAGGTCAAAGGCCGCAAGATCGTCGCTTCCACGCGCGAGGAGCATGGGCCGACAGGCGGCGGCCAGGTCATCGACCTGATGGACGCACTGCGCGCCAGCCTCGGCAGCAAGCCCGCTGGCAAGTCCGCGGCGAAAGCCGGCGGCAAGACGTCTGCCAAGGTCACGCCCATGCCGGCGCGCAAGGCGGCCACGCGCGATGCCGCCGAACCCGAGGCCGCAGCCCCCAAACGGCTGCGGGCGCGCAAGTAGCGCCTGACCCATGAGCAAGCCCCGCCCCGCTACCGCCGAGGCGCCATTGGCGCGCTACAACGCCAAGCGCGACTTCAGCGGCACGGCGGAGCCCAAGGGGAGGCTGGGACGCCGCAAATCCAAGGCCTTGGGCTTCGTCATCCAGAAGCACTGGGCCTCGCACCTGCACTACGACTTCAGGCTCGAACTGGACGGCGTCATGGTCAGCTGGGCCGTGCCCAAGGGGCCGAGTTTCGACCCCGCCAAGAAGCAAATGGCCATCCATGTCGAGGACCACCCGGTCAGCTACAACAGCTTCGAGGGCGAGATTCCCAAGGGGCATTACGGCGCCGGTACCGTCATCATCTGGGACCGCGGCAGCTGGACGCCGGTCGGCGACCCGCGCGAGGGCCTGGCCAAGGGCAAGCTCATCTTCGAATTGCATGGCGAGAAGCTGGCCGGGCTGTGGGAGCTGGTGCGCATCTCCAAGCCGGGCGAGAAGAAGCAGGACCAGTGGATCCTGTTCAAGAAGCGCGGCGATGCCTGGGCGCGGCCGACGGCCGAATACGACGTCATCAGCGCCCTGCCGGACAGCGTCGTGGAAAAACCCCTGGGCCCCGTGGAGGAGCGTGAACCGCGGGTGCGCGCACAGCCGCAGACGGCCGGCCCCGATCTGTCCCGCGCAAGGAAGGCGCCGTTCCCGAAGACGCTCGAGCTGCAGCTGGCAACGCTGATTGCCGCTGCGCCCGCAGACGGCGACTGGGTGATAGAGAACAAGTTCGACGGCTATCGCATGGGCGTGCGCATCAGCAAGGGCAAGGTCGCGCTGATCACGCGCAATGGCAATGACTGGACCGCGAAGCTGGCGCCGCTTGTCGATGAACTCGAGAAGCTCGGCATCGATCAGGCCTGGCTGGACGGTGAGATCGTCGTGTTGAACGAGCATGGCGTGCCGGACTTCAACCGGCTGCAGAACGCCATCGACAACGCGCGCACGCAGGACATCGCCATGTTCCTGTTCGACCTGCCCTTCCTCGGCGACACCGACCTGCGCGAAGTGCCGCTGCGCAGCCGGCGCGCGGTGCTCAAAGAGCTGCTCGAAGGCCGCACCTCGGCCCATGTGCGCTTCAGCGATGAGGTGCCGGCGGCGCCGTCGCAGGTGCTCGCCGCGGCCTGCCAGCTGGGCCTGGAAGGCGTGATGCTGAAGAAGGCCGACTCGCCCTATGTCTCCCGGCGCAGTGACAGCTGGCTCAAGCTGAAATGCCAGCGCCGCCAGGAATTCGTCGTCATCGGCTTCACCGACCGCACGAACTCGCCCCAGGAAGTTGGAGCCCTGATGCTGGGCTATCACCAGGACGGCAAGTTGCGCTCGGCCGGCTCGGTCGGCACCGGCTGGGCCTCGGCGCAGGGGCGCGAGCTGCACCGGCAGTTGAGCAAGCTGCAGACGAAGACGCCGGCCATCGCCCCGGCGGCCGTCGAGCCGGGCCGCTGGTCGCGCCGCGCCCGGGGTAGCGAGCGCTGGGTGCGGCCGGAGATGGTGGTGGAAGTGGCCTTCGGCGAGTGGACGCCCGATGGCCATATCCGGCACGCGAGATTTGTTGGTGTGCGCGCCGACAAGGCGCCCAAGGCGATCCAGCGCGAGCAGGCCGCGGCGGTACGGCCTTCGCCCAGGACGAGCGTCAAGATCAGCCACCCCGACCGGGTGATCGACACCTCGACCGGGCTACGCAAGATCGACCTGGTGCACTACTACGAGAGCGTCGCAGACCGCATCCTGCCGCACCTGAAGAACCGCCCGGTCTCGCTGGTGCGCGCACCCCAGGGCATCAGCGGGCAGCTGTTCTTCCAGAAGCATTCGGACAAGGAGATCCCGGGCATCACGACCCTCGATCCGGCGCTGTGGCCGGAACACGAGGCGCTGATGAGCGTCGACAGCGTGGAAGGGCTCATCAACGCCGCGCAGCTCAATGTCGTCGAGTTCCACACCTGGAACTCCAAGGTCGGGCGCATCGACCAGCCGGATCGCGTCGTGTTCGACCTGGACCCGGGCGAGGGCGTCAGCTGGGCGCATCTGCAGGAGGCGGCCGCCCTCACGCACACCATGCTCGAGGAGTTGGGCCTGAAGGCCTGGCTCAAGACCAGCGGCGGCAAGGGCCTGCACGTGGTGGTGCCGCTGGCGCCCAAACTGGACTACGACACCGTCAAGGATTTCTCGCAAGCGGTCGTGGCCCACATGGCCGAGACCCTCCCGCAGCGCTTCGTCGCCAAGAGCGGCGGCAAGAATCGCGTTGGCAAGATCTTCATCGACTACCTGCGCAACGGCTTCGGCCAGACGACGGCGACGGCGTTCTCTGCGCGGGCCCGGCCGGGATTGGGCGTCTCCATGCCCGTCAGCTGGGAGCAGCTCGGCTCACTGAAGAGCGGCGCGCAGTGGACCATCACGACGGCGCGCGAGTACCTGTCCTTCGAGAAGGAGGACCCGTGGCGCGACTACGCGAAGTCGCGGCAGACCTTGTCCACCGCAAGAAAGCGGCTCAAGCTGCCGTAGGCTCGCCCATCAGCACGCGCTTCAACGGCGCCCCGCTGACGGTTTCCTGGCCGAGCAGCATCTCGGTCAATGCGTCCAGGCGGTCACGCTTGTCCTCCAGCACGCTGCGGCATTCGGCCTGGGCACTCTCGAGCAGGGCGCGGGCCTCGTCCAGCAGCGACTTCTGTACGTCGGGGCCGATGAGTTCCTTGGGCACGCCGGCCATGCTGAGCAAGCCGAACGTCTTGCCAAAGCCCATGGAGCCGATCATGTTGGTGGCGAGCTCGGACGCGCGCTTGAGGTCGTCGGCCGCGCCGGAGGAGGTGTTGCCGAAGGCGATCAGCTCGGCCTCGCGGCCTGCCAGCATCATCGCCAGGCGCGAGCGCAGCTCGCGTTCGCCGTACAGCGGCTCTTCGTGGGTGCGGGTCACATAGGTCACGCCCAGGGCAGGGCCGCGCGGCTCGATGCTGACGCGCTCGACGCTGCCGGCCTCCAGCACGTGGGCCACCAGCGCGTGGCCTGACTCATGGAAGGCGATGCGGCGCAGCGTCTCGGGCGTGATGACGTCCTTGCTGTTGCTCACCTCGCCGCCGAGCTGATGGGTCTCCAGCGACTGGTAGACGCGCTCCTGGCTGACCTGCGGCTCACCCGCTTCGGCCGCATAGGCCGCGGCGCGGTTCACGCAGTTGGCGATGTCGGCCGGCGACATGCCGGCCGCGGTGCGGGCGATGGACGGGAGATCCATGCCGATCGCCGCCTTGATCTGGCCCAGGTAGAGGCCGAACAGCTGCTGGCGTTCGGGCACCGTGGGCATGGCCGTGCGCACGATGAGGTCGAAGCGGCCGGGGCGGCGCATGGCCTCGTCGATGTTGTCGATGTGGTTGGTGGCGCCGACGATGACGACGTTCTCCAGCGAGGAGAAGCCGTCCATCTCCACCAGCAGGCGGTTGATGATGCGGTTCTGCTCCTGCTCGCCGCCACCCCCGCCGGCTTCCTTGCCGTTGCTGCGCCGGCCGATGCCGTCGATCTCGTCGATGAAGACGATGCAGGGCGCTGCGTCGCGGGCCTTCTTGAAGAGCTCCTTCACCTTGCCGATACCGGCGCCATAGAACATGGAGCTGAAGTAAGAGCCGTCGACGCTAATGAAGCTGGCGCCGCATTCGCCGGCCAGGGCCTTGGCCAGCAGCGTCTTGCCGGTGCCCGGCGGGCCGTCAAGCAGCACGCCGCGCGGCGCCTTGGCGCCCACGGCGGCGTATTGCTTGGGATCCTTCATGAAGGCCGCGACGCGTCGCAACGCCTTCTTGGCCTCTTCGGCGCCGATGACGTCGTCGAAGCGGGTCTTGGGCTTGTCGGCCAGGCGCGTACGCTGGCTCAAGGGGCCGCGCAGCTGCAGATAAACCAGCGGGCCGGCGATCAGCAGCATGACCAGCAGCGGCGCCAGCGCGCTCCCGGCCCGCTCCAGGGACTGGAATAGGCGCTGGCCGCCGGTACGCGCGTCGACGTCGATGTCGGTCAGCGCAAAGCCTTGGGCCACGCTGAGTTCGCCCAGGCGTGAGCCGATCTCGTTCTTGCAGCCCAGGCCGCAGTCGATGAGCCGCGTGCTGAATTGATGGCCGGCGCGGTCGGTGTAGAGCACCAGGCCGCCGCTGACACCGACGGCCGCAACGTCCTTGGCCTGCAGGGCGCGCTCGAACTCGGAAGCTTCACGCGGGTGGGCCAGCCATTGTTCGGGCGAGCGCTCGAAGCTGAGGGCGGTGGCGTTCTTGCGGGCCTGCACCTCGCTGGTCGTGCGCTCGTGCAAGGTCGATAGGCCGAACAAGGCCAGCAGCGCCGTGACGACGATGGCGGCAATGATGAGTTTCTGACGCAAGCCCGGCGTGGGGGTGTTGCTGGCGCTGTCCATGGTGTTCGGGCGACTTCGGGAACTGCAATCCATGCAGACTAACGGCCCGGTGCCCTCGCCGCGCGTGCGTTATCGAGGTTGGGCTGAGGTCGTTTGCAACAGCTGTTCCAAGTGCGGAAAACTGCCCAGAACGCAAAAAGGGCCTGATCGCGAGATCAGGCCCTTGGTGCTTCTTCTTGTTCTGGTGCCGGCAAGAGGAGTCGAACCCCCGACCTTCGCATTACGAATGCGCGCGAGATAGTGTTTGCCGTTGTTGATGCCCATTCGTACACTCTATGAAAATCAACGCGTTAGCGGGCTAGGTCTGTCGTTGCATCCAGTCCGGGCGTTGATTCAAATTCGCCAAAATGTCGGCCGACTGGCTACATGGTGGCTACATGGAGTCGGGACATGGCGAGACGCAAGGCAGGCGCACCGATAGACCTGACGCAGCCGCACGCACTCACGGCGGGCTTGATTGCCGACCTGGCCTGCCCCGCTGGCAAGGAACAGGCGTTCCTGCGCGATACCGAGTGCAGGGGCTTGCGCGTGCGGGTGACGGCAGGGGGCGCCAAGTCTTTCGTCTTTGAAACGAAGGTCAGCGGCAAGACCCTGCGCCGCACGATTGGTGAGGCATCGGGGAATCCGCCACCCTGGAGCATTGAGGCCGCGCGCAAGGAGGCCAACAGCCTGCGGGTGCTGACCGACCAGAGGCAAGACCCCCGCGAACTGGACCGCGAGAAGGCGGAAGCGAAGGCGCGCAAGGCCGAGGAGGCGGAAGCGGCCCAGGCCGTAGCAGTGGCGCAGGCCGTGACCGTGGGCGAGGTCTGGCCGGTCTACATGGCGAACGGCAAGCCCCCGAAGAAGGCCGCGTGGAAGCCCCGCTATCGGGCCGACCTGATGAAAGCCGCCGCCGCTGGGGGCGAACCCCTCAAGCGCGGCGAGGGCCTGACGAAGCCCGGGCACCTCGCCGCCTTGATGCCGCTGACTCTGGCGACCATCGACCAAGACACCATCCGCGACTGGTACAGCAGCGAAGCGAAGCGGGCGCCCATTCAAGCGGCGCGGGCCGTGGCGATGTTTTCGGGCTTCTTGTCGTGGTGCGCCACCCGCAAGGAATACCGGCCGCTGGTGGACCGCGAAGCGGCCCGCGCCCGGGACTTGGGCGACGTGCTGCCAGCATCGAAGCCCCGCACTGATGCCCTGGAGGCCGAGCAACTGGCCGCATGGTTCGCTGGCGTCGGCAAGCTGCGCAACCGGCACGCTGCGGCCTATCTCGTGGCGCTGCTGCTGACCGGCGCGCGCCGGGAAGAAATGGCCGGGCTGCGCTGGGCAGACGTTGACTTTCCGAACCGCCGCGTGACCATCGCGGACAAGGTGGACGCCACCCGCGTGATTCCGCTGGCCCCGTATCTCGCTAGTCTGTTGCAGGCGCTGCCGCGCGTCACGCTGGCAGACGGCACGCAAAACCCCTTCGTGTTCGCCGCAGCCATCACGAAGAAGGGCGCCAACAAGGGCCGCAGCCGCAGCGCATCGGGCCGCATCGCAGAGCCCCGCGCGTATCACGCTGACGTGCTGACCGAGGCGGCATTGCCCCATGTCTCAATACACGGCCTGCGCCGTTCCTTCGCCTTGATGGGTGAGGCCGCTGGCGCCCCCGCTGGTGCCATCGCTCAAATCATGGGGCACCGGCCTAGCGCCATGTCTGAACGGTACAAGCCGCGCCCAATTGGCGTGCTGGGCGAGTATCTGGCGAAGGTGGAGGCGTTCGTTTTGGAGAAGGCCGGCATTGCCTTCGGCCCGCAGGCATCGACGGCAAGGGGTCTGCAGCTAGTTGCCGCCGCCTGACGGTTTCAGGCAACGGGCCTGACGGCATAGACTCATTCCGCCCCAGCTAGGCCCGCGAACCGAAGAGCGGGACACCTTCACCCGCCTGCTGGGGCTCCTCATGAAGGGCACCGGAAGGGGTGCGATGGAACAAGCAGAAAAGCGGGCTGAAGCTGAACGGGATTACGCCTCGCTGGTGGTCAAGGTGTCAGGACGTGACGCGCTGCCGGTGCGTGCAATTCCCTACGTGTCCGGCTGGGCTCTGTCGCCCGACATGGTCGCGCAGAACTTCGCCAGGGCTGCCACCGAGGGTTTCGAGAAGCTGGAGAGCACCGACACGTATCACTTGGGAGACGGCGGCCCCGTCAAGCTATTGCCGAAGGAGTGGGATAGACCTATCGCCGCGCTGCAAGGGCTGCAGGCGCAACTCAAGGAGGAGTACACAAGCGATGAACGAGGGTACGCGGCCTGGGTATCGCGTTCTGTGGAAAAGCTTCCCGCCCGCGTCTTCGTGTGGCTCGATGAGTTCGTCGCCGACTTCGAGCTGGACCATGGGCCCAACCGACTGTCCATCACGTCGGAGCGGGAGGGAGACCGAGCGCTGAACCTCTCGCCGTTTCTCGATGAAGAAGAGCTCAACATGGTGCTTGAGGGCTTCGGGAGGAAGTCCGAACTGCGCACGCGGCGGTCAGACGACTTTCACGCGCACTTTGCGGAGATGGCCTGGAACGGCCGCCTCATCGACTGGCAGTATTGGGTGCAGAACATGCCGACACTCAATGCGGCCGAGGCGAGCCGGCTGATGGCGGGCCTGGACCCCGACCTGTACGAAGACCTGACCTCACGGCCCGAGCCGAAAAACAACCCCGCCCAGGTCTGCGCCGAGGCGCGGCGTATGGAGCGCCTGGCTGTCGCAGAAGGGCGCGACCGGATGCCGCCCGAGGGGTGGTATCAGTGGGCGCGCGAACGGGATTTCGACCCTCATATCGGCTTCTTCCTGGCGGTTTATGGCCGGCACCTGCGAGAGAACGAGCTGCAAGTATTGCGCGAGATGCCGCGCGCCGAGGCGACTCGCTGGGAACAGGCTCGCGTCATCTCCGATGTAGGGCGGGAGGTCTCAACAAGCTATGCACGACACATCGGCTCCATGTCCATGACGTTCCCCCGCTTCGTCGCTGAGGTGGAGGAGCGGCTGGCGCGCTGGCGTCGTGGCCGCTACGAACTGGTGGAAGCAGCGCAGGTGCTCGCCGACCACGCGGGCGGCCTGGACGCGAAGGAGCTAGCTGAACAGATGGACGCAGCCATCCGCGACGGCAAGCTCACATACAGGGTCAACAACATCCGCGTTGAGCCGCAACGCATCCCTCGGGAACACCTCTGGTATCGCACCATTTTTCAGCACGACGTGAACGCCTGGCTCGCGGCGGAGGCAATCGGCGATGCGCTACGGCTTGAATATCCATATCCGCCCACTAAGGCAGACAAGGCCGCCGTACACGCCCTCGGCTCAGAACCGGCACGCATCGCGGCCCCGTTGGTGGAGCACGCAGAGCAGCCCGGCTGGCACCTGAACACGCCCCAGCGGTTTCGCGGCTACTCATGGCCCCTGTACAAATTCTTGAAGACGGCTCACAGCGCCGGTGCCGCCAAGCCTACTGCTCGCGATGTCCTAGACGCCTTCAGGGCGACAAAGCCACCTGAGGTGGACCAAGTCAATGCGGACGGGCTCATCTACTCGGACACCGAGGGCAAAGCGAAAGAAGCAACGCTTGCCGCCATCGCCGAGATGATTCGGCGAATGACCTCCGAAGACGCCTAGAGCCCACGCCAAGGCCACTCCAGGCCCACGACAGTCACGGTAGCGCCACGCCTGCCACGGCATCATGGCGTGCGGACACTTGCGCAAATTCAATGGCTCCATCGCAACAAACCCCAGGGGTTTTCGATGGCACCGAAGGCAGTTCAACCCGTATCACTTGAGCAGGAAGCTCGCGCCAACCTCCCGACGAGTGAGGCAGCTTTTCATCTAAATCGCGCTGAGCAAACGCTTAGGCTCTGGGCCTGCGATGAGTCCGGCCCCATCCGGCCCATCCGCATCAATGGTCGGCTAGCCTGGCCTGTCGCCGAGCTTCGCAAACTGCTGGGGGTGGCGCAATGAAAAACGGCCGCCCCACCGAAGTAAAGACGACCGCCCCCAAGCACGGCGATTCTAAAGCGGCTGCCTATTTTTTGGGCACCGACAACCCGCGTCACCTGCGCGTGATTCAGGCAGTGCTGACCCGCCCCATGCCGCGCGAACACATCGATTCGGTAGCCGGGTGCAGCAACGGCCCCGAGTTGATTGCAGAGCTGCGCCGCCGTGGGCTGGAGCTGCCATGTACCCGCACCAAGAAGAGGGACCGCGACCTTTTCGACTGCTGGCCCGGGGTCTATCACTGCACGGAAGCCGACCGCCGCAAGCTGACCGAGTGGAAGCGCAAGCGCGCGGCGGGGGCGGCATGACAGCAGCCAAGCCCGTCCAGGCGCCTCAACACGCCGCCGTGCGCGCAACCCTTGCAGCGCAACATTTCCGGCCGCTATGGCCCTTCCTGGCCCCTTTGTGGGCCTGGATAGCCGACCGCGCTGCCTCATGAGCGGCAAGGACAAGCGCCGCAAGGGTGGAGGCGTCAGCGTCACCGGGCCGTGGGTGGCGATGCCGCTGCAGTTCCTCGGGTCGCGCGCCTGCGCCGGACTGTCCCCTATCGCCTTGAAGATGCTGCTTGACCTGTGCGGGCAGCTTGGCCCGAACGCCAACGGCAACGGCGACCTGTCGGCGGCGCCGTCCGTGATGCGGGCGAAGGGCTGGACCGGCAACGCCACACGCCAGGCCGCTCTAGACGAGCTGATTACCGCCAAGCTGGTCTGCATGACCCGCCAGGGTGGGCGGCGGCAATGCTCGCTCTACGCCGTCACGCTCTGGCCGATGGCGTGCGACTTCGCAAAGCTTGACCACGGCCCGGGCTGCTACAGCGTGAACGACTGGCGCGGGCCGAAGGATGAGGCGGCATCCAGGCCCACCGAGGAACAGCCGGCAACGTGGGCGACGCCACGCAAAAACACTTTGCCATGCCCCGCCACGGGGCGACCCCAGGCGGTTATGACCCCGCCACGGGGCAAGCAAGCCCAAGGACCGCCACCTTTTGACCCCGCCACGGGGTCAATACAGCCCATTTCGGCCTCAAGGGTTACCCCGCCACGGGCCACCTATCTAGATAAGCCATCTGCAGCAGCAATTCCGGCAGCAACGCATTGAAGGACACACACCATGAGCGAGCCCAACACGGACTCTTTGACGATGTACCCGCTGAGCGCCGAAGCGCTCCACGACGAGAAGGGGCCAATGGTCAGACTGGAGCAGCAAGAGGACTTCAATGACCCCTCGGTCATCGTCGTTCATCCCTGGCAGCTTCGAGCAGCCTGCCAGCATCTCGGCATCGTCGCTACTGACCCCGAGGTAGAACGTACGGCGGCCCGCCTTGCACGTCGGCTGCAATCCCTCGCCGGGCGCATCCGCCACCTCAATGACTGGCTGCGCGAGAACGGGGCCAGTGGGCAGGCGGGCCTGGCCTACGGGCAGACCTACGCGCAGGCCAGCGCAGACCTTGCGGCCGAGTTCATGGCCGACCTTCGCGAGTCCAGGCCCACCGAGCCTGAACAGGGGGTGCTGCTGTGACGACGGCCAAGACGGCGATTGCCTATTGATTTCGGATTCAGTGAAGGGACGCGGCAATGGCTAAGGGCGGCTATCGCTGGAACGCTGGGCGGCCCGGATGGCACGTCAAAGCGGAGCACTGCCTTCGTATCGACTCTCGCCGCTGGGCTCGTGAAGGCATGTTCTCGGCTGGTCGCGCTGGCGCGTGGGTTTGGCGCGATGCCGAAACCGGGGATGAAACCGGCCGCATCGGCTACCTTGGCGGAGGCGGGGCCGTCTCTCTGAACTTCACGGTGAACGGTGAGCCGGTGCGGCAACACATCACCACGCAAAAGACGCCATGCAACTACGGAGGCGGCCGCGTTTGGTTCTCCTGCCCTCGATGCTGGCGCCGCGTGGCAGTGCTGTTCCTGCGGGGCACCGCAGGATTCATCTGCCGGCACTGCGGGCGCATCGCCTACGGCAGCCAGAGCGACGATGCGATGGGCAGAGCATGGCGCACGCAGCGCAAGGCAGAGGCGCGGCTAGAGGACGGATGGGGGCGCCCTAAAGGGATGCACAAGAGCACGCGCGACAAGCTCGTGAAGACCATTCTCGAATGTGAGGAGAGGCGCGACGATGCGCTGTATGAGTTCATGGCCAGACACTTCCCGGCGGGTCTGGGCTGCTGATTGAACAGCGCATGAGCAGCGCTAGCGCCTCATTCAACAGGTCGGAAACAGACCGAGGCCAGCCGCCCCGACTTTGGGGGCAAACACCGTGATGAGTGGAAACTGCCCGACGAATTTGACTTCACCCGAATGAAGTCGTTCCCCACCGACGGAATTCTTCACCCCGTATGGCCTGATGCTGGCGCCAGTACTTGGCAGCGTCGCTCAAGTACCAATAGAGCGCGACGCCAACAACCAGCCAGAACGTCGCCCCAAAGAGGCTGGCTCTGTCGCCCCCATTGAAGAGTGCGGACACAAGGCAAATCGGCACGCCAGCCAGTGAGATGACGAGGGCCACCCCAGCGCCGTCTGCATTCGCAGGCCTTCGGCGGCGCTGCAGATGGCGAGCAGCAGCACGTTCGAACTCTGCGTCGCTAAGTAGCTGAAGGTGCCTGAACTCGCCTTCAATGGGCATGGTTCCGAGGCGGGCTGCGGCGGCTTTCAGTCCGTTCATGCTCAACATCCTAGTGGCCGATGACCATCCAGGCCCATAAGGACAAGACCAGGGCAGAGGCTAAGCTTTGCCTCAGTCGTGGCCGGCGGCAAGCAGCCGCAGCGGACGTGCAGCTAGGGTCTAGGTAGGCACTGTGAGGGGCAATGCATGAAGTTGATGCTGACAACATTCGCGCTAGTGTTCAGCTCCCCAGCCTGGGCTGATTGGGAGCCCATCGCTGCCAACGATGAGGCCATCCACTTTTTAGATTTGCAAACTGTCAAAACTACGGGCCAGATTCGGCGCGTATGGGTACTGATTGACATGAAAACGCCAGTGGTTGGCAGAGGCAATTCGCAGCGGAGCTTGGCCGAGTACGACTGCCGCGAAGAACGATGGCGCTACCTGCAGTCTTCCGACTTCTCCGGACAAATGGGAGAAGGGACGATTTTGGTTGACAGCAGCCAGCCAACGGCATGGCGTCCTGTCGCACCCGGCACTGTTGGCGCGGCGGCTATCAAGCTGCTTTGCGCGCCACCGCCGAAGCGGCCTTCTGCGTCCGTAAAGGCACCGTGATTGCTCCTCCGGCCGCTACATGGTGGCTACATGAGGCCCAGAAACAACAAAGCCCAGCGGGTGAGGCTGGGCTAAGTGCTTGTTTTTATTGGTGCCGGCAAGAGGAGTCGAACCCCCGACCTTCGCATTACGAATGCGCTGCTCTACCAACTGAGCTATGCCGGCCTCACGCGTCCCGCAGGCGGGATCAGCGAAGCCCGAGATCATAGCGCAACTGCATTGAGCCGCCAAGATCGGCTTGCTTTTCGGGCGTCAGGACGCAAACTCCGGCGCATGAAAAAGATCAGGAATCTGCTGCTGGGGGCGTGGATGCTGGGTGCCACGGCGCTGACCCAGGCCGAGGATGGGCGCTTCGACGTCGCCACCCGCGAGGGCGTTGTCACGCCGGTGTTCTGGCAGGCTGCCGAAGCGGCGCGGGCGACGGTGTTGCTGTTTCCCGGTGGCAGCGGCGGCTTCGGGCGCATCGAAGCGGGCCGGCCAACGAGCCGCAATTTCCTGGTCCGCTCCGCAGGGGAGTTCGCCGCGCGCGGCTACAACGTCGCCATCTTCGGCAAGCCGAGCGACACGCCCGATCTGGGCTACAGCGAGCGCATCTCGGACGCCCACATGACCGACATCCGCGAAGTGCTGAAGGCCGTCAGGCAGAAGTCGCCATTGCCGGTCTGGTTGGTCGGCACCAGTCGTGGAACGGTGTCGGCCACGGCGGCGGCCATCCGATTGCAGGGGGAGATCGCCGGCCTGGTGTTGACGTCCAGCATCGTCGCCTGGGACAAGCCGGGCGCCGTGCCGCGCCAGGAGTTGTCGGCCATCCGCGTGCCGGTGCTGGTGCTGCACCACGCCAAGGACCAGTGCCGGCAGACTCTGCCTCATGACGTGGGCTACATCCCGCGCGGGCTGACGGCTGCGCCAGTGAAGAAGCTGGTCGTGGTCGACGGCGGCGCCGACCCGACGGGCGACGCCTGCGAGGCCCTCCACTGGCACGGCTTCATCGGCATGGAGGCCGAGGCCGTCCAGCTCATCACAGGCTGGATGGACCGGCCTATGCCATAGACGCTTCTTGGTACGCTTCTCAGGACGCGTCGAGATGATAGGCGGCGATACGCTCGACCTCGTTCTTGGAGCCCAGGGCCACGGCCACGCGTTCGTGCAGCTTGGTCGGCTTCAGGTCCATGATGCGTTCACTGCCGGTGGTGGCCACGCCGCCGGCCTGCTCGACGAGGAAGGCCATCGGGTTGGCCTCGTACAGCAGGCGCAATTTGCCGGGCTTGTCGGGCTCGCGCTGGTCCCAGGGGTACATGAAGACGCCGCCGCGGGTCATGATGCGGTGCACGTCGGCCACCATGCTGGCGACCCAGCGCATGTTGAAGTCCTTGCCACGAGGCCCTGTGGAGCCGGCCAGGCATTCGTCGATGTAGCGGCGCACCGGCGGCGCCCAGTGGCGCAGGTTGGACATGTTGATCGCGAATTCCTTGGTGTCTTCGGGAATCCTGACCTGGTCCTGCGTCAGCACCCAGGAGCCGGTCTCGCGGTCCAGCGTGAAGACAGCCACGCCGTCGCCCACCGTCAGCACCAGCATGCTCTGCGGTCCGTAGACGCAGTAGCCGGCCGCCGCCTGCTGCTTGCCGGGCTGCAGGAAGTCTTCTTCGCTGACGCCACGCGAATGGCCCACCTTGCGCAGCACGCTGAAGATGGTGCCGATGGACACGTTGACGTCGATGTTGCTGGAGCCGTCCAGCGGGTCGAACAGCAGCAGGTATTCACCCTGGGGGTAGCGGTTGGGCACGACGTAGATGCCGTCCATCTCCTCGCTGGCCATGGCCGCGAGGTGGCCGCCCCATTCGTTGGCCTCGATCAGCACCTCGTTGGCGATGATGTCGAGCTTCTTCTGCACCTCGCCCTGCACGTTCTCGCTGCCGGCGGTGCCGAGCACGTCACCCAGCGCCCCCTTGTTGACGGCGATGGCGATGCGCTTGCAGGCGCGCGCGACGACCTCGATCAAGAGGCGCAGTTCCTGCGGGATGTGGCCGTGCTCGCGCTGCTGCTCGACGAGGTATTGGGTCAGGCTGGTTTGACGAGACATCGATCAGCCTCCCGAGGCCAGCGCGCGTTCGACGATTTCGCGCACGTCGCTCGACAGATCAGGCTTGGCGGCAACGCGCGCGACGGCCTCGCGGGCGGCGCTGCGGTAGGGCTCGGCCAGCACGGCCCAGCGGTCCATCGCGCGGGCGAGGCGGCTGGCGAGCTGCGGGTTGATGGCGTCGATGGCGAGCACCTGTTCGGCCCAGAACACATAGCCGGCCGCGTCGGCGCGGTGGAAGGCGGCCGGGTTGAACATGCACAAGGACGCGAGCAGGCTTCGCGCCCGGTTGGGGTTCTTCAGGCTGAAGTCGGGGTGCTTGAGCAGGGACTTGGCCCGGGTGAAGACGCGGCCGTCCGCCTCGGGCGCGCGGGCCTGGAGCGAGAACCACTTGTCGACCACCAGTGCATCGTCCTTGAACAGCGCGTGGAAGCGCTGCAGGGCCGGTGCGGCCAGCTCGGCGTTGGCGTTCACCAGGGCGGCCAGCGCGCCGAGACGCTCGGTCATGTTGGACGCGTCCTTGAAGCGCTGGTAGGCCTTGCCCGGCCAGACGGTGTCGCCCGTGGCCTGCGCATCCAGCACGAGCATGGACAGGGCCAGGTTGGCCAGCGCCCGCTTGCCGGACGAGACCGGGTCGGGCGTGTAGCCACCGCTGATCTGGTTGGCCTCGAAGGCCGCAGCCCAGTCGTCGCGCAGGGCGGCGGCGAGCTGGGTTTGCGCGGCCATGACGGCAGCGTGGATGGCCTGTGGGTCGACGACGTCGAGCTGCTCGGCGATATAGGCCTCGCCAGGCAGGGTCAGGGCCAGTTCCTTGAAGGCCGGGTCCAGCTCGGGATGGTTGAGCAGGACCCGCATCGCGTCGATGAATACGGAGCTCAGCACCAGCGGCTGGCCCGCACGCAGCGAATGCAGGATGCGGTTCAGCGCCAGGCGCTGGCCGGCTTCCCAGCGGTTGAAAGGGTCGCTGTCGTGGCGCATCAGCACGATCAGGCCGGCGTCGGACAGGCCGTCCTCCAGCACCACCGGCGCAGAGAAGCCGCGCATCAGCGAGGGCACGGGCTCGCTGTCGATGTTCTCGAAGATGAAGGTCTGCTCGGCCTGGTCCAGTACCACCACGCCCTCGGTGTCGCCCTGGACGTTCACGGGCAGGGCGGCGCCGTGGCGGTCCAGCAGGCCCATGACGATGGGGATCACCTGGGGCTGCTTGTCGCCCTGGCCCGGCGTGGCGGGTGTGGTCTGCGTGAAGCGCAACGTGAAGGTGCGGGCGGCGGCGTCATGCTCGCCGCGGGCGGTCACGCGCGGCGTGCCGGCCTGCGAGTACCAGCGCTTGAAAGTGTCCAGGCGCGTAGCGAGGCCCGAGCCGGGGTTGGCGTCGGCAATCGCCTGCGCGAAGTCGTCGCAGGTCACGGCCTGGCCGTCGTGGCGCTCGAAGTAGAGCTTCATGCCCGCCTCGAAGCCCTTGCGGCCGACCAGCGTCTGGTACATGCGCACGACCTCGGCGCCCTTCTCGTAGACGGTGGCCGTGTAGAAGTTGTTGATCTCGCTGTAGCTGTCCGGGCGCACCGGGTGGGCCATGGCGCCGCTGTCTTCGGGGAACTGCGCGGCGCGCAGCTGGCGCACGTCCTGGATGCGGCAGACGGCACGTGCCGACGGCGTGCCGGCCATGTCCATCGAGAACTCCTGGTCGCGGAAGACGGTCAGGCCTTCCTTGAGCGACAGCTGGAACCAGTCGCGGCAAGTGACGCGGTTGCCGGTCCAGTTGTGGAAATACTCGTGGGCGACGATGGACTCGATGCGGTTGAAGTCCGCATCCGTTGCGGTGGCGGGCGAGGCGAGCAGGGCGCTGGTGTTGAAGATGTTCAGGCCCTTGTTCTCCATCGCGCCCATGTTGAAGTCGGACACGCCGACCACCATGAAGCGCTCCAGGTCCAGCGGCAGGCCGAAGCGGGCCTCGTCCCAGACGATGGAGGCGATCAGCGAGTTCATCGCATGCTCGGTCTTCTCCAGGTCGCCGCGGCGCACATAGACCTGCAGCAGGTGGTCCTTGCCGGCGCGGGTGCGGATGCGCTGCTCGCGCGCGACCAGGTCGCCGGCGACGACGGCGAACAGATAGCTGGGCTTGGGGAAGGGGTCGGCCCAGACGGCGAAGTGGCGGCCGTTGTCGAGCGTGCCGCTGTCGACCAGATTGCCGTTGGACAGCAGCACCGGGTAGAGGGTGGCGTTGGCGCGCAGCGTGACCGTGTAGACGGCCATCACGTCGGGGCGGTCCAGGAAATAGGTGATGCGGCGGAAGCCCTCGGCCTCGCATTGCGTGAAGAAGCTGCCGCCCGAGGTGTACAGGCCGGAGAGGGCCGTGTTCTTGTCTGGGCAGGTGGTGTTGCGGATCTCGAGCGCGAAGTCGGCGTCGGGTGCGCCTTCGATGATGAGCTCGTTACCTTCCTGGCGGAAGGAGACGCTCGCGCCGTCGATCAGCACGCGCAGCAGGTTCAGTTCCTCGCCGTGCAAACGCAGCGGGCCGTGGGGCACGGCGCGGTTGCGCTCGATCTGCATCTTGCTGGTGACCAGGGTCTTGGCCGGGTCGAGATCGAAGGTCAGGTCGACCTTGCGGATCCAGAACGCCGGTTGCTGGTAGTCCAGGCGTTGGATCAGGGTGGCATTGCCTTCACGCATTGGGGCTTCCTTGGAAATCGGTCAGTTCAGTCGAAGCGCTGCGCGCCAGCCGGAACGCGGGCGCGCAGTGCTTCAGGGAGGGCATCAAACGCCCTGTTTCAGCGACTCCGTGATGAACGGGTCGAGATCGCCGTCCAGCACCTTCTGCGTGGCAGACGTTTCGTAGTTGGTGCGCAGGTCCTTGATGCGGCTCTGGTCCAGCACGTAGGAGCGGATCTGGTGGCCCCAGCCGACGTCGGTCTTGGTGTCTTCCAGCTTCTGCTGTTCTTCCTGGCGCTTGCGCATCTCATGGTCGTACAGGCGCGAGCGCAGGCGCTTCCAGGCGACGTCGCGGTTGCTGTGCTGGCTGCGGCCGTCCTGGCACTGCACGACGATGCCGGTCGGGATGTGCGTCAGGCGCACGGCCGAGTCGGTCTTGTTGATGTGCTGGCCRCCRGCGCCSSWGGCGCGGAAGGTGTCGGTGCGCACGTCGGCCGGGTTGATGTCGATCTCGATGCTGTCATCCACCTCGGGGTAGACGAACAGCGACGCGAACGAGGTGTGGCGGCCGCCGGAGCTGTCGAACGGGCTTTTGCGCACCAGGCGGTGCACGCCGGTCTCGGTACGCAGCAGGCCGAAGGCGTATTCGCCCTCGACCTTGATGGTCGCGCTCTTGAGGCCCGCCACGTCGCCGGGCGTCTCGTCTTCCAGCGTCGCCTTGAAGCCCTTGCGCTCGCAGTACTTCAGGTACTGGCGCAGCAGCATGCCGGCCCAGTCGCAGGCTTCGGTGCCGCCGGCGCCGGCCTGGATGTCGATGAAGCAGTTCAGCGGGTCGGCCGGGTTGTTGAACATGCGGCGGAACTCGAGTTCCTCGACCTTGGCCTGCAGCGCGGCGGCGTCCTGTTCGATGGCCAGCATGCCGGCTTCGTCGCCTTCCTCGCGGCTCATCTCGAACAGCTCGGTGTTGTCCGCCAGCGAGCTGGTCAGCGTCGTGATCGTGTCGACGACGGCCTCCAGCGTGCGCTTTTCCTTGCCCAGTTCCTGGGCACGCTTCTGGTCGTTCCAGACGTTGGGATTCTCGAGGGAGGCGTTGACCTCGTTCAGTCGCAGTGCTTTGCGGTCGAAGTCAAAGATACCCCCTTAGCGCGTCGGTACGCGCTGTGAGGTCGGCCAGGTTGTTGCCGATTTGGTTGATGTGTTCGATGTCCATGACGGGCGCTTGGTTCTTGGCGAAACGCGGATTTTCTCATGGGTGAGAATGGCCGCCATGACAGCTCCGCTGCGCGACGACTATTGGCGCCGCACCCGCCGCCTGACGGTGTGGTTGCTGCTGGCCTGGGCCATCGTCGGTTTTGCGCCGGTGTTCTTCGCGCGCGAGCTCAGCGTCGAGGTGTTCGGCTGGCCGCTGGCCTTCTGGCTGGCTTCGCAGGGCGCGCTGCTGGGCTTTTGCGCCATCGTCATCGTCTACGCGAGACAGATGGACAAGTTGGAGGCCGAGTTCAGCGAGCCTCGGTCCTGAACAGGCGCCGGGCTTCGGCCTCGCCGACATAACGCGCGTAGAGCTGCTGGATCCAGCCTTCGCGCCTCAGCAGGGTGATCTGGGCCTGCAGCAGCTGAACGTCGTCCTCGGTGACGGTGGTGCGGTTCAGGTAAAGGCCGATGGGTTCGGTGCCGGCCTCCGGCAGGTCGACGACGATGCTCTGCGCCGGCAGTGCGCCATCCCGCTTGAGCTTGGCATGGATCATGTTGGGAATGATGGCTGCCTGGATGCGCCCGGCCGTCAGCTTGGCCGCCAGGTTGTTGAAGTCGGGCGAATACTCGGCCTGTCGCGAGGCCAGCAGCGGTGCGATCCGTTCCTCCAGCACCTCACCTACGCGCACGCCTCGGACGATACCGAGCTTGAGGTCGGGCCGGCCGACAAAGGCCTCCAGCGAGCGCGGCCCGCGCTCCGACGCGACGATCAGATCCAGTTCCGTGAAGGCATAGGGCAGGAAGTGCCCGACCCGGTCGCGGTCGGCGGCGCGCATGGCCGAGGTCAGCACGTCGATGCTGCCGTGCTCGAAGTCCAGCAGCACGCGCGCACGAGGCGCGTAGCGCAGGGTCAGCTTGCAGCCACTGCGCCGGGCCAGCTCGTCCAGCAGATCGGGCACGACGCCTTGGATATGGCCGTCGCGCAGGAAGGCTGAATAGCCGAGGTCGGAGATGCCGACGCTGAGTTCTCGCGAGCAGCTCGCCTGCGCGCCTGCGGCAGCCAGCGCGAGCAGCAACCCGATGGCAGGCTGCCTCATGTCTTCGACAGGAAGGGCTCAAGCACGGCGGCCAACGCTTCGGGTTGGTCGTGGTGCAGCATGTGGCCGGCGTCCTGCAGCACGGCCTTCTCCAGCTGTGGCACCAGGGCCAGGCGGGCCTCGAAGTCTTCGCGCGGGTAGCGAGTGCCCCAGAAGCGCGTCAGCTGGTCGTCGCTGCCCTCGACCCACAGCGTGGGCGCGGCGATGCGCTGCCAGCAGGCCAGCACCTCGGCCTTGCGGTAGAGCATGGGGTTGGCCAGCTTGTGGGCCGGGTCGGCATTGAGCTGGAAGCCCTCGGGAGTTTCACGCGACCAGTGCTGAGCCAGCCAGGCAGCCTTGGTCGCCGGCAGGCGGGGGTTGTTCTTCATCAGCCGCTCGGCCACGTCGGCCAGCGTCGCGTAGGGTCGCAGCGAGGGCGGGTCCTTCAGCTCGTCCAGCCATTTGGCCAGGCGTTCGGGCGCGGCGGCGGACGAGATGTCGGGCATGCCAAAGCCTTCGAGATTGACGAGGCGACGGATGCGCTGCGGACGAACCCCGGCATAACTCATGGCCACATTGCCGCCCATGCTGTGGCCCAGCAGGTCCACCGGCGCGCCCGGGCTCAGCGCATCGAGCAGGGCGTCGAGGTCGCCGAGGTAGTCCGGGAACCAGTAACTGTCGGCACCCGTCGTCGCACTGAGGCCGAAGCCGCGCCAGTCCAGCGCGATGACCTCGCGCTCCTGCTGCAGCGCATCGACGACGAACTGGAAGGACGCGCCGACGTCCATCCAGCCATGCACCATGACCAGGGGCGGGTGGCCCGGCAAGGGCTGGCCCCAGCGCAGGATGTGGTGGCGCAGGCCGCGCAGGCTCAGAAATTCGCTGCGGTGGGCGCGGCGCGGGGAATAGACATCGGGCATATCCGCACTGTAGGACACGGCAGTGCGCTGACAATGGCCACCATGCCCGCACCCCGCCACGACATCCGCGCCGCCGAGCCGCGCGATTTGAAAGCCATCGTCCAGCTCATCGGCGAGCTCGCCGAGTTCGAGAACCTGACCCATCTGCTTGAAGTCACGCCAGAGAAGCTCGAGCCGCATCTGTTTGGCGATGCTCCCGCGGCCGAGTGCCTGGTTGGCATGGTGGACGGTGAGGTGGTCGCCTTTGCGCTGTTCTATACCAACTTCTCGACCTTCCTGGCCAAGCCCGGCCTCTACCTGGAAGATCTGTATGTGCGCCCCGCCCACCGCCGCAGCGGCCTGGGCAAGGCGCTGATCATCGAGCTGGCCCAGACAGCCTGCGAGCGCGGCTATGGCCGTTTCGACTGGACGGTGCTGGACTGGAATGAGGACGCCATCCGCTTCTATGAAGGCCTGGGCGCCGACGTCATGCCGGAGTGGCGCATCTGCCGCCTGACCGGCGATGCGCTGGAGCGCTATGCCGACGGCGACCGGCCGAGCATGTGGTCACCCTCTGCCTGGCTCGGGCTCTGACCTGACCACCCGGTTTCTGCCCCGGGCAATCCATTAGCCCGGGCATTGCCGGGCTGGCTAGCATTCGCCCCCTTGTCCCAACCGGGGTGGCCCATGGCGGAAGACCGATACGAGCAGCTGCACGGCGCCTTTCGCTGGCAGGTGCCCCAGGACTTCAACATCGCCGAGGCCTGCTGCGGCCGCTGGGCGCGCGACACGCCCAACGCCACGGCCATCTATTTCGACAGCGAAAGCGGCTGCCGAGCCCACTACAGCTACGCGCAATTGCAGCGGGCCGCCAACCGGCTGTCCAACGCGCTGCTGGACCAGGGTGTGCGGCGCTGCCATCGGGTGGCCATCGTGCTGCCGCAGCGCTTCGAGACGGCCGTCGCCCACATCGCCATCCAGCAGATTGGCGCGGTCGCCATGCCACTGTCCATGCTTTTCGGCGCCGAGGCGCTGGAGTACCGGCTGCAGGACAGCGGTGCCGTGCTTGCCATTGCCGCCTGCGAAGCCCTGCCGGCCCTGCGCGAGGTCAAGGCGCGCTGCCCGGCGCTGCGCCGCATCCTGGTCGTGGGCGAATGCCCGGTGGATTGCGACGAGCTGCCGTGGATGCAGGCCCTGCAGGCCGAAGAGGCACGCTTCAAGCCGGTGGCCACTCAGGCCGACGACCCGGCCATCCTGATCTACACCAGCGGCACCACCGGCAACCCCAAAGGCGCGCTGATCCCGCAGCGGGCGCTGATTGGCAACCTGACCGGCTTTGTCGCCAGCCAGAACTGGTTCGGCTTCGATCCATTTCCCGATGTCACTGAGACGATCAGGCCCTCTTCCCTGGGGAAGGGGGAGCGGGAGATGGGAGGCGGCAATGAAGGGCCTCGGCCCAGCAAGGGGCTCCAGAAGACGGACGCCGTCTTCTGGAGCCCTGCCGACTGGGCCTGGACCGGCGGCCTGATGGACGCTTTGCTGCCTACGCTCTACTTCGGCCGCCCCATCGTCGCCTGGCAAGGCCGTTTCTCGGCTGCCAAGGCCTTCGAGCTGATGGCGGCCTACGGCGTCACGCATGCCTTCCTGTTCCCGACGGCGCTCAAGGCCATGATGAAGGCCGAGCCTCGCCCGAAGCGCCATGCGCTGAAGCTGCGCGCGCTGATGAGCGCCGGCGAGGCGGTTGGCGACGCGGTGTTCAACTGGTGCCGCGACGCGCTGGGGGTGCCGGTCAACGAGATGTTCGGCCAGACCGAGATGAATTACGTGGTCGGCAACTGCCAGGCCTTGTGGCCGGCCAAACCGGGCAGCATGGGCCGGGCCTATCCGGGCCACCGCGTGGCCGTCATTGATGACGAAGGTCGGGAATGCGCACCGGGCGAAACCGGTGAGGTGGCCGTGAACGCGCGTGACCGCCACGGCGATCCCGACCCCGTCTTCTTCCTCGGCTATTGGAACAACGAGGCAGCGACCAAAGCCAAGTTCACGGGTGACTGGTGCCGCACCGGCGACCTCGCCCGCAGCGACCGGGACGGCACGCTCTGGTACGAAGGCCGGGCGGACGACGTCTTCAAGGCGGCGGGCTATCGCATCGGCCCCGGCGAGATTGAGAACTGCCTGCTCAAGCATGCGGCCGTGGCGAACGCGGCCGTCGTGCCCAAGCCGGATGCCGAGCGCGGCGCGCTGGTGAAGGCCTATGTCGTGCTGGCCGAGGGCCATGCTGGCAGCACCGCGCTGGTGGAGGCCCTGCAGGCCCATGTGAAGGCGCGCCTGGCGCCCTACGAATACCCGAAGGAAATCGAGTTCATCGACGCGCTGCCGATGACGACGACCGGCAAGGTGCAGCGGCGCGTGCTGCGGCTGCGCGAGCAGGAACGGGCCACGGCCGGCACGGCATCGCCGTAGCGCCGCCGGCATCGGTGGGTTCAGTCCTTCAGCGGCGAAATGCCTTGCACCGGCCCGATCAGGCGCTCGAACAGGCTTTTGAGCCGCTCAACCCGTGCACGGTCACGCATGAAGGCGTGGAAGTCCTCGGGGCTGGTGTTGTATTTGTCGATCGACTGGTAGCCGGTCGGCGGCGCGACGTCGTCGCGGATCGGGAACCGCTGCGGGTTCGAGGCCACCGGCAGCGACAGCGTCCAGCTGACGTACAGCTTCGCCGCGGCCGGGTGCTTGGCATCCTTGAAGATCGCGCCGGTCTGCGCCCAGGTCAGGAAGGGATCGCGGGTCGGCAGCACAAAGCGGAGGCTGGACGACTCCATCGGTACGAGGTTGCCCGACGTCCCGGTTGACACCGCGTACTTGCCGGCTTCCACGGCGTCGCGCGGCGTCTGCGTGCCGCGCACCCACTGCACGCCGTTGGCCTGCAGCTTCTCGACGAAACCGATGCCGTACTTCTGGACGATCTTGTCGAACACGTACAGCACCGCGTCGTCGTCGTGCGGGTAGGTGATGATGATCCGGTTCTTGAACTCCGGCTTCAGGAAATCGGCGTAGTCGCGCGGCGCGTTCTCTGCCGTGACCAGGGTCTGGTTGTAGCTGTTCGCGAAGGTCAGCATGAACAGGCCCGTGAAGCGCGCCTGCGGATCCTTGTAGGCCGCCGGGACGTGGTCCCAGCCGGTCGGCTTGTACGGCAGCAGCAAGCCGCGCGCTGCCCAGTCGTCGAAATCATGCAGCGTCTGCAGGTGGGCGACGTCGACCTTCAGGTCCTTGCGCAGCAGTTCCTCCTCGATGCGCGCATCGTGGTACTTGCTGAGGTCGACGACGAGGTTCAGCTTCATGCCGGGAAACTGGCGCTCGAAGGCCGCCTTGATGCCAAAGCCCTGCGTGACCTCGTCGCCGCCGGCATACACCGTCAGCGCGCCGCCTTCCTTCAAGGCGGCCTGGTAAAGGTCTTGCAGCGTGTGGCCGGCGCCGTCGCGCTCCGCGGCGAGGGTGGCGGGAGCCGCCGCAGCCTGGGCCCGTGCCGGCATGGATGCGGCAGGCGCCAATGAAGCGGCCAAGGCCAGCCACGCCAGCTTGCGCGCCAGGGTGATGCTCATTGGTTCATCTCGCGCCTGTCGCCTTGCGAGTCGGCCGCCGGTGGGGTCACTGGCGGCTGGGTTGGCGACCTTCGAGTCGGCGTGGGGGATCGTGCGTGCTTTCATCGGGGCTCCTTGGCGGCGGATGGTCGATGGCGGCACTCTATTGATTCCAAATCAGCCGATAAAGCCGGTTTCGATCAATTGGTTGTCAACCGAATCGATTCAATGAATGCCCCTCAGGGCTTCAAAGTGCGGCGCCGCTGCTGCGCCCGCGAGCGCAAGGACGAGCCGGTTCAGGTGGCGCGGTTGCGCAGCCTCAGCAGGCTCAGGCCCAGCAGCACGAACAGCCCGCCCGAGATGCGGTTGAACAGCCGCAGATGTCGCGCCTCGGTCAGGAAGCGGCGCAGCTGGCGGAACAGGCCGACATAAAAGGCGTGGGACACCAGGGCCAGGGCGGTGAAGGTGATCGTCAGCAGCACGGTCTGCATGACCAGGGACTCGCCAGGCACCAGGAACTGCGGGAACAGCGCCGTGAAGAACAGGATGGCCTTGGGGTTGGTGACGGCCACGCCCAGGCCTTGCAGAAAAAGCTTGCCCGGCGTCGTTGGCTGATGGGTGGAAGCCGACGCATCCAGCCGCAGCGGGGCGCTGCGCCATTGCTTGATGCCGAGGTAGATGAGATAACCCGCGCCGACGATCTTGACGACCAGGAAGGCCGAAGCCGATACCGCCAGCAGCGCGCCCATGCCGGCCGTGGCCGCACCGGACACGACGAAGAGGCCGGCCGCATTGCCCAGCGAACTGAACATCGTGTGGCGCGGCCCGACGGCGACAGAGTTCGAGATCGCGAGCAGCACGCCGGGGCCCGGCGAGAAGCAGGTCAGCAGGGCGACGCCGCAGAACAGCAGCCAGGTCGAGAAGGGCATGGCGGGATCGGGAGATTCAGAGCCGGCCAGTCTAGGGACAAGCGCAAGACCGCGTGCGTTGGTGGTGCAATCGCCAGATCAGCGTCCAGGTCTTGCCGCCGTCGGTGCTGCCTTCCCCGTCCCCATCGAAGCTGTCGGGTTCGATGTCGTAGAAGCGCATGCGCTGGGCCTCGAACTGCTCGCCCGCCGAGTCAGAAATCAAACAGTTCGGCCGGCGCGGCGGCTTGGGCGGGCGAGAGCAGGGCGGCAAACAGGGCAGCGGCGAGGAACTGGCGCATGACAGGTGTGGGCAGTGATGGAGGCACCGGCCTGGGCGTGCAGCGCCGGCAGCGGTGTTGCAGAAATTGCTGCGCGACACCGGTTTGTCGAAAACGATGCCCAGCGTTCGTCGTAGCGTGGGCACCCCCGCGGGCGCCTGTTCGCAACTTCGAGGACCGCCATGCCGCTCCAGATCATTGACCGACCCGCCGTCACCGTCGTGGGCCTGCAGATCCGCACGACGCCGATGTCACCCGATATCCCGGCCCTGTGGCCGCGCTTCGTGGCCCGCATCCCCGAGGTCGCGCAGGCCACCGAGGCCAGGACCACCTACGGCGTCATGCACAACCAGTCCGACGCCGGCTTCGACTACCTCGCCTGCGTTGCCGTCGAGCCGTCGGCCGCCGTGCCGGCGGGCATGACGAAGCTGACGTTGCCAGCCGGGCGCTATGCCTTTTTCAGCTTCCCGCTGTCGGGGCTGGGTGAGGGTTTTGGCGACATCTTCGAGCGCCAGGCGCTGCGCGATGCCGCTCACTTGCACTTGTAGGGCTTGCCGACCATGCCGATCGCCCGCGGGGCGACGCTGCCGTTGAACTGGTCCATGTCGGCAATGCGTGAGCGGAAGATTTCGACGCAGGTGTTGCCGCGGCGCATGACGGTGCGGCGGTCCCCGAGTGCGCCGACAGCCTGGGAGCGGTTCTCGCCGGTGCTTTCCTCGACCCAGGCGCCTGCCCCGCCGGTGGCGTCAGCGATGCGGTCCTCGAACGTCGGCCGCGCCGTGTTGCTGCGCGGGTCGCTCAGCGCCGGGTTGCGTGCGGCGGCTGACGACGCGGCATAGCCGGGCGGCAGAGTCAAGCGCAGCGCCGTGCGTGGCGGCTCGGCCGGTGCCGTGGTGGCAGAAACGGTTTCGGCCGGCGCGGTGGGCGCAGGGATGGCGGCGCCAGGCGCCTCGGTCCTGAAGGGCAGGGGCGCGATGTCGGGAAGCTCGGGCTCCGGCTTGCGCGGCACTGGGGCGATGGACGGCGCAGGCGGCGGCGCCTGCTGCAGGCGTGGCGCCAGCAGGCGCACCGTCGTCACGCGCCGCTCGCCGGGGTGGTGCAGCGGTGGCGGCCGGTGCAGCCACAGCGCGGCCAGCAAGGCCAGGTGCAGCCCGCCAACCAGGCCGCGCGCGATCCAGCGGTGGTTCATGCCTTACAGCTTGACGCTGAGCTTGCTGCTGGCCGGTGGCAACAGCCGGGCCGCGTYGGGCCAGTTCTCCTGGCCGGTCAGCAGCGTGCAGGGGCGGCCTTTCTCGCCGGGCTTGGCTTCTGGGTCGCGCTCGCCCACTGCCTGAGGCAGCGGCAAGCCGAGCAGTTGGCCACTCTCACGCCACTCCAGCTCCCAGGTGGGCGTGGCCGAGCACACGCGCACGGCTTCGATGCGCGGGAACAGCCAGCGCAAGTACCAAGGCAGCAGTTCCTCGCGCAATGTGCGCGCGACGCGCAAGGTCTGGCGCACCTTGGCCATCGTCAGCTGTTCGGGCGGAACGGTCAGCTCGATGGTGCCACGCACGGCCATCTGGCCCTTGGGCGCGTTGGTCGCGAAGTCGGCTGTCCTGGCCTCGGCCTCGGGCAGCAGGGGCAGGTCGAAGCGGCCCTCGCCGTCGACCCGGATCGGGTGGTCGGCCTCGTCGCTTCGCACCACCATGCGTAGCTCAGGCAGAGGCAGTTTGGTCTTCTCGGCGTCGACCTTGAAGTCCATGCGGAACAGCCCCTCGCCGTGCTTGCTCAGCTTGGTCAGCAGCTCGTTGATGCGCGCATAGGGCAGCACGCTCTTGTCGCGCTTGAGGTCGGTCTGGACGGGCGGCAGGACTTCGGTCTGCGCGTGGGCGGCGCAGGCCGCGAGCAGCAGGCAAGGGATCAGAAAGCGCATGGGCAGGAAGCAGGTCAGGGTTCTTCGGGCGGCTCGGGGCCGGGTTCCCAGGCGAGCAGATCGCCCGGCTGGCATTGCAGGGCGTCGCAGATGCGCGCCAGCGTGTCGAAGCGCACGCCGCGCACCTTGCCGCTCTTGAGCAGGGACAGGTTCGCCTCGGTGATGCCCACGCGCTCCGCCAGCTCGCGCGAGCGCATCTTGCGGCGCGCGAGCATGACGTCGAGGGTGACGACGATGGGCATCAGACGAACTCGGCGTTCTCGTCGGCGACTCGCGCGGCTTCGTGCAGCACTTGGGCCAAGGCCAGCAGCAGCAGGCCGAAGAGCAAGGCGAGATAGTGATCACCCGACAGGCCGAACCACAGCTGGCGCTCGCCCTTGGGGTTGCCCCAGGTCAGCGCGAGGATGGCCAGCGTCTGGCCCAGCGGCTGGGCGGCTGCCAGGGCGCACAAGCCCAGGCCGAGGCGGCGCAGATGCTGGGCCGGCCGGCGCGCCAGCAACTCGCCCTGGGCGAAGCAGCCGAACAGCGACCACATCTGCCACAGCGCGAACAGGCTTGCCAGCGTGGGCAGCATGGAGGCTGCAAGGCCCCACAGCCGCGTGCCCATGTCGAGCTGTATGCGACTGAGGTTCCAGGTGCGCGCCGCCACGTCAGCCACCCAATCGGCCTCGGCCCAGAAGATGAAGGGCAGGGTGCCGATGACCACGACGCCGAGCAGGCAGAGCAGCCGCACGACCCAGGCCAGGCGGCGGATGCGCCGTAAACCATCGGCAGAAAAGGAGTCGGGCATGGTGGCCTAGGGCAAACACGGAAAACTTACTGTAAAACAATAATTGCTTGCTGTGATGGAGTAAGTTTTACCTCCCCGAGAATGAAGGGATGAGCAAGAAGATCGCCCATGTCAGCGAAACCCCGGCAACCCAGGCGCTGAAGCGTGCCGGCGTCGCCTTCACCGAGCACGTCTACGACTACGTCGAGCACGGCGGCACGGCCGAGTCGTCCAAGCAGCTGGGCGTCGAGGAGCACGCCGTCGTGAAGACCCTGGTCATGCAGGACGAGAAGGCCGAGCCGCTGATCGTGCTGATGCACGGCGACCGCAYGGTCAGCCTGAAGGAGCTGGCACGGCAGATCCCCTGCAAGAAGGTCGAACCCTGCAAGCCCGAGGTGGCGCAGCGCCACAGCGGCTACCAGGTCGGCGGCACCTCGCCGTTCGGCGTGCGCAAGGCCATGCCGGTGTTTGTCGAGGCTTCGATCCTGGTGTTGCCGAAGATCTGCATCAACGGCGGCCGGCGCGGCTACCTCGTCGGCATCGAGCCAAAGGTCCTGACCGAGCTGCTGGATGCGCGGCCGGTGACCTGCGCGAACTGAACCGGCGCGGGCGCGCGGCTTGCCAGGCAGGCGGCCATGTGGGCCACCGTCCTCCAGACCCTGCAGTCCGAGTTCTCTGATGCGCCCGATGTGGAGCAGGTCACCCGCCTCACGACGCGGCTGCTGCTCGCGGCGCTGCTGGGTGGTGTGCTCGGTTATGAGCGCGAGCAAAAGGGCAAGGCGGCCGGCATCCGCACACACATGCTGGTGGCCATGGGCGCAGCCTTGTTCGTGCTGGTGCCGCAGCTCGGCGGCATGTCCGTGGCGGACATGAGCCGGGTCATCCAGGGCATCGTCACCGGCATCGGCTTCCTCGGCGCCGGGGCCATCATCAAGCACCGCACCGAGGAAGACACCCAGGGCCTGACGACGGCGGCCGGCATCTGGATGACGGCAGCGATCGGCGTGGCCTGCGGCCTGGGCCGGGAGACGACGGCGCTGATCAGCGCGCTGCTGGCCCTGGCGGTTCTTGCGGTGCTGCCGCGGCTGGTCGGCCGGGGCAGGCGCTGAGCGTTCGCGGTCTCGTCCTACGGGATGCCTGGCGGGCGCTCGCGAAACTGCCTTCGATGTCGACGCGAACCTCCGCCATGAACGGTCGCGAGACGCTGGACCTGGCGTACTCCCAGCTGGAGGCCCTGCTGCCCAGGCGTGCCGCGCGCTGCCTGGCTTGGTTGCACAGCCCCCGGGCGGTGTGGGTGCGCATCCCGGCTGGCCTGCTGTGCATCGCCGCGTCGGTGTTCTGGTTTCTGCCCATCATCGGCATCGAATGGTTGCCGCTGGGCTTGCTGTTGCTCGCGGAGGACCTGCCGTTCCTGCGCAAGCCGGTGGGGCGCTTCATCCTGTTCCTGCTGGAGCAGGGGCGGCGGCTGCAGGTCTGGTGGCGGGCCCGGCAGCATTGACACGGCCGGGCTGCACGACAATGCCGCCCCATGCAAACCGTCCTCCCCCTGCTGGCCGCCCTCGTCGGCTACCTTGTCGGCTCGCTGTCCTTTGCCGTCATCGTCAGCCGCGCCATGGGCCTGTCGGACCCGCGCTCCTATGGCTCGGGCAACCCTGGCGCCACCAACGTGCTGCGCTCGGGCAACAAGGCCGCGGCCATCCTGACGCTGGTGTTCGATGCGCTCAAGGGTTATCTCCCCGTGCTGGCCGTGCTGATCTGGGGCCCCAGGTACGGCCTTGGCGAGGGCACGGCGGCGCTGGTGGGCCTGGCAGCCTTCCTTGGCCATCTGTGGCCGGTGTTCTTCAGGTTCCAGGGCGGCAAGGGCGTGGCCACGGCGGCCGGCGTCATCTTCGGGCTCAACCCCCTGCTAGGGGTTGCGACGCTGGCGACCTGGCTCATCATTGCCTGGTTCAGCCGCTATTCGTCCCTGGCCGCCATCGTGTCGGCCGCCTTCGCGCCGATGTATCAGTTGCTCATTTGGGAAGCCGGCCCAGCCGCGCTGGCCCTGATCATCATGGGCTTGCTGCTGGTGTGGCGCCACTCGGCCAACATCAAGAAATTGCTGGCCGGCACCGAGAGCAAGCTCGGGCACAAGGCAGAGAAAGCTGTGCCGGCATCGCATCCCGTCAAATCCACCAAGCACCGGAAGAAAGCATGACCGCCTCCACCCCCGTTGAACGTTTCGACATCGGCGCCCGCCTGTCGGAGATGGCCGTGTACAACGGCGTCGCCTACCTGGCCGGCCAGGTGCCCGAGGACGCCAGCGCCGACGCCACCGGTCAGACGGCCCAGGTGCTGGCCGCCATCGACAAGCTGCTGGAGCGCGCTGGCACCGACAAGAGCCGCATCCTGCGCGCCCAGATCTACTTGGCCGACCGCGCCGACTTCCCCGGCATGAACGCCGCCTGGGACGCCTGGGTGCCCGCCGGCCACACGCCGCCGCGCGCCACCGTCATCGCCGGCCTGGCGCGGCCGGAGTGGAAGGTGGAGATCGTCATCACGGCGGCGGTCTGAAGGGCTATGCCGGCGCGCCCTGTGCGCGCCGGCGCCAGAACTCCGCGTCGATCAGCTGCTCCACCCCGGTGCGTGCATTGATCAGCCAGAACTGACGCCCGTCGGCGCTGATGCGCGCCACCTCGCCCACCTGCCGCCCGGCGGCCACGCGCAGCCCCAGCGCATTGGCGGGAAAGCCCGGCTCGCGCGCCAGTTCCTGCAGAGGCAGGGCGTCCCGGGTGTCGCCGGCCAAGCGCAGCCGCTGCACCAGCGGCGCCAGCAGCGGGCTGGCCGCATCGGCGGGCGACACGAACAGCACCAGCTTGGCCTGCGCCCGGCTCAGCGCGACGTTGAGCAGGCGCTGTGCCTCGTCGCCGTGCAGGAAGGGCTGGGCGCCATCCGCGGGGTCGAACAGCACCACCGGCGCCTCGCTGCCCTGGGCGCGGTGCACGGTGCTGACCCGCAGCGCCTCGGGCAGGCCGCGCGCACGCAGCCGCTGGCGGATCAGCGCCCGTTGCGCACGGAACGGCGTCAGCACGATCAGCTCCTCGGCCTGCCATGAGCCGCTGGCCAGCGCACGCTCCACCAACTCTGCAATGGCTTCGGCCGACTCGCGCCGCACCGGCCCGCGCTCCGCGGCCGACCAGCCGCCATCCGTCTTCAGATGGTGGACATGCACATGCACGTTGGCGCCGATGTCGCCCAAACTGCGTTGGCGAGCAGCCTGCCAGCTGGCCGAAGCCTCGGCGTCTGCCGCCACGCGCAGCGCGCCGTCGTAGAACAGCTGGCTGACCAGCTCGCCGATCGGCGGCGCCATGCGCGACTGTTCGTCCAGCAGCGCGACGGACGGCCCGCGCGGCATCTCCGTAAACGCCGAGCGGCCCAGCCAGCGCCGGGCCAGACGGTCGTCGCTGCGCAGCACGGGCGACAGCTGCTGGGGGTCACCCGCAAACAGCCGGGCGCGGCCCAGCGGCATCAGCACGAGGGCATGCGCCAGGCTCACCTGGCTGGCTTCGTCGAACACCAGCAGGTCGAAGGGCGGTTCGCCATCGGGCTGCAGCTCGCGCAGCGTCTTCAGCGTGAAGGCTGCGCGCGTCGTCGTCATGCTGGCCAGGCGGCAGCGTTGCAGCACCTTCAGCGAAGCGGCGCGCAGCTCGTCGCGCAGTGCGGCGACGCGGTCGGCCCAGGCCTTGAGCGCGAGCGCATCACGGGCTGATGGCCGCTGGCCTTCGGCGCGGGCCAGGCGGGTGATGAGATCGCGGTCCTGCGTCGGGATCAAGTGTTCGCGGCCTTCGTAGGCCGTGGCGGCGAAGCGTGTGCCCAGGCGCTGCACTTCGGCGCGCAGGTGCTCGCGGCGGCCCTTGTGCAGGGCCTTGTCGACGGCCAGCGTGGCCTGGTCCACCGCCTGGTTGGTGGTGGACAGCAGCAGCACGCGAGCGTGCGGGTGGCGGTCCAGGTACTCGGCCAGCAGCACGCCCAGCGTCGTCGTTTTGCCCGTGCCCGGTGGCCCCCACAGGAAACCGCTGCTGTGGCCCGCCAGCGCCAGCGCTGCGCGTTGCGCCGGGCGCAGCCAGCGGAAGGGCTCGCCGGTCAATGCCGTGCCGCCGTGCAGAGGTTGTGGGTTCGACAGGTCGGGCAGGCAGGCCAGCGCCTGTTCGGCCCAGGGCGTGTCCCACCACGCATCGGCCACGGCGTTCAGGAAGCGCGTCGGGTAGAGGCGGAGCAGGTGCCCGGCCGGCGGCGGCGGGCCGCTGGCGTTCTGCAGCACGAGCTGGTCGTCCTCGGCCAGCACGGCCAGCACGCTGGCGCCGCCTTTGCTCGGCGCGCCCCACCACGCAGAGGCGCCGTCCAGGCTGTCGTCCAGCAGCGCCTGCGCCGAGGCCACACCCGGCCGCTGGCCCTCGGCGAACACATAGCCCGGCTCCAGCGTCACCCGCCACAGCACGCCGTCGCGCTCGCTGTGTAGCACCTTGAAGTCGTAGTACTCGGGCGTGGCCGAAAGCTCGGCGTTCAGCGCCGCGCGGAGGTCGGCGAGGCTCATTGCAGGGGGGCGGATTCGGGGAGGCGGCACTGTAGCGGCCTCCTCGCTCAGAAGGTGTTTTTCGGCGGCTGGAAGTTGGCGGGCAAGGCCGTGGGGGTCAGCTCCAGTGCGAACTTTTCGTCCGAGCCGGCGCGGGTCATCTCGATGCGGGCCTTCTGACCCCAGGCCGACATCACGCTGGGGTGGCCGAGTTCCACGCCCGGCTCGCCATGGCTGATCTGAGTCTTGATGAGCGCCGAGTCGCCGGCCTTTTTCGGCCACAGCGTGATCGATAGCGGCTCCTTCACCCAACCTGGCTCGTCGCCGGCCATGGCTTCGAGCCGCAGCATCACACGCTCGCCGTCGCGGCCGATGACGCGTGCCTCGACGGTCGACTTGTCGCCACCCTGGCTGCGCTCCACCTTCAGCTGCAGCTCGATGAAGCCGGCGCCGGCTGCGGGAGGTGGGCTTTCCGCCGCATAGGCCAGAGTGGAGACGGCGGCCACGCCGGCTGCGAGCAGCAGCGCGCGGCGGCGGTTCAGGGGTAGGGGGCGGTTCAGCATCGCGATCCTTTCGACGAGGGGGTGGGAGCTGCCCCAGCGGCTGGCCAGCGGCGCGCCGTGGGGCGTGAGATCGTGGGCGGCGAGCAGGGCTCCCGTGTAGTCGGCCAGCGCGCCGGGCCGGGCCGCCAGCACGGCGGCATCGCAAGCCAGTTCCTGGTCCGCCTGCATACGGCGCGCGGCCCACCAGGCCAGCGGGTTCCACCAATGCAGCGCCGTCAGCGCGCAGGCGAGGAGGTTCCAGAGGTTGTCCAGTCGGTCGCGATGCACCTGCTCGTGGGCCAGGATCAGCTCGCGCTCGGCAGGCGAGAAGCGCTGTTCGAAATCGACGGGCAGCGCGACGCGCGGCCGCAGCAAGCCGACGAGGGCGGGGCTGCTGCCGGCCGGCAGTTGTTGGCCCAGGCGCGTCAGCCGCCATTGCCGCCAGAACTGGGTCGCGGCGAAAAGCGATGCGCCGCCCAGCCACAGCGCCAACCAGGCTGCCGCGTGATCCGGCGGCGGCGCTGGCAGCGCAGGCGCGGCCAGCGTCTGGGCGCTGCCCGTGGCCTGCAGCACCACGCGCAGCGGCTCCTGCGCCGGCCGGGGCAGCAGCAGCGTCAGCAACAGCGCCGGCACCAGCAGCCAGGCCGCGTAGGCGCTGCCTGCGCCCAGGCGCCTCAGCAGCAGCGGCCGCAGCGCGGCGATCAGCATGACGCCTACGCTCAGCAACAGAGCCTGCTGCAGCAACACCACCAGCAGCCGCTCACTCATGCCCCTGCTCCTTCAGCAGCGCCTTCAGCGCCGCGATGTCGTCCGCGTTCAGCTTGCGTTCCGACGCGAACTGCGCCACCAGCGGCGCCAGGCGCCCGCCGAACAGCCGGTCGATCAGCGACAGGCCGGTGTCGGCCACCCAGGCGTCCTCGGGTACGGCAGGCGCGTACAGAAAGCGCCGGCCGTCGCGT
Source organism: Roseateles sp. P5_D6 (assembly GCF_054049415.1). NCBI lineage: Bacteria > Pseudomonadati > Pseudomonadota > Betaproteobacteria > Burkholderiales > Sphaerotilaceae > Roseateles > Roseateles sp. P5_D6. The sequence goes on along the minus strand of NZ_JBFUMK010000014.1, from coordinate 1,829 downwards.
TCGGCCGTCACGGCGCCCTTGCTCAGCAGCCGGTTCAGCAGCGTCTTCACGGTGGCAAGCTGCCAGCCTTGCCGGGGCCCGAGCACCGCGGCGATCTCGTCGGCGGCCTGGGGAGCGCGCTGCCAAAGCAGGCGCATGACCTGGGCTTCGGCGTCGCTGATGGGGGTGGGTGGCCTGGTCATTGATTACGAGCGTAAACGATGGCGAATGATTACGTGTGTAAACGATGTCGTCAAGCTCCTTGTCACAGTCGCGCCATATCGCCCGCCTAGGCTCGCGGCCTACAGCCGCCGTTGCGGCCGGGAGCCCTCGTGAGCCACATCGAAGACGAACTGGTGAAGCGCATTCACCGCGACCTGCAGGACGATTTCGACGAGGAACTGGAGCTTGAGCTCGAGGACCGAGAACACGGTGTGATGGCCAGCGACGCGCCGGCCGGTGAAGCCATCGAGCGGCGGCGTTACTTCCGCGAGCTGTTCCGCCTGCAGAGCGAACTGGTCAAGCTGCAGGACTGGGTGCAGCACACGGGCCACAAGGTCGTCATCCTGTTCGAGGGCCGCGACGCGGCGGGCAAGGGGGGCGTCATCAAGCGCATCACGCAGCGGCTGAACCCGCGCGTGTGCCGAGTGGCCGCGCTGCCGGCGCCCAACGACCGCGAGCGCACGCAGTGGTACTTCCAGCGCTATGTGTCGCACCTGCCGGCGGCCGGCGAGATCGTGCTGTTCGACCGCAGTTGGTACAACCGCGCCGGTGTCGAGCGCGTGATGGGCTTCTGCACCGACGAGCAGTACGAGGAGTTCTTCCGCTCGGCGCCCGAGTTCGAGCGCATGCTGCAGCGCTCGGGCATCCAGCTGATCAAGTACTGGTTCTCGATCAGCGACGACGAGCAGCGCGTGCGCTTCCTGGGCCGCATCCACGACCCGCTCAAGCAGTGGAAATTGAGCCCCATGGACCTGGAGTCGCGCCGGCGCTGGGAGGCCTACACCTCGGCCAAGGAGGTGATGCTGGAGCGCACCCACATCCCCGAATCGCCCTGGTGGGTCGTGCCGGCGGATGACAAGAAGCGCGCGCGGCTGAACTGCATCCATCACCTGCTGGGCCAGATGCCCTACCAGGAGGTACCGCACGCCGACATCGATCTGCCCGCGCGCGAACGCCGCGAGGACTACCTGCGCAACCCCGTGCCGGACGACATCATCGTTCCCGAGGTTTATTGAGCCGGTCTAGCATGGGGCCATGAAGTGGCCCCCGCTTTCGCTGCTCGTCGTCGTTGCGCTGACCGCGCTGGCCTCCTGGGCCTGGCGCGGGCATGTTGCAGCGCAGGACGGCGAACTGCTGAAGCAGCGCGCCAAGCCGGGCGATATCCGCATGATCTCGTCCGAGACCTGCCCCTATTGCCTGGCGGCGCGGCGCTGGATGACTCAGGAGGGCGTGCCCTTCAGCGAGTGCTTCATCGAGCGCGATGCCCAGTGCCTGAGCGACTACCAGGCCCTGGGCGCCGTCGGCACGCCGACCCTGGTCGTGCGCGGCCAGCGCGTCATCGGCTTTGACCGGGCACGGCTGAAGGAGATTCTGGAATAGGCCGAGCCGAGTCGGCAGTACTGGCTCAGCAGTACTGGCGACTCGGCTCGACGGTGGTGGGACAGGACGTCATTCGCATGTTCAGACGGCGCCCGGCTCAGCCGCGCTTTGCGGTGGTCTTGGCGGCAGCCAGGGTCTGGCGGGCCAGGGTGGCTTCGCTGTAGCCGACGATCACGACGCGAGGCAGTTGAGCCACTTCACGCTGGGCGTGGCCGGTCACGACGACGCGCGGCAGCTGGGCGATCACT